>JAKAED010000120.1 GCA_021820105.1 Actinomycetes bacterium | reverse complement strand
CACGAGGCGGCACTCAAGCTGCTCACTGCCGAGGGCTACGAGGTGATTGCCCCCAAACTGCCCGATTGCTGCGGCGCCCCCGACTTCATCAACGGCGATCGGCGGCGCGGCATGCAGCACGCGCAGGCCACGATCGAGGCCTTTGCCGCGATCGGCGGCGTTGATCACGTGATCACCACCAGCGGCAACTGCGGCGGCGCGCTCAAGGCATACGGCCGCCTGCTCGGTACCCCTGAGAGCCGCGCCTTCAGCGCCCTGGTCCTGGATGTTCACGAGCTGCTCAGACAGGCCCCGCTGCGCTCGACGCTTGCGCCACTGCGGATCCGCGTCGCCTACCACGATGCCTGCCAGCTGCGCCATGTCCAGGGCGTGACAGGCCCGCCGCGGGAACTCCTCGGCCTTATCCCGGGCGTTGAGATCGTTGAACTCTCGCCGACGGCCGGTGCCTGCTGCGGAGCCCCTGGCGCCTACCGCCTGACGCAGCCCGGCGCTGCGTCAGCACTGGCCAGACGACAGGCTCAGGCCGTGTTGGACAGCGGTGCCGAGCTCGTCGTCAGCGCGGATCACGCGTGCATCGAAGCGCTGAGCCGCGGTCTTCGCGAGCTGGGGCACCCGCTCGCCGTCAGGCATCCGCTGGAGGTGCTGGTGGAAGCCCTGCACGCGGGCGCCGCCCAGCCCCAGGATCACTGACCGAAGCCCTTGCCTGTGATCGACGAGATGTCGTTGCTGAGCCCGATCACGAGCAGGATGGCGATCAGCGCGATCCCCACAAAGCTCGCGCGTTCCATTACGCGCAGCGGCACCTTACGACCCCTGATCAGCTCGGCCAGCGCCCAGAAGATGTGGCCTCCATCAAGCGGCAGGAAGGGAAACAGGTTGATGATCGCCAGCGAGAGCGAGATCAACGCCATGATCTCGACGCCGGTGGTCCAGCCGCTGGCTATGTCCTGCTGCGTGATCGCGTAGGCGCCGACGATGCTGTGCAGCTGGCGCCGCTGCCGAGGTTTGAAGATCTGAACGATGTCTGAGACGGTCGCCTTGGTGACGCGCCACAGTCCAGCGGCGCTCTGACCCGCCGAATACAGCACGCCATTGGGCGCCGTCTTATCGGCAAAGCCGAATCCGATCAGCATCTCGTGGTTGACCGTGCTCCAGCGCGGCCTGATATGCAGCGTGACTAGTCTGCCGGCGCGGCGGACCACGATCGTGGCGGGGGTTGTGGCACGACAGCCGTTCACGTGTGAGCCGCCGGCGCAGGTGTGCGTCGTGATCTGCTGATGCAGGCGGGTGGGATTGCCACGCACGCCGTCGATCGAGACGATCTGATCGCCGACCTGCAGCAGGCCCTGCGCGGCCGTGCCGGTCTCCACGGCGGCGACCGTGCTCGTCGGGATCGTCTGGCCCTGCGCATTGGTGACGGCGTGCGTCTGGCTGCCGATGAAGAACACCCAGGCGAGCACGAACGCCACCAGCAGATTGGCCGCGGGTCCTGCGGCAATCACGACGATCCGCTTCCAGACCGGCTGGTTCACGTAGGCCCGCGCGGCGATTTCCGCGGTCGGAAACGTCTCGGCTGAGCTCATGCCGGTGATCTTCACGTAACCACCGAGTGGCACCACGCCGATGCCGTACTCCGTCTCGCCGATCCGGCGCCTGAACAGCATCGGCCCGAAGAACAACGAAAAACGCTCGACCCTCATGCCGACCGCCTTGGCAGCCGCGAAGTGCCCGCCCTCATGCAGGATGATGAGCAGGGCAAAGCCGAGGAAGGCGAGGACGTACGACATCTGACGCTCAGTGTGGCAAACCGGAGCTCAAGCTTCGATCAACTCTGATGCAACTCTTCGGGCGTCCGCATCGGCGGCCAGCAGCGACTCAAAGGAATGCACGGTCTGCGCGGGCAGTTTGGAGAGCGTCTGCTCGATCACAGCCGCGATTCCGATGAACTGCAGGCGCCCTTCCAGGAAGGCATGCACGGCAACCTCATTCGCCGCATTCAGGATGCACGGAGCGGTACCGCCGGCGATCCCCGCCTCACGCGCCAACCGCAGACACGGAAACGTCTCAACGTCCGGCGGCTCGAACGTCAGCGCTCCGACCGACACCAGATCAAGCGCCGGCACCGGCACCTCGGTGCGCGCCGGATGATGCAGCGCGTATGCGATCGGCACGCGCATGTCGGGATAGCCCAGGTGCGCGAGCGTGGCGCCATCGCAGAGCTGGATCAGGGCGTGAATGATCGACTGGGGGTGCACAACGACGTCGATCTGCTCGTAGGGCACGCCGAACAGATGGTGCGCCTCGATCACCTCCAGCCCCTTGTTCATCAGGGTGGCAGAGTCGATCGAGATCTTGCCGCCCATCGACCAGGTGGGATGAGCCAGGGCCTGCTCCGCACTCACATCTGCCAGCTGCTGCGCAGTGTGGCCGCGGAAGGGTCCCCCAGATGCCGTCAACAGGAGCCGGTCGACGGTTCCCGCTCCCTCCCCCGCGAGCAGCTGATGCAGGGCGGAGTGCTCGGAATCAACCGGCAGAATCTGTGCGCCGGTCGCCTCCGCCAGCTGATTGACAAGTTCGCCACCGACGACCAGCGACTCCTTGTTGGCAAGCGCCAGGTCGATGCCCTCACCAAGCGTCGCCACGGTCGCGAGCAGGCCGGCGGCGCCGACAATGGCATTGAGCACCAGATCGCAATCACCCTCCGTGACGAGCGCCACCAGCCCCTCCGGACCCGAGAGCACGGTGCCGGCGGTCCAGGCCTCTGAGGCGCGGGCCGCCGCGTCCGGGTCGGCCAGAGCGATCCGGTCAACGCCGAACTGCTGGGCCTGCTCCAGCAACTGCTGCCAGTCGCGGCCCGCACTGATTCCGACCAGCTCGAGCTCTCCGCCGCTGCGCTGAACCACATCAAGCGCCTGCCGGCCGATCGAGCCGGTACAGCCGAGTATCACCACTCTCCTTGGCATCAGTGCCTTCCTCAGTGCAGTCCGGGTACGTTGATGGCGACGAAGTATCCGGCCACGATCGTGAAGAGGATCGCATCCAGCCGGTCCAGGGCACCGCCATGGGCGCCGAACATCGCGCCCGCATCCTTGGCGCCGACATCGCGCTTGATCAGCGACTCGAACAGGTCCCCGATGGGCGCGAGGATCGCGATCACGATGCCAAGCAGCAGCGCGGTGCCGAGCGGAAACCAGGTCTCCTGATAGAGGCTCGCAACCACGACTGAGACGATGGCGGCAAGCGCGCCGGTGGCGAGTCCCTCGATCGTCTTCTTAGGTGAGATGGCGGGCGCCAGCGGGTGACGTCCGAACAGTCTTCCGCCCAGGTATGCGCCGGTGTCGCCCAGGAACGTTCCGACCATCACATCGATCACGAGGCTCTTGCCGTGCGGCAACTCCCGCAAAAGCACGGCGCAGGCGAACGGCAATCCGATCCAGAGCACGCCCAGCAGCGTGGAGGCGATCGTGGCGCTGGCGCCAGCCGTATTACCGCGCGCGAGAATCGCGAGGAACACCAGCGGCAGCGACGCCAGCCCGGCGCCCACAACATCGGTGATGTTCCCGTACAGCGCCGCGAAGCACATGCCAACGGCGACGACAAAGCCAACGACCGAAACCGGCCGCCAGTCACCAAGCATCCGGTACAGCTCGCTCAGACTCGCGCATGCGAGCACCGCCATGACGAGCATCCAACCGATCCCGCCGATGTTCACGAAGATGATCGCTGCGATCGCGGCCGGCACGGCCACCAGCACTCTTGCCGCAAGGTCAGAGCGCCGGCGCGGCCTGCTGCTCGCTCGGGAGCTGCGCGGCTGGGGCATCAGCGTCCCCCAAAGCGGCGCTGCCTGGATGCGAACTCCTCAAGGCTCTCGGCGAAGGCCTCACGCGTGAAATCGGGCCAGAGCTCATCCCTGAAGACGAACTCAGAGTACGCGGACTGCCAGGTGAGAAAGTTGGACACGCGCTGCTCGCCACTGGTGCGAATGATCAGGTCGGGATCATGCATATCCGGGGCATAGAGATGGCGGCGGAATTCAGCCTCGTCGCCACCGTTGAAGCTGCGTGCCGCATCGAGGATCTCTGCCCGGCCGCCATAGTTGAAGGCCACAAACAGCGTGATCCGGTCATTCTCCGCCGTCTCCGCCTCAGCCCACTGCATCTTCTCGATCAGCCGCTGCGACACCGGCTCCGAGCGCCGGCCGATGAAGCGCATGCGCACTCCCTCAGCTTTCAGCTCCGGGGTCTCGGCATCAATTCGTCGCACGAACATTCGCATCAGCCCGGAGACCTCAGCCTTGGACCTGCTCCAGTTCTCGGTGGAGAAGGAGTAGACGGTCAGTTCTCTGATGCCGAAACCGACGGCGTCGCGCAGCCGCGCCTTGACCACGTCCGCGCCCGCCTCGTGGCCGCGGATCGCCGGCAACCCGCGCTGCCTGGCCCACCGGCCGTTGCCATCGGTGATGATCGCGACGTACCGTGGGCTCTCGGCGCCCGGTTCTGCCGCAGCGCCCTGGGCCACGTCAGACCTCGAGGATCTCGTCTTCCTTGAGCTTCAGCAAGTCGTCAAGCTCGGAGACACGGGTGTCCGTGACCTTCTGCAGCTCACCCTCGGCACGGTGCTCGTCGTCGGCCCCGATCTCGCCGTCCTCCTTGAGCTCACGCAGGTCCTTCATCACGTCGCGGCGAACGTTGCGGATCGCCACCCGGCCCTCCTCCGCGATACCACTGACGACCTTGACCAGCTCCCGACGGCGCTCCTCGGTCAGCTCCGGCAGCACGAGTCTGATGATCGAGCCGTCATTGGACGGAGTGAGACCGATGTCCGACTCCATGATCGCCTTCTCAATAGCTTTGATCGAGCTCTTGTCGTAGGGCTGGATCGTGAGCATCCGTGCCTCGGGCGCGCTGATCGTCGCGAGCTGTTTGAGCGGTGTCACCGCACCGTAGTAATCAACGCTGATCCGATCAAGCAGTGCCGGGCTGGCGCGCCCCGTACGCACCGAACCGAACTCATGGCGCGTCGACTCCACGCATTTGTGCATGCGCTCCCGCGCATCATCCAGAAGGCCAGAAACCAGATCGTCGTCGCTCATGTCTTCACCAGTGTCCCCACCCGTTCACCGGACACTATCCGGTTGATGTTGCTGCCGTCCGCCATGTTGAAGACCACGATCGGCAGGTTGTTGTCCATGCAGAGAGCAAAGGCGGTGGAGTCCATCACCTGCAGGCCCTGGGTCAGAGCCTCCTTGTGCGTGAGCTCCGGGATGAACCTCGCATTTGGATCCTTGGCCGGATCAGCGGAGTACACGCCCTCGATCTTGTTCTTCGCCATCAGGATGACCTCGGCATGCACCTCGGCAGCCCTCAGCGCGGCAGCGGTATCCGTTGTGAAGAACGGATTGCCAGTGCCCGCGGCGAAGATCACCACGCGTCCCTTCTCCAGGTGGCGGATCGCCCGCCGGCGAATGTAGGCCTCGGCCACCTCGGAGATGGTGATCGCCGACTGCACACGGGTCGGGACCTCGCTCTTCTCGAGCGCGTCCTGGAGCGCCAGCGCGTTCAGCACGGTCGCCAGCATCCCCATGTAGTCGCCGGTTGCACGGTCCATCCCCCGCGCCGCGGCGGCAAGGCCACGATAGATATTGCCGCCGCCGACCACCACCGCCACCTGCACGCCACGGCGATGTACCGCCGCGATCTCATGCGCGATGGCATGCACGCGCTCGGGATCGGTTCCGTAGTCGCGGTCGCCCATCAGGGCCTCACCGGACAGCTTAAGCAGCACCCGCCCGTAGGCGGGTGCCGTATCGATGCTCTGCGTGCTGCTCACGTGCCGGTTCGAATCCTATTCGCCGACCGCGAAACGCGTGAAGCGACGGATGACAACGTTCTCACCCGTATCTGAGGCGAGCTTCGCCCGCAGGTCCTCGATCTTCTGACCCTCGTACTTGACGTGCTCCTGGCGCAGCAGCACAACCTCGTCAAGCCACTTGTCGACCTTGCCCTGGACGATCCGCTCGCGCACGTTCTCCGGGCGATCGGCCGCCTGTTCGGTGGCGATCCGGATCTCGCGGTCGCGGTCCTCACTCGGCACACCGTCCTCAGTCACCGCCAGCGTCGACGGAGACGCGGCAATGTGCAGCGCCAGATCCTTCGCGAACGCGACAAACGCGTCGTTGCGGGCGACGAAGTCCGTCTCGCAGTCAACCTCCACAAGGACGCCGATCTTCCCGTTCGAGTGGATGTATGCCTGCACGGTGCCCTCAGTGGCCTCGTTGCCGGCACGCTTCGCCGCCTGCGCCTCGCCGCGCGCACGCAGCAGCTCGACGGCCTGTTCAAGGTCGCCGCCTGATTCGGCCAGCGCGTTCTTGCAGGCCATCATGCCTGCGCCGGTGCGGTCGCGCAGGGCCTTCACGTCAGACGCTGTGATAGCGCTCATCTTGTCTAGTTCTCCTTGGAGGTCTCAGACGTTGCCGATTCAGCCGCGGCCTGCGGCTCATCGGCGGCAGGCTGGGCCTCAACGGGGGACTCGGTTTGGGCTTCCTGGACGGCCGGCTGCTCAGCCGGTGCCTCCGGAGCCGAGGGCTCTGCGGATGCGGGCGCGGCGGCAGCCTGCTCGACCGCCTCCTGCGTGGCCGCGGCCTCGGCCGCGGGGGTTGCCTCCTGCTGGGCTGCCGCAGCCGCCTCAGCAGCCGCAGCTGCCTCGGCCGCCGCAGCCGCGGCCGCCTCGGCCTCGGCACGGGCCTTGGCCTCAGCCTCCGCGCGAGCCTGCTCCTCTGCCTCGCGGCGCTTGCGCTCCTCCTCCTCACGGCGGGCGCGCTCCTCAGCCTCCTTGCGCTCACGCTCGAGCCTTGCCTTCTCCTCCTCGGCCCGGAAGACGCCGTGTGCCTCAGCCACGACATCGCCGATTGCCCTGGTGACCGCCGCGCACGAACGGATCGCGTCGTCATTGCCGGGGATCACGAAGTCAATGCCCTCAGGGTCGCAGTTGGTGTCCACCAGGCCGATGATCGGAATCCGCAGCCGCTGCGCCTCCTTGACGGCGATCGCCTCCGTCTTGAGGTCGATCACGAACACCGCATCCGGCTGGCGCTGCATGTTCTTGACGCCGCCGAGGTTCGCGCGCAACTTCTCCAGGTCGGCGAGTGCCGCCATCCGCTCACGCGTCGGCAGCAGCTGCAGCTGCCCCTCTGCCTCGTAGCGCTCAAGGTCATGCAGGCGCTTGATGCGGCCTGAGATCGTCTGGAAGTTGGTGAGCAGCCCGCCGAGCCAACGGTGGTTGACGTAGGGCATGCCCGCTGCCTCCGCGGTCTCCTTGATCGCATCGCGTGCCTGCTTCTTGGTGCCGACGAACATCACCGTACCGCCACGCCTGGCGATGTCGGAGGCGAACTTCTGCGCCTCCCGCAACAGCTCATCGGTCTGCTGCAGGTCGATGATGTAGATGCCATCGCGCTCGCCGAAGATGAACCGTCGCATCTTCGGGTTCCAGCGCCGCGTCTGGTGGCCGAAATGCACGCCGGCCTCCAGCAGCTCCTTGATGCCAACCTGAGCCACTTGAAACTCCCTTGACTGAAATTGTTAAAACTCCCCCGCCGGCCGTGATCAGGTCGCGACTCCGGATTGGTCCGGAGCAGGGCGCGACCCGGCCTCCTGCGGAGGGTCGGGTACGGAAAACGCGACAAGTGTAGTTCAGGAGCCCTGCGCGCGGGCGAGATCGAGCGCAGCCGCCAGATCCGCCGGCAGCTCGGAGCTCACATCGAGCTCCTCACCGGTCAGCGGATGCACGAACACGAGCCGCTGAGCGTGCAGGAACTGGCGCTGCAGACCGAAGCGCACCGGCCCGCCGTACGCACGGTCCCCAAGCACCGGATGCCCGATGGCGTGCATATGGACGCGGATCTGATGGGTTCTTCCGGTCTCCAGGGAGACGCGCAGCAGCGTCTCGTGACGGAGTGGTTCGAGCAGCTCAAAGTGCGTGCGCGCCTCCCGTGGCGTGTCCGTATCGACCGAGTGCAGCAACCGGTCGCGCCGGTCGCGGCCGATCGGAGCGTCGATTGTGCCGCTGCGCGCTGGCGGGATGCCATCGACCAGCGTCAGGTACTCCCGCCGCAACTCGCGCCGCTGCAACAGGTCCTTCAGTTCCCTGTGCACCGCATCGCTCTTGGCAACCACCAGCAGGCCGGAGGTGTCGCGATCCAACCGGTGCACGATCCCCGCGCGATAGGGATCCTCACCGCCGACCGCGCGATCTGACAGCGCCTGCGCGAGCGTTCCCTGCTCATGTCCCCGCGCCGGATGGACGACCACGCCGGCCGGCTTGTCGACGATCAGCAGCGCCTCATCCTCGTGCACGATCGTGAATGCTGCCGGCTCCGGCCCGCTGGCCGGCGCCGGACCAAACGTCTCTCGGGTGACGAGCACCCGCTCACCCGCCGACACCTGGTGGCGCTTGCGCACGGGCTGGCCGTCCACCTCCACAAGGCCCGCCTCGATCAGGCGCGCGGCGCGGGCTCTGGAGCCACACGGTTCCGCCAGGAACTGGTCAAGGCGCTGCCCGGCGGCAGCGGCCGGCACCGTGCCCTCCCACTCGAGCTCAGCCACGCTGGGCTCCGCGCTCGATCACCAGCACGAGGATGATCACGCCGAAGGTGATGCACGTATCGGCGATGTTGAAGGCAGGCCAGTGAGGGAGCTTGATGAAGTCGATCACCGAACCGAGCGTGATCCGATCGATCAGGTTTCCGATCGCCCCTCCGATGAGCATGCCCGTTGGCAGCCACAGCAGCCGGTTGTCCGGGCGCCTGCGCATGTAGATGATCAGCGCGATCACGACCGCCGCCGTGATCACATAGACCAGGGCGCCGCTGCCGGCGAAGAAGCTGAAGGCCACACCGGTGTTGCGCTCGTAGACGAGGCTCAGACCCGGGATCAGGTGGCGCACCTGCCCTGGCGCGATCCCGGTGCCGATCGTGTGCTTGGTCAGCTGGTCGGCCGCGATCACAGCCGCGCCCACACCGGCCGCGCGCAGGCCGGCGCCACGCCTGGCGGCCTCAGGTACCAATCGCGCTGACCACGATCGTGCGCACGATCCCAAGCACGATCAGCGCGATGATCGGGCTGAAATCCATCATCCCGATTCCAGGGATCAGGCGGCGGAAGATCCGCAGGTACGGCTCGCACACGTCACGCAGGAAGGTCAGGACCACGTCCATCGCGCGGGAGTAACCGGGCCGCAGGCCGAAGGCGAACACCAGGTTGGTCAGGATGTAGATCAGGATCAGCGCGATGTAGACGCCGAACAGGTCGTTGACATAGGAACCTATGTCACTGCGGACGCTGGCCGTCAGCAGCATCATTACCGCCCCACCGGGTTCTGCACCACGGCGTCCATCGCATCCTGGAAGGCTGCGCGCAGACCTGCCCGCTCAAGCGCATCAAGGCCTCTGGCGGTGGATCCCCCGGGCGACGTCACCTCGCGCCGCACCGCGAGCGTGTCGTGGGCGCGCGCCTCGATCAGCGCTGCGGTCCCACTCATCGTCGCGGTCACCAGCTCCGAGGCGACCTGTGCACCGAGCCCTCGCCGCACGCCTGCGTCCACCTGTGCCTCGGCCAGCAGCGCCTGATAGGCGGGGCCGACACCGCTGATGGCGGTGGCCGCCCCCATCAACCGCTCCGGCACGCTCACCACCCTGCCGAGTCTGCCGAACAGCTCAAGCACCTCCGCCTCCAGCTCCGGGTCGATTGGAAATGAGCGGTGTTCCGGTTTGGCGTGCACAACCACGCCCTGCCTGATCTCGACGGGGGTGTTGGGCATCAGCGCAAGCACAGCGGTGTGTCTGAAGTGGCCCTCCAGAGTGCGCGTGTCGACGCCTCCCAGCACGCTTGCGACCGCCTTGACCGAGCCGGCGATCTCCCCGGCGACGGTCTCCAGCTGGTAGGGCTTGTGGCAGAGCACCACCAGGTCGACCCGCTCAGCCAGTTCGCGGTTGCTCTCGACGCGCTCGCCGCCAAGCTCGTCAACCAGTGCCTGGGCGCGGCCGGAGCCGCTGTCCGTGCAAAACACGGGCTCACCCCAGCCGCGGGCCAGAGCTCGCGCCATGTTGCCTGAGCCGATCAGTCCAACTTTCATCGTCGAGCAAGCGTAGCCCCGCGTTGGCCGGCCAGCGGGCCGGCAACGCGGCTGAAACGGTCAGGACTGATTGAAGAAGCCCTTCTCAATCAAACGCGCCCGCTCCTCCGCGGACACCTCGACGTTCTGCGGCGTGAGCAGAAAGACCTTGTCGGCGATCCGCTGCATGCCTCCGTCGAGCGCATAGGTGAGTCCGCTGGCAAAGTCGATCAACCGCTTTGACAGGTCGGAGTCGGCTCCCTGGAGGTTCAGGATCACGGGAATCGCGTCCTTGAAGCGGTCGGCGACGTCCTGCGCGTCGTTGAAGTTCTTGGGAGCGACGAAGTGCACACGAACATCCCCACCGCCGCCACGTCCTGGACGGCTGGCGACAGGTCGCAGCATCGTCGTGGTGCGACGCTCCTCCGGCTCATCGCCAAAGATGTCGTCGAATTCGTCGCGCCGGCGGCGGCTGCGAGGTGTGTCAAGGCGTCGCACCGTCGGGC
Source organism: Actinomycetes bacterium (assembly GCA_021820105.1). Lineage (GTDB taxonomy): Bacteria > Actinomycetota > Thermoleophilia > Solirubrobacterales > Solirubrobacteraceae > Palsa-465. The sequence continues at coordinate 1,441 of JAKAED010000120.1, read as the reverse complement.
GATCCCGGTAGCTGTCCTGCATCTGGGCCTCCGGTTCCGAGTAGGGCTCGAACTCCTCGTCGTACTCCTCATCCTCGGCCAAGCCGAAGTAAACGAGGGTTCTATGCCATGTGTCGCGAAATGCCATATCGATGCTGGGTTCTGGTTGACGTCCGATTTCCCTGCTAAGCGGCGCAGGCGTGATTATGCCGTGTGGCGCTCATAGAGCAATGAGCCTAGCCTGATGATGGTCGCTCCCTCCTCGGCGGCGACACCGAAATCCTGGCTTGTACCCATGGAGAGCTCGCGTAGACCATGGGCGATCGCGAGCTCGCGCAGGGCAGCGAAGTGGGCCCGGTTCTGCTCGGGGTCCCCCACCAGTGGCGGCATCGTCATCAGGCCCACGACGGTCACCGGACAGCGGTCGAGAAAGCCGGACAGATCTTGCGGTCGGACACCGCTCTTGCTCGGATCCCCTGAGACGTTGACCTCGACGAGCACCTGTGTCTGCGGTGTGCCGTGCCTTGCAAGCTGGGCGAGCGCAGAGTCGGTGGCGACCGAGTGGATGTAGCGCACGTGCGGCAGGAGCAGGGGCACCTTGCGGCTCTGCAGCGTCCCGATGAAGTCCCAGATGAACTCCGGATGTGCCTCGGCCTTGGCCACTAGATCCTGCGCACGGTTCTCCCCGACGAGCGTGACGCCGGCCTGCGCCAATGCATCGAGCTGATCCAGCGGCAGGTACTTGACGGCAGCGAGGATCTGAACCTCCCCGGGCCGGCGCCCAGCCTCCTGCAAGCGTGCTTGCACGCGCTCGAGGTTCGCGCGCACGTCGGCGGGCCGCAGACCCTGGATCAGCTCAACCATGCGATGGCCGCCTGACGGCCGGTCTGCGCGCCGTCACGACGGTGCGAGAAGAGGAGTTCGGGGTCGCTGCAGATCGTGCAGATCCCGCAGTCGTGGATGCGTGCCACTCCGGCCTCCATCAGCTGCGTGCGAGCAATCGCCTTCAGGTCGAGGTTCCGGCCCCGGTGGAAGTCCTGCGAGTGGGCTTTGAAGCGGCGGTGCAACTCATCGCTGACCTCATAGCAGCAGACCCCCGCGCCGGGGCCAATGGCTGCGGTCAACACACCGTGGCCGCGCGTGCGAAGCAGCGCAACCGCGCTGGCGATCACTCCCGCCTCCAAGCCGCGCCAGCCGGCGTGAATGGCCGCCACGGCACCGGGCGCCGCCACCACGACCGGCAGGCAGTCGGCCGTGATCACCATCGCGCCAACGTCGCTGGTGGCGGCCACCAGCGCGTCCGCCTCGGGCGGCTCGCTCCCGCTCGCGGCGGCGATGATCACATTGTTGCCGTGCACCTGCGTGGCGCGCGCGAGCGGGCGCCCGAGCCGCGTGCCGATCTCCGCGTGGGTCTCGCGCACGTCGCCCCAGGAGCGCGTGGTGAAGATGGCGAATCAGCGAT
>JAKAED010000005.1 GCA_021820105.1 Actinomycetes bacterium | reverse complement strand
AGAATCTCATAAAATTGGGTTAAATAGCCGCCAGACAACCGACGCCCATACAGGAGTACTTTCAAGCATGAGTCGCCCACTTCGCGCCGCCGTATTGGTCCCCGGGCTTGCAAGCGCTGCGCTCGCGCTGCTGCCATCGCTGGCCGCCGCTCGTCCCGCCGCGCGCACGTCCGCAGGTCAGGTTAACCCTGGGCTCTACGACTGCTGGGCCAATATCGGCACCTACAGCTACTCCGGCAGCTACCTCTTCAAGACTCCAGGCAGGTACTCCTTTGCGATGTTGGAGAAGCATGGTCGGCTGCTCGGGACGATCGACACCGGTACCTACAAGGTCCGCGGCAAGAACGTGTACCCGACCAGCGGACCCATGGAGCGCAACCACCTGCACATGTGGACTAAGAACAAGAAGGAACTGCTGCTCGTGAGCGACAAGGGCCACGCCAGCATTCCGGCGACCGGGTGTTTCAGGGTGCACTGAAGGGGTGCGTCCGCTGACGGGCACGGGATCTCACTCGAGCGTCACCGCCACGCTGCGGCCGAGCTCTGATCCGCTCTTGTCGAGGGCGACTACCTGAAAGTGGCTGGCTCGCTCGGCGACGACGTCAAATACGGTCTCAAAACCCTGCTTCGGGAACCGGCCCTGCGGCAGCAGCGAGCTCGTATCCCTCCCGGCGTTGAGTTGCCAGGTGGCCACCTCCGTGGCGCCGTTCCAGCTCACAAAGACGCGCACGCGTCCCGGCGCGATCGTGTGCTGCACGACGACACGAAGGTCGTCGACCGAAGGGGTGCCCAGCCAGTCAAACAGGAATGTCCGGTAGCTCGCGGCGCCGTTGGGGAAGCGTCCATCGAGGATCATCGGAGGCTCGAACTCAGCCGATGGCGCGTAGGCGCTGAAGAAGGGGACGTAGCCCCAACCGACGACATGACCGCCGTTGGGCAGGACCTGGAGGTTGCCCTGGCTGGGGGTCACGAACATCGCGTCGCTGTGGACGAAGCGCCGACGCAGCGTTGCCGTGCGTGAGCGCTGGTTGAGCGCGAGCACCTTGCCGGAGGCGAATGTCTCAGGTGACGGATGGCTGGCGTCGTCGAACAGGCTGACCCCGGAGCCATCTGGAAGCGCGCGCGCGTCATGCTGAAAGTAAAACTGGGCATCCGGCCCAAGCGCAAAATCGCTGCGCTTGCCACCGAGCCGCCAGCGTATCGTCGAGGTCCTACGGTCGATCAGGTACACCGTGCTGGTGTTGCGAGAGGAGACCAGGAGGTCACGTCCCGACCCCGGCCACAGGTCGATCGAGTTGATGTGAAAGTAGTCGTCAAAGCCCGGTTGGTTGCCAACGTAGGCGAGCTTGGGTGACACCTCGGGATAGCTCGACCAGTCGAAGAGCAGCTGGTTGGTGGCTATGTCCACCTCTTGAGCGTGCCCGATCAGCAGTGGCGCGCGGCCGAACCTCGGGCGTGACTCGTATGCCGTGTGCAGCGCGGTTCCCTGATCCGTGACGATGAATTCGTGCAGGTCGCAGGGATATTCCGTCGAGTGCACCTGCGCAAACGGCGTGTAGGTGCTGTCGGCCAGCACATAGTGGCCGTCGCCGTGGCCATTGTGCACCTCTCCCTGAAACCAGGTTAGGACAGGGCGGCCGCGGTAACGCTGCACGCGAAAGTTGAACGGTATCTCCGTGGGGCCGGGCATCGGTTTGAACCACACGAGCTCCCCCGACGTGTCGAGAATCATCAGCCCCGGGGCCGCGCCGGTGGGGAACGGGGCGTTTGAGACGGCGCCGCTTCCCGCCGGACTCGCGAAATGCGGTGACTTGGGGGCGCAGAAGACGTACTTGCCGGATCCCGCGGAGGCGGTGCGAGCCACTGAGGAGCGAACTGCAACCCCGACCGGGGTCAGATCGGGGCGCGTGACGAAGCTGACCGCGTCGGTTGGCGCCAGCGGCTCGCTGGAAACCATGCCGGCTCTGGCGATGTGCGCCGAATGACGGCCGATCGGGCTCCCGGCGGCCGCTGAAGCGCGGCCGAGAGCTACTGAGCCGATGCCGATCCCGACGCCGGCCTTCAGTGATCGCGTCAGGAACTCACGGCGGCCGAGCAGGCTCGGAGCTTGTCCTGGATCGGTCATCGTCGCGCACCTGCTCCTGGAGGGGGTAGTCAATTTCCGTTGGTCGTGCGGACAGGCGTACCGCACAGGGATCATGGTTGCGTCCCGAAGTTGGGCTCGTGTTACGGCTTGGCTCGGTGTCTGTTTCGCTGAAGGGCCAGGCGTGCGCTCGCCATGAAGCCGTCAGAGTCCTCGAGCAGGCGCTGCGCTCGACCGTCAGTCGCGTTCACGCCGTGAACGCCCACCCTCGGGCCTGGGAGGATGTGCTCGGATATGAGGCAACGAGGGAGGTCGGAATGGTTGAGGCCATGAACGTGTTTCAGGATGCGATCGACGGCCGGGCCGATGTCGCCGGTGCGGCAGGCTCAGCCGAGTTGAGTTCGTTTCTCTATGAGATCGAGCAAGGCCGGAGCTCCTGTCCTTATCACTACGAGTTCGTGGATGAGTGGCTGCTGGTGGTCGCTGGTCCGATCGCGGTGCGGACTCCTGGAGGAGAACGCGTGCTCGACACGGGCGCGCTGGCGCGGTTTCCGGCAGGACCGGCAGGTGCGCACAAGCTCATGAACCATGGAGACACTCCGGCGCGAGTGCTGATGTTCTCCGTCAACAGGGGGCCCGCTGTCTCCATCTACCCGGACAGCAACAAGGTCGGCGTATGGACCGACGGTTTCGACCCTGAGGGCCTGATCTTCGTGCGCGACGCGGCGGTCCCGTGGTCACACGGAGAGGACGGTTGGGATAGGGCCGACTGATCCTTCCAGCGACCGCCAGAAACTGCACAGGTGAACGCGTTTGCGCGGAAGCTGCCTGTCGTGTGAGCGGCGGACTACGGCGACCAATCGCCGCCGGTTGGGCCCATCACGGTTGTGAGCGTGCAACGGCATGACCAGCGCAAACGCCACGATCTGGATTACGAGTCGGAACCTGCGTCGCTCACGCAAGAGGTGTCTCGCGCATATGGCGGAGTGCTGGTGAGGCTGTGGTGCGGTGGCATGAAGTTATCTCGATTGGGAGGACGGGCCCCGGCCGCGACCCGAGGTTGGCTCTGGCCGGGCTGGTCGAGTTCGAGGAGGAATTCTTTCAACTGGACGAATCGGTCTCGCCCGAGCCGCGCCTGCCATTCGAGCTCGACCTCGCGTGGGTGCGCGGTCGGGTAAGCCGTTGGTCAGCCAGCGCTCGTGACTTGTCATCGAGCGCAGCGCGCAACACGGCATCTGCCGCGAGGAGTTGGCCTTGCTCGACGCGTTCGGCGAGTTCGTGGTTGAGCGCGTGGATCACGTCGACCACGGCACGGGCATAGGCCTCACCCTCAGGCGTCAGATGGATGTTCCGCCTCCGGGAGTCGAGGCCATCCTGGTCGATCCGGACATAGCCGCGGCGCTCGAGCCCGTCGGTCAGCTTACGGGCGGCCTGGCGCGTGATCCCGAGTGCCGCCCCGAGTTGACCAATTGACATGCCGTTACCTCGTAGCAACCGCATCGCGGCGGCGTCGCTGCGGCGATAGTCGCGGTAGCCGCGTTGCTCGAGCCGTGATGCCATCTGTGCGACCCAGCTTTGCCGTGCGAGCGCGAGCAGATCACCGAACAGATATGGCGCGCTTGACTTCCCGGTCACTGCGACAGATACTAACTATATGCAACCAAGTTGCATATTTCTGCAAAGGGCGGCTCGTGGCTGCCGCCGCCCGGCCACAGACCGTGGTTGCGGCCTCCTGATCCCAGTCCTCGGCGGGGACCAGTGACCGCTGCCGGCGTGATCTCACTCGCCGCGCTGCTGGCAACCATCGGCAGCCTGGGGTATCTGCACATCGCGCCGACGGGCCTCTCGCCACTGCGCAACGCCGTCAGCCAGTACGGAATCACGCCATACAAGGCGGGCTACCGCGCCGCGACGCTCGCGTTCTCCGCAGCTGGTCTCGCGCTGGCCCTAGCGGTCTCTCAGGCGCTGCACGACCGCGGCAGCGCCACGATCGCGATGCTCATCGTGTTCGCCGCGGCCCGCGCCGCGATCAGCTGGTTCCCGATGGACCGGCCCGGCACCCCACACACCCAGACCGGGGGCATCCACGCACTGCTCGCGATCGCGGCATTCGGAAGCGCGACGGCAGCCGCGTTCAGACTCGCCGGCGCCCTCTCACAGCCCGGCGCCTGGCACACCCTCGCCGGCACCTCCCGAGCGCTCGGATGGCTGATGCTTGCCTGCTTGATCGCCATGGCACTCACACGCCGGCTTGCAGCCTTAGGGCGCTGGTTCGGCGCTATCGAACGCGGGTTCTATGTGAGCGCGATCGCCTGGTTCGCAACCTTCGCGATCGCCGCAGCCACCCACGCCCACTAACCACCCAAACCCGGCCACCGCCGCTGGCAGTCGGCAGGAAAGCGCGCCGAGCGACCCCAACGCCACGTCCCATCATCAGACCAGCACCCGCATTCACCTCGGCAAGAGGATCTCGCCCCACAAGCGAGCGCCCTGGGTTTCGCGGGTTGCGTTCATGTGGCTAAGAGGGTGTCCTTGGGCGTCGGCGCCAACTGCGGACTATCGACGTATGTATCGCGTATTGCGGGCAAAACGTCGATAGTCGCCTTCGCCTCGACCAAGCGGCAAGTGACCGCACGGCCACGCAAAGGCAACTCCAGCCGCACCCGCTCTTCCGCTCCGACTGGCATCTCCCGCCGCGCACCGAAACACGTGGAATGCGCGGCCTGCGGCTTGTGCGCCCGGCTGCGGGTCGGGCGCACAAGCGCCGCCGGGTCCTGGCGAAACCACATTCCTCCCGCTCGAGCCCGGGAAAGGCGCTGTCTCGGCAGAGAGGCTGGCTGTAGCGATCACCTCTGACTGTCACGGGCTCGTAGTTACGGCAGGCGTCGTGATTCCGTTCTACCCAAAACCGCTCAGTCCGCTCTTGTCTGTGGGCGCGTGGTCGACGAGCTTCGGCTGCTTGTAGGACTGCCAGCCGACCACTGTGCTGGTGGTGTTGTCGAAGAATTCCTGGGCGAGCAGCCGGGCCGTCTTCGGGTCGAGGATCAACTCTTCTCCGACCACCGAGTCGTAGCGTTCGTTCCCGAAGATGTGGTTCATCTCTACCGCGATGCCGGTTTGGCCGGTCGGGTCGGTCCGCGTTCCCAGCAGCTTGATGCCGGGTATCAACTTTGCGGCCTTGAAGACGTTGCTGAGGACGGACGGTGGTGCGTCACTCTCGCTCAAGAAGTCGCCGATGGCGTTGAACTCCCCAGCTGGTGTGTTGTCCGTGACGAGGCCATGGTCCTGCTTTTGGAGCTGTCGTAGCAGGGTCGCCGGGTTGCTTGAGAGTGTCTTCCAGTAGTTGCCTGTGAAGGGGAGCTCTCCGATGCCAGGGATGTAGGCGTTGGCGGGGACGGCGGGGTAGAACTCAGTGTGAGGCCGGTCGGTCTCCGCGAGCGAGTTCGGCACGTGCGGATTGCCTATGCGCGGGTCGTTGACGTGAATCGCCGCACAGTTGGCTTTGTCGGCCGCGGAAGTGAACCGCTGGGCGTATTGAGTCGTCGTCTGGGCTGCAGACCCGTCGTGAGCGACCCAGTCCTGCACGCGGGTCATTGTGTCCACCGTGCACCTCGGGGCGCTCGCGAGCGGGTAGTCGCGGAGCTCGAAGCTGCCATAGGAATCGCGGGTGACATACCAATGCGAGAAGTCGGTCGACTCTGTGTAGAAGTACTGGCCGGCACGCGGGACCCCCGGCCAATCCTGAGCGGCGGCTACCCGGGCGAGCCCATCCATCGCCGCGATCGCAGACGTCGGCGCGAAGCCGCCGCCTTGGAAGCCGACCAGCCCCGTGATGGCGAGTCCCATCGCGGCGGCGACGCCAGCGCCGAGCGCTAACCGGTGGCGCGGATGCGCCCGGCGCAGCCGCACGCGGCGCTCGGTCGTGCTAAGCCGGAGTTCGGGTTCTGGCTGATAACGCCGCGCGCCGGCGCGGACAAGGTCTTCTCTTAGCTGCGGCAGCAGACTCATAGGCTCCGCTCCAGTCGTTCTCGAAGGCCACGAAGGCCTCGACTCACGCGCTGCCGCACGACGCTCTGTGAGCATTGCAGCGACACCGCCAACTCTCGATAGCTGCGGTCCTCTAACACGCGGCCGCGAACCGCCTCCCGCTGATCGACCGGCAGATCCTCAAGTGCGTGGGTCAAATCGCCGTGCTCGTCGATCAGCCGCTCGATTTCTTCCACAGTCGCGTCGGTCAGCACCAACACTTCCTGGCCAAGTCGCCTCCGCGCCTCGTCATCAACGCGACCGCGCTCCCACATGTCATGCAGCACGTGCCGCGCAATGCCGAACAACCACGCTCGCGCAACTCCCGCATCCGGGCGGTACGCCGCAGCAGAATCAAGCGCCGCCGCGAACGTTTCGGCGGTCAGATCCGCTGCGAGATCACCCCTGCCCGTCCTGCGCACGAAGAACCGCAACAGATCGCGCTCAAAGATGTCGTAGAACAGCCCAAACGCTTCCATATCACCGCGTGCGGTCCGAGCAAGCAAGCGACCAGGCTCATCATCCGCAGCTGTCCGCATCACTTCCTATTCCCGACACAGGGCACATTTGTGACATCGCCCCGCGAAGTTACAACTGGGAGCAGTCCCGATCGCCGCACTAGCCAAACCGGAGTACGGCCAGTTCTCCGGTCGCGCCCCGTTCACCCGTCTGCCATGCCTCCCTCCAGCTAATCATGTCGCCCACAACCGGTTCTGCTCGCGACAAGGATGCTGTGATGTCTAGCGCCCGACCAGCTTTGCGCGGCCAGCGGGGACGCTTGCCCCGCCGGTGCAGCGGCCGGAGCTGCCGGTCCCAGTGGTGGCGAAACCGGGGTTGCGGGTCGGTGGGTACGCGACCCGCAGCCGCGTTCGCGCTGGGTCTTGTCGCGGGGCGGTACGGCTGGGAACGGGGTTCAGGCGATTGAGATCGCCGTTTGCTCGAGGAGGTCGAACGCGTCCTGCGGCCCGGGTTCCATCCCTGAGTTGATGTGCATGTCTCGCGCCTGAGCGGTCTGGTGCTGTACGAGTGTGCGCAGCCGTGTTGTGCCGTGGCGCTCGGTCAGGGTGGTGGTGTTCGTCGCCGTTGCGTCGGGGAATGGCTCGAATGTCTCCGTTTGGATGATCTTCTCGTTTGGAACGATCTCCAAGAACTCGCCGTAGAAGGCGAATTCCTCCCCGCTGAAGGGACGCATTGCGTAGCGCCAGCTACCGCCGACTCGCAGGTCTATCTCACACGTGGTGATCTCCCCGCGGTTGGCGTGCCACCACTGCCTCACCAACTCCGGTTCGGTGATCGCGCGCCAGACCATCGAGGCCGGCGCCGCGAACTCACGCTCGATCAGGATCTGGTATACGGATGGAAGGGTCACTTTCGCCGTGCCGCTCGTCGCCGCTGTCATTGGTGTTTCTCCTTGTTGAGGTCTTTCAGGACGTCATCCAGCAGCTCAAACCGCTCGGACCAGAGCCGCTCGTAACCCTTGACCCAGTCGTGGATCGGCTTGAGCGCATGACCGTTGAGGCGGTAGAGCCGCTGCCGCCCTTGATCGCGCACATCGACCAGCCCAACTTCCCTGAGCACTCGCAGGTGCTTTGACACCTGCGGCTGACCGAGCCCCAGCTCACGCACAAGGTCTCCCACCCGCCGCTCGCCGTCGGCGAGCAACTCGACGATCTGCCGCCGCCGTGGCTCGGCCACGGCGTTGAACGCGTCAGAGGTGGTCGTTGCTCGGGGCATGGCAGCACATTACATGCCGATATGGGTATACGTTAAGGGACAGGTGGAGCAGCCAAACGGAGCCCGGAAGGCGAGTCCCGCATCCGTGCCTGCGGGGGTATCTCGAGCCCCGCCCCGAATCAACCCTTTGCGCGGTATTTGTGCCAGCGGGCGGTGCCGCTGGCACTGCAACTGGTCGATGCGGGTGTTTGGGATACTCGTGCGCGTGGTCGAGCAGCCGCCAGCGTTCGCGCGCGATGACGCGACCGGCGAGTACTACGAGCAGCGTGCCGCTGAGTACGACGAGTGGTATCTCGGCGAGGGTCACTTCGCCGCACGGGATCGCCCTGGCTGGCATGAGGAGGTCGACCAGGTCGTCCGCCTCGTCGGTGATCTGCCTGTAGGTCGCACACTGGACGTCGCGTGCGGGAGCGGCTTCCTGACTCGTCATCTTCACGGCCTTGTTGTCGGCATCGACCAGAGTCGCGCGATGGTGTCCCTGACGCAATCGCGACTGCCCGAGGGGATCGCGATCGTCGGCGACGCCCTCAGCCTGCCGTTCGCCGACGCGGCGTTCGATCGCGTCCTGACCGGGCACTTCTACGGTCATCTTCCCGATGATGAGCGCGCAGCGTTCCTGGCTGAGGCAAGACGCGTGGCCGGCGAGCTTGTGGTCATCGACTCCGCGATGCGGCCGGGGGTCCCGGCTGAGCAGTGGCAGACGCGAGTTCTCAACGATGGCTCAGAACATCGAGTCTTCAAGCGCTATCTCACTGGCCCCCAGTTGTCCAAAGAGTTCGACGGAGCCGAGGTCCTCTTTGACGGGAGATGGTTCGTCGCAGTGCGCGCGACGTGGGCGTAAGTCGCCTGCGGAGCGACACCTGGATCGGTAAGCGTTCAGTTGGTCGGGGCGGCGTCGTGCTGACTCAGGCGAGGAGCGGGACGGGAGCGCCGCGGGCGTGGTGGGCGAGGACTTCGGCGAGGTAGTCGAAGAGGCTTCGGCCTTGGAGGCGGCAGGTGGTGTGGGCTGAGAGCAGCCGTGCGATCCGGGTCTCGCCGTCTTCGGATTGGCTGCCGAGCGAGAGCTTGCCGTAGATCACCGCGCCTCGGAGTGCGCGTTCGGCGTTGTTGTTGGTTGGCTCCACAGCTGGCTTCTCGGCGAAGGTCCACAGCGCGGGCCAGACCTTCAGCAGGTTCTTCGCCATCCCGCGGGTGTACCTGTAGCGTGGCGCCTTGCCCGAGTACTTGCGCAGGATCGGCTTCAGTTCGCGTCGCAGCAGCCGGATCCGGCGCTTGAGTTCCTGGCGTTCGCCGGTGTGCTGGTAGATCTCCCAGGACCAGAAGAGCTCCTCGCAGATCTGCAGGCCGTGCTCGCCGAACTCCTTCTCGGCAGCGAGACCTTCGGCGTGCGCTTGGAAGTCACGGCGCAGATGCGCCCAGCACACCTGACGGCGGCGTAGCGGGAGGTGGTTATACGCCCACCAGCGATCGGAGGTCACGATCGCGGTGCTGTCGGCCAGTAGCTCGCGGGCGTGATCTTCGTGACGGTCCGGCCGAATTCGCAGGACTGCGTGCCGGTCGGTGAACGCGCCCCACAAGGTTCGCTTGGTGCCTTGCAGCCGCCAGCCGGTCTCGTCCATATTCATCGCCTTCGCGCGCCGGACACGCGCGAGCAGATCATCGAAGGGATCCTCGAGCGCATCCCCGGCACGAGCGAGAATCGCGTCGACCGCGCCCGTCGAGATCCGAGCGCGAAACAGCTGCTCGAACAGTTCCACAACATCACGCCGCGAGACTCGGTTGCGCACCGAAAGAGTCACGACCGCCGCCTGGAACCGCGGCCCGAACGCGCTGGCGGCAATCTCGGCCGGCAACCTCGCGCGCTGCTTGGCACCACACTCCGGGCAGCAAACACGCGGAGCCTGGTGCTCGATCACGATCGTCGCGATCTCCGGCAGCTCCTCGACCTGATGACGGAACGGCTCGCCGACCCCCACCCGTTCAGCCTCCGAGAACGCGTGCCCACACCCGCACTGTGCCGGCCAGTGCACGACCACCTCATCGACAGCCATCGTCGGTAACAACTCCCGCCCGTGCCCCTCATGACCGGGCTGAGCACCCTGCTTCTTGCCAGAGCGCCCCTTCGGCCGCGGCGGCCGATTCTTCCGCCTCGGCTGATCCTGACTCGGCGGCTGCGACGAGTTCCGCGAATCCTTGCGCAGCTCCCGCTCAAGCCTCTCCACCCGCGAGGTCAGCTGCTGGATCTGACGATCCATCCGCAACAGCACCTCGACCACGGCCTCACGCCCCGCGTCATAGATCGCCTCCGCCTCACCCCGGTCCACACCCCAAAATTCGACAAAGCGTCGTTATGTCCCCCCGACCAACTGAACGCTTACCTGGATCGCGCGATGAGCAGGTGTTCTTGGACCGTTGGGGTCAGTTGCGCTTTCGTGTCTGCGGGGGTCTGCCGCTCAGGTGGCCGGCGCGATGCAGTTTGGTGCGGGGGCCTACGACCTCGTGGGGGAAGAACATCCCGAAGCGGACCCATCACCGCCTCAACTACGGCGGCGACCGCCGGGCCAACCGGGCGCTTCACTTCGTCAGATACATGCTCGCGCACTGCCGCCGCGATCAGTGTGGCCTGGTCGGCGCCGCCCTGCGGAGCATCTCGCTGCGGAGCTTACCGTCGCCCGCGCCACGGGAGTTCTCGTGTACCTGGCTGCGATGCCTCTCGCCCCGACATTTTTCCGATCCACGTCGCCAACAAGTAGCATGTACCATGGCACCACAATCGTTGGAGGAGTCATATGAAAGTCACGGGCGTCGACGTACATACGGTCTCGGTCCCGTTCACGCATCCAGAAACCTGGCGGTTCGGTCGTATGTGGGGACTCACCAATGCACTGGTTGAAGTCCACACGGACGCCGGAATCAGCGGAATCGGCGAGGTCCCCGGGAGCCCGCTGATCAAGCTTGTGCTGGACGCGATCGAGGCGACAGTTCCCTGGATCGTTGGCGAGGACCCGATGCGGATAACCCAGTTCCTCGCCCGTGCCTCCGATCGCGGCTGGCATCACTACCCGTATCTGGGCAATGGAGCAGCCGCAGGCATCGAGATGGCCTTGTGGGACATCTGCGGCAAGGCGCACGGCTGCCCGGTCCATCAGTTCTTCGGGGGTCTGGACACCGAGCGCGTCCCTTTCTACTGGTTCATCGGCGTTGACGACCGCACGCCGGCGACCGCACGCCGCCAGGCAGCCGAGGGCGCCGAGCGGGGATTCAAGACCGTCTACATCAAGATCGGGTTCGACCTCGACAACGACATCGTGCTCGCCCGCGCGATCAAGGACGAGGTTGGCGATGCCGTCGCGGTACGGGTGGACGCCAACGAGGCCTGGTCCGTCTTCGAGGCCCGGGACGCCCTGTGGCGATTCGAGGACGTTGGCGTCGAGTTCGTTGAGCAGCCCATCGACATGCATGACATCGCCGGACTGGCCGACCTGAAATCCAACTGCCGCGTCCGAATCGGTGCCAACCAATCGGCCTGGCTACCCGCCCAGGTTCCGCAGGTGCTCGCGGCTCACGCCGCCGACGTGGTCGTCACAGACCCCCACCAACTCGGTGGCCTCGTCCCGTTCCACAACGCGGCGACGATGTGCCAGACAGCCGGCATCCCGATCTGCAAGCACGCCTTTGCCGACCTCGGAATCACCACCATCGCCACATCCCACGTGCTCGGGACGTTGCCCTCACCGCAGCTCGGGCACCAGCAGTTCCTGACCTTCCTGACCCACGACCTCTGCGCCGAGAAGATCACGTTCGAGGATGGAGCGATCCGCGTCCCGACGGGACCAGGCCTGGGGGTCGAGCTCGATCGCGACGCGCTCAGCTTCTACGGCGATATCTACAAGCGCTACGGAGAGTTCGAGGGTTACGGACCGGTCACACCCGTCTCGCCGCTGCCCGACGAACTGCACGTCGCCCGCCGCTGATGCAGACCTTCGGACCCGACGAGATCAAGTACACCTACAGCCCGGAGCACCCGATCATCGGGGAGGTGGCTCCGGGCGAGCCGTTCACGGTTCTCACCGCGGACTGCTTCACGGGCAGGTTCAGCGATCCCAGCGGTTACACGGCTGAGAACATCGCCTGGGTAGACGAGAACCTGAATGGCGTGACGGGACCCATCGCCGTCAGCGGCGCACGGCCCGGCCAGGCGGTTGACATCGCGATCATGGAACTCGACGTCACCACGCCTGGCCACATAGTGGTCAGTCGCTGCACCTCGAGCTCACCGCAGGACTGGTGGGGAGAGGAGGACCACGTGGTGCTCGTGCCGGTTCAGGACAGCTCGATACGGATCGCCGAGGGCTGGACCGTGCCAGCGCGTCCGCTGATCGGCTGCCTGGCCACCGCGCCGGGGCGCGAGACCGTGCTGAGCCGGCGCGAGGGTGACTACGGCGGCAACCTCGACGTGCAGGAGATCACAGCCGGGACCACCGTCACGCTGCCGGTCGAGGTGGACGGCGCCTGCCTGTACTTCGGCGATGGAAAGGCAGCGATTGGAGCCGGCGAGGTTGTCTCCGCGCCTGAGGTCGGACTGAGGATCGTGGCCACCGCAACACCGGTGCCCAGACCACGCTCGATGACGACACCGCGGATCCGGACCAACGAGATCGTGGGAACGATCGTCTCAGCGCTCTCATTGACCGAAGCCTGCCGCCAGGCCTTTCGCGCGCTGAAGGCGTGGCTGGAAGACGACTGGCGGCTGACCGGCGATGAGGCCGCGATCATCATGGGCATCGGAGCCCATTGCGGCGTCGCGCAGGTCTCAAACCCACTGCACACCGGCACTTGCTCGATTCACCGTTCGCTCCTCCCGAGCGACCGCGACCGTTAGGAGGGAACGATGACCGATAGGCAACCATGGCATGGAGTTCTGGTGGCAAACCCGCTGAGCCTCGATGCCGAATTGAATGTGGACTACGACGCGTACGCAGGTCACGTCGCCTGGCTCGCGGAGGCGGGCTGCGACGGCATCACGCCGAACGGGTCGCTGGGCGAGTATCAGACCCTTACCGAGGGTGAGCGCGCACGGTTGATCTCGACCGCCGTGTCGGCCGCGCCTCCTGGCTTTGCGGTGATCCCCGCCGTTGGCGCCTATGGCGCTCGTGAGGCGGTGCGCTGGACCGAACAGGCTGCGGAACTCGGAGCCCCCGCGGTGATGGCGCTACCACCCAACGCCTACAGGGCGGACGTTCGCAGTGTCTTGGACCACTACCGGGCGATCGCCGCCGTTGGCCTCCCGGTCATCGCCTACAACAACCCGCTGGACACCAAGGTCGATCTGACCCCTGAGCTGCTGGCGAACCTCCACGGCGACGGCCTGATCGTGGGCGTCAAGGAGTTCGCCGGCGACCCTCGCCGCGCGTACGCGATCCGCGAACTGTCGCCCGGACTCGACGTGCTGATCGGCTCGGACGACACCGTCCTCGAGGTGGCGCTGGCAGGCGCCAAGGGGTGGGTCTCGGGCTACACGAGCGCATTCCCTCGATCTTGCATCGCTCTATACCACGCCGCAATCTCCCTGGACCTCGACACCGCCATGCCGCTCTACAGCGCTCTGCATCCGCTTCTGCGGTGGGACTCGCGGACGGAGTTCGTCCAGGCGATCAAGCTCTCCATGGACATCGTCGGCCTCCGCGGAGGGCCGACACGGCCTCCGCGCGTGCGCCTGTCCGATCAACAGGAGGCGGAGATCCGGCGGCTGACCGAATCCGCGCTGGCGAGCGGTATGCAATGAGCGCCCAGAGCCTCATCAGCCTCTCTCCCCAGGCCCCTGGGGAGATCGTCGGCGAATACCCGACAACCCCAGCGTCCGTCATCCCCGCCGCGTTCGCCCGAGCCCGGTCCGCCCAGCATGAGTGGTGGGCCGCAGGGGCACCGGCGCGAGCGCAGGCTCTGGCCGGCGCCGCGGAACGTCTGCTCGCCCGCAGCGATCAGGCGACAGCACTCGTCGTCCGTGAGGTCGGCAAGCCGCTCACCGAGGCTCGGGGCGAGGTGGCTCGGACGATCTCGATCCTCAGCTACTACGCACAGTCGTGCTTCGCAGCCATCGGCGATCAGTACCCACCTTCGCTGACCGGCTTGCTCTATAGCGAGCGACGTCCGCACGGTGTCGCCGGGCTGATCACACCCTGGAACTTCCCGCTGGCGATTCCAGCCTGGAAGGCTGCGCCCGCGCTTGCGGCCGGCAACGCGGTCATCCTCAAGCCGTCCCCGGAGTCGCCCGCGTGCGCCGCACTGCTGTGCGAGGTGCTCGAAGCGGAGCTGCCGGCAGGACTGTTCACCGTGATGCACGGGCACGCCGAGACGGCCGAGGCATTGATCGCCGGTGCCGACGTGGTGTCGTTCACAGGTTCGCGCGCAGTCGGACGGTCGGTCGCGATGCGCGCAGCGGAGCGCACGATTCCGGCGCAATGTGAGATGGGCGGCCAGAACGCAGCCATCGTGCTGCCCAGCGCCGATCCGGAGAGCACAGCGCGCATGATCGCGGGAGCCGCCATGGGCTATGCCGGCCAGAAGTGCACCGCCACCAGGCGGGTTGTCGTGGTCGGCGACCAGGTCGAGTTCGTCGACGCGCTGGTCACAGCAATCCGTAACCTGCCCGACGCGGCGCCAGAGGATGCCGCCAGCGTCGTGGGTCCGGTGATCACCAGCAGCGCCCGCGACTCCGTCATGTCCGCCGCAGCGGACGGGGTCGCCCGCGGTGCAACGGTGCTGGCCAGCGGGCCGGCACCGGAGGGTGAAGGCTGGTACGCGCCACCGGCACTCCTGACCGGTCTAGACCCCACAGATCCGCTTGCCCGCGAGGAAACCTTCGGGCCGCTCGCACTCCTGCTGCACGCTGAGGACGTCGAGCAGGCGCTGGCGATCACCCGCAGCGTGCCGTATGGACTGGTCACCTCTATCCACGGCCAGGACCTGCACAGCATCCTGTACGCCGTAGCCGGTTGTGACACCGGCCTGGTGAAGGTCAATTCCCCGAGCACCGGCGTCGACTTCTACGCCCCGTTCGGCGGGGAGAAGGACTCGAGCCACGGCCCGAGAGAGCAGGGTCAGGCCGCCCTGGACTTCTACTCGACGACTCGCACTGTGACGATCACGCCGGGTTAGGCTCTGAGCGCCCCACCCAGATCCCGCGGGTGTGTCTGATGTGCGACGTGATCAGGCTCTTCGTGCGAGCGGTATCGCGAGCGCGCATCGCGCTGATCAGGAGGTGATGCTCTTCGGCTGACTCGACCAAACGCCCGGCGCTGAGGAGACCATCGAGTCCCGGCAGCCGGGTTTGCCGGCGCAGCCGGTCGACGAGCTCGGTAAGCCGATGGTTACCGAGCTGGGATATGAGTTCCACGTGGTAGCGCCGATCCACGTCGAGGTACTCGATCAGGTCTCCGACCGTGGCAGCACGCACGATCTCGTCAGCGATCCTGCTCAACTGATCGAGCGCCTCTTCACTGATAGTGCGGGACACCTCGACCGTCGAGGGCACCTCGAGCAGCAGTCTGATCTCTGAAATCTCGTCCAGGTCGGCATCCGTCATCTCGAGCACCCGGAAGCCGCGGTTGCGCTCGGCCGCCACGAAACCGTCCTTGGCGAGGTCGAGCATCGCCTCGCGAACAGGCGTCGCTGAAACGCCGAAGCGCTCCCCCAAGACCGGGGCGGAGTAGAGCTCACCTGGAGCCAACTCCCCCGACACCATCGCGGCCTCGAGCGCGCGGCGGACTTGGTCGCGGAGGCTCCCGGCGCTGATCGTGACTATGTGGCTGGCGGTGGAGGCGATGATCGGACTCTCAGGATCAGGCTGCCATTCGAACAGACTACTGGGCGCGCAAGACGTTTGACGTCACGTGTGCAATGTGGCATTATACCATCAGTCCTCCATGCTGGAGGCGAGCCGGAGCCCTGGTACTCGTCGCAGCGAACGTCCAAAGCTCACTGCGATCGTCACGATCAGCGCGCCAGCGGGCCACAACAACCTAACCGGCGGCCTGCATCGCTCTCGATTGCCGGCAGCCGCAGCGAGGAACAGATGCAACTGCTAAACGGACAGGTCGCGATCATCACTGGAGCTGCCAAGGGCATCGGCGTCGGCATCGCCTCTGTCCTGCGGGCGGAGGGCGCCACCGTCGTGCTCGCGGACGTGGATCAGACAGCTGCGGACGCCGCTGCCAACACGCTCGACCCCACGGGCGAGCATGTGATGACCGCGAAGGTTGATGTCACCAGTGACGAGGACCTGAGGTCGCTCGCGGCTCGCACGATCGAGCGTTTCGGCAGGATCGACATTCTCGCCGCCAACGCCGGCATCTATCCGCATGTTCCGCTCAACGAGCTCCGTCCTGACACGTTCGACGAGCTGATGGCCGTCAACGTCCGTGGTTCGGTGTTCGCCGTGCAGGCCTGCCTACCAGCGATGCGAGAGCGCAACTACGGTCGGATCGTCCTGACGTCGTCCATCACGGGCTCCCTGGTCGGCCAGCGCGGCTACTCGCACTACGGCTCCTCCAAAGCGGCGATGCTCGGGTTCATGCGCTGCGGCGCGTTGGAGGTGGCCGACGCCGGCATCACGATCAACGCGGTCCTGCCGGGCAACATCCGTACGCCGGGTTTCGACGATCTCGGTCCGGAGCACGAGGCCGCGATGCTGGCCGCGATCCCGCTCGGTCGCTTCGGCGACCCGGAGGATGTGGGCTGGGCCGTCCGGTTTCTCGCAGCGCCGGAAGCCGGCTACATAACCGGGCAGACGCTGGTGGTCGACGGCGGTCAGGTGCTCCCCGAGAGCGCCTGATCCGCCGACGGGCCGTGCACGCTCAGGCGCCCGAGCACTTCCCCGGATTCATACGAGCGCTGGCCGTCCAGGCGAGCGGATCGTCAGGTGCGTCTGCGCGTCGAAGAAGTAGAGGCGCTCGACATCGACGGCGAGCGGCACGCGATCACCGGGGCGGATGCCGGACGCGCGACCCACGCGGGCGGTGAGCCGAGCACGGCCGGTGCTGTGCTCTGAGTCCTCATCCTCACCCGAAAAGCCACCTTCGCCCTGGCGCGCGTCGAGCGAGAACAGAACGTTCGCCTCGGTACCGAGGTACTCCACGACGTCGCAGGTGACCTCTATCCGCGGTAGCGCGGGGTCGGCTTGGCGAGCGTCGAGCAGGTCGCCGGGGCGGATGCCCATGATCACTTCACGCCCTTCCACGCGGGCGGCGATCACCGGCGGCAGCTGGATGCTCAGCTCCCCGGCGCGAACCTGGCCGCCCCTGACCGTAGCCTGTACGACGTTCATGGAGGGCGAGCCGATGAACGTCGCCACGAACACATTCGCGGGCCGCTCGAACAGCTCCTCCGGACTCGCGTTCTGCTGAAGCACTCCGTCGCGGAGAACCGCAACCTGGTCACCGAGCGTCATCGCTTCGACCTGGTCGTGGGTCACGTACACGGTCGTGGTCGGCATCTGCGTGCGCAGGCGGGCGAGTTCGGCGCGCATGCTCACACGCAGCTGCGCGTCGAGGTTGGACAGCGGCTCGTCCATCAGGAATGCAAGCGGACGACGGACGATCGCTCTGCCCATCGCCACACGCTGGCGCTGCCCACCAGACAGTTGCTTGGGCTTGCGGTCCAGGTAGTCGCTGAGGCCTAGCATCTTGGCCGCCTCGAGCGTGCGCCGGGTGATCTCGTCACGAGGAAGCTTGCGGACCTCAAGGCCAAAGCGAATGTTCTCGGCCACGGTCATGTGCGGGTACAGCGCGTAGTTCTGGAAGACCATCGCAACATCCCGGTCGCCCGGTGACAGTTGGGTGACGTCCTGATCGCCGATCTTCACGACCCCGCTGGTCGGCTTCTCGAGTCCCGCGATGATCCGAAGCAGTGTGGTCTTCCCGCATCCGGATGGCCCCACGAGCACTGCGAACTGACCGTCCTCGATCCGCAGGTTGACGTCGTCCAGGGCATTGGAGCCGTTGGAGAACTGCTTTCTGACACCGACGATGCTGATCTCGCTCATCCCCTGCCTACTTTCCAATGCCGGCGGTCAGCCCGCGGATGAAGAACCGCTGGCCGGCCAGATATATGAGTACAACCGGCACGATCGCCATCAATACAGCGGCGAGCACGAGCGGCTGGTCAATGGTGTAGCGGCCCTGAAACTGCGTCAGACCGGCCATCAGGGTCAGCCTCCCCTCGTTCTGGAGGAACACGAGCGCGATCAGCAGCTCGGTCCATGCCCAGATCGCGTTGACGATCACCAGCGTGAAGGTCGCCGCGAACGACATCGGTAGCACCACGCGGCGCAGCGTCGTGAGCTGCCCCGAGCCGTCGACCGTCGCGGCTTCGATCAGCTCCCCCGGGATCTGACGGAAGAAGTTGACGAAGAAGAACACCGAGAACGGCACCATCAGGCCCGAGTAGAAGATGATCACCGAGGGAAGCGTGTTGATCAGCCCGAGGTTCACCATCAGGACGAACATAGGGACGAGCAGGGTGACGGGAGGCACCACCATCAGGCCGATGTTCACGCGCAGGAGGAAACCCATCCCGCGCACCCCCCCGAACACGATCGCATACCCCGCGAGCAGCGCGAATATGGTCGAGATTCCGACCGAGCCGAGCGTGACGAGCGCACTATTGAGCGCCCACCTCGGCACCGGCAGGTGAAACAGAACGTTGGTGATGTTCTGCAGTGTCGGGTGGGCTGGAAAGCCCGTTGGGTTGAGCGTGTAAGCCCGGCTGGTCTTCAGCGCGGTCTGGATCGCAAACCAGATCGGATACAGCGAGATCGCGCAGATGACCAGCATCAGAGCCTGGCGTAGGACTCCGCCGATCTTCACCTGACGTCGCATCACATCTCCACGTTTCTTGTGTGCAGCCGCATGTAGATCACGATCAGGACGCTGGCCATGCCGAGCATCAACACCGCCACCGCTGAGGCGATCCCGGTGGAGCCCTGCGCGAAGCCGTTGGTCCAGATGTAGTACTCGAGGACGCTGGACGAGTCCGCCGGGCCACCTGCAGTGAGCACGTAGACGTAGGTGAACACCTGCGAGAGCACGGTGATCGCCTCGAGCGTAACGAAGAACTCGATGATGCCTCGTATCTGAGGGATCACGATCCGGCGCTGGATCTTCCACCAGCTCGCTCCATCGATCTGGGCCGCCTCCACGGTCTCGGCCGGCAGCCCCAGCAGGGCAGCACTGAACACGACCACGCCGAAACCCAGCTGCTGCCAGATGATCACGGCTCCGATCGACGGCGTCGCCAAGTGCGGGGAGCCGAGCCAGTCCTGCGCGAGGAAGCCGAGTCCGACGTCAGAGAGCAGCGTGTTGATGCCCCCGTTCCGCTCCAACAGGAAGGAGAACGTGATGCCCACGGCCGCTGCCGGCAGGATGAAGGGCAGGAACACGATCGCGCGGTACTGCCGCCATCCCCTGATCTGATCGTTGAGCATCAGCGCGATGAGCAGCGCCAGGGCTGTCATAACCGGCACGGTGGCGAGCAGTTTGAGGTTGTTGAACAGCGATATGCGAAACGTCGGGTCGTTGAAGACGAACGAGTAGTTCGCGGTTCCAACATAGATCTGGTCGCCCGCCGAGCCGGTGTAGAAGCTGTACCGGATGACCTGCACCAGCGGGTAGAGGAACGTGAAGCCGATCGCGACGATCGCCGGCCCAGCAAACCCGTAAGGCCATAGGCGGCGCCATCTCTGGCGCCGCCTATTCACGGTGATCCCTGCAGCGGGGGGCTCTAGAACCCTTGTGCCCACTGCTGGAATTTCTTGTACTCGTCGGCGTGGGCGAGCTTCCACTCGCTGATCGCCCTATTCCACGTCGCGATCGCCTGTGACGGCGTTCCAGAGCCGGAGGTGATCATCTCACCGGCCGGCTGGCTTCCGTTCGAGTCGACCTCAGGTGCGAGGTAGTTCTCGAGCCAGAGGGACGGCTTGATGTCCAGCTTGTACAACTTACGCGCAATCGGGTTGGTGACGTTGCTGACGGGGAAGCGCTTGTCGGCCGGGAACACCTGCGTGTCCTTGTACCAGGCAGACAGGTTCGCCGGCTGGTGCAGCCAGACCAGGAACGCCGCGGCCTCACGCTTGTGGTGCGACCAGGACGTGATGAACTCGTCTGAGGACTGCGTGGTGTCGTAGTACTTCTTGAGCGGTCCGTTGCCGAAGTTCGGCGGAGCTGCAACGCCGACGTTCTTGTCACCAAGCACCTTTGCCGCCTGCAGAGCGAACCCGTCGGTGCTCATTGTTATCGCGCCCTTCTTCTCGGGGAACAGCTGCCAACCCTGGACCTCGCCGAGCGACGCAATGTCGTTGTTGAAGCAGCGATCCTTCACCAGCGTGGCCATCTGGTTGTAGAAGGTCGACAGCTGCGAGCTGGCGCTCTGCTTGCCGATCTGCACGTTCAGGAGGGCCTTCAGCGACTTGAGGTCGCCCTTGCCTGACCACGACAGGAACGAGGAGCCGATGAACCCGTCCTTGTTACCCGCGACGATCGGCGTGATGCCTTTGGCTCTCAGCGCCTTGCAATCGCTCAGCAACTGCGCGTAGTCGGTCGGGGGCTTGTTGGGGTTCAGGCCGGCTTTGCGGAACATCTGCTTGTTCCACACCATCGGCGAGCCCAGAAGGTAGAGCGGCATCGCCCAGAGCTTGCCGTTCCACATGTTCTCCTGGGTTCCGATCCATTTGGACCACTCCTTCTTGGGGACATAGTCGGAGATCGGCGCGATGTCCCCGTTGAACGCGGGGGTCAGCGTGGGCAGTGTGGCCCATTGCGTGGCAATGTCCGGCCCGCTCTTGGTCGCTGCGGTGGCAGTGAACGCGCCGATGAGCGTGGAGTCACCCTGAGGAACGAGGTTGATGTGGACCTTCGGGTGTAGCTTCTCGTACTTGGCGATCATCGACGCCATCCACTTGTTGGCTCCGGGCGCGTCACTCTGGGCCCAGTACCAGTAGGTCATGTTGCCCGCGTACGGGTTATCGGTCGCCGCCGCTGCGGACGCCTTCTTGGCTGTCGCCGTCGCGGCGGTCGCGCCGCAGGCGCTGACGCCGGCGACCGCCGCCAGCGCGGCCGCCATGAGGAGCCGGCGCGGGCTCACCTTGCGGTACCGTCCACCGGGCGCGCCGGCGGATGTCGATCTGTGCCCGCCGGGCAGATGGCCGAGCTCGGCCGCTCTGCGGGGTTCCTCGTCGATGCTGGACATATCGCTCCTTGAGAGCTGGGAGTTACCTGCGCCCACCGGAAGCTCCAATCCAATGGGTGCCATTGTACATTGCGGACGCGGGTTGTGCCAACGCTCCGGCCTCAATCTCGGCGGCGGACGCGAACCAGAACGCGCCGCTCAAACGATCCCCGACAGGATTCGCGGATGCCTGCAGTCGTGACGCCTCGTCCCGATGCCCAGGTCCCAGCTCGCGGCCGGCTTCTGCTCCAACCGTGCGAGCGTGGACTCGAACACATAGCGGCACGTGCCCAGGGGGATGTTTGACGCGCGACGGAGCAGCCGATGCAATTGCCACCGGCCCTCCCGATGACCACGTCATCGAGAGCCACCCGCCACGCGAGCCTTAGCCTTCACCAGACGCCTCCTCTCAGTCCGCCAGTGCAATGTAGAATTGCACATGGCACAGGCGATGTCAACGCCATCTCCTCCTCGGCACCGAGGACATCAGGCAGCGGTATCCGGGGGATTTGAGACCAACCCCGAATGAAGCTCAAGACAGTCCGGGCAGCCTCGTTTCCCCCTCGAAACGCACGGGAGCTGGCGAGATGGCAGAAGTTGGCAACAGATGGCTGAAGGCGCCCAGAGCCCCCGTACCCGTCGGGCCGAGGCGCCGCCGCCCTCTCCACGCGGCCGCGGACAACTTCTGACAACTTGCGACAACTTCAGCACTCAAAGAGAGTGCGTGGAGTGTATGGCTGGACAACTTGCGTCTGAAGATGTCCAAGGGGCTCACGCCGAGCGGCGAGCTGACTGACCGGCTAGGGCTGATGACGGTGGGTCGCAGGTGCTCGTGAGTGATGGCGGTCGAGGCGCGGATGCGACCAGAAGGAGCTTCCTGTCAGCGAGCCACGAGGCCTCTGCGGTAGGGGAGCAGACGGAGCGGTCCGGCGGCCACCACAAATCAGGAACCGCGCGCGGCACCTCAACCGAGCCGAAGGCGAGGTCCACAGCGACGAAGTCCGCGCGCGTCTAACAGCCGTCCTGCCCTGGAGGCGGCGCTTGACTGCAACAGCATGCGAGATGCCGCTCCTTCGATGCGAGATCGGAGACGCCACCTGCCGACAGTAGAGGCGCAACCGCCGGTTTCCGGACCGGAGGTTCCATTGCGCAAACACGCTGAGTTGCACCCAAGCACCGTACCCGATGGTTGCGAGCACAATCGAAGAAGTCTGGGCCCTCGGCCAAAACTACTCATCTGCAGGTACTTCCGAAGCAGGGGAGACAGGACTCGAACCTGCAACCCCCGGTTTTGGAGACCGGTGCACTACCAATTGTGCTACTCCCCTTCGGTCGGCACATTGTAGGAGCCTCAGCTGAGAGGGGCGGACCGGGATCACCGAACCGCCAATCACAACGCACCAGCTCGCCGCGAGACTCTAAGCTGTACTGATCACCGCGGGCGAAGTGTTGTGGTGGCACCGAAGCCTTCCAAGCTTCTAGGGCGGGTTCGATTCCCGTCGCCCGCTTACCCGCCGTGGGTGGCCCGCCAGGGGCCTCATACATCATCTTCGAAGCGGCGGCCAGAGAGGTTGCGGATGCTCTGTCGGCGCCGGGTCCTTCATCTGATGCTCGCAACCGGCGGCCTCTTTGGCGCGTCATTAGGTGCGCCTTCAAACGAGGTCTCGTCGGCGGGCGCGGCGGGGCCACCCCTGATCACAACCAGCCTGATCCGGGTCGCGTTCAGCTCGCCGTCGCAGGGGGTGGGGCTCTTTCAGACCGAGCGCGCGCGACGTGATGGAGCGGGGCGCGTCAGCTGCACCCTGTACACGCGTCCGACCGGCAATGGCGGCGTGAGCTTTGGCGCCCGCGGTGCCGTGCTCGCTCATACCAACTGCGCCAACGGCGCTGCGTTCAGCACGCTCGGCTTCGACAAGGGCGGCGTGCTGTTCGCCTACGGACCGGGGCTGAGGGTCAGCGCCAACCGTGGACGTACCTGGAGCACGGCACTGTTGCCAGGGGGAACCGCGGCCCTGGCCGGTACCGGTGCAAGCACCTGGGCACTGACAACGAGCTGTCATGCGGGAGCCCAGAGCTGCCGTCTGACGCTCAGCTGCACGACGGACGGCGGACGCAGCTGGACCAGGGCCCCCGAACAGCCGCCGGACCACACCATCTCCTCGTTCGCGGCGCTTGGGGCGGAACACGGCAGCTCCAGTCTGATGGCCGCGGCTCCCGATGGAACGCTGATGCTCGCGCTGCCTGAGCGCCCAGTCTCGGCAACCGGGCCGATTCCCCCGAGAGTTCTGGTCGAAAGGCTCAACCCACGCGCCGGCACCTGGCAGGTGACGAAGGTGAGCTGCGCTTCGGGTGGCTTCGGCGCCGAACTCTCAGTGGCACCCGACGGCTCAGCCTGGTTGGCGTGCGGCAGCGAGCCCGGTGCCGGCGCACAGGTCAAGAGCCTGGCGCGCACGCCGGGAAACGGCATGGACTGGCACACGATCGTCGCAGCGTGCGTCCCGGGGCCCGGATGCCACGACACAATGCCGCTCTCCGGCTATCTCGACGGCCTCTACGCCCTGAATTCGCAGACCGCCTTCTACATAGGCGATCGGAGCTCCCTGACCGCCACCTTCAACGGCGGCCGCAGCTGGCGCACCTGGCCCAGGATCGGCGGTTCGGACGCGGGTACGACGGAGGTCACCTTCGTCAACCAAACGGATGGCTGGGCCATCGCGCAGGCTCCGTTCAGCGGTGGTGCCGCTCTTTGGGTGACACACGACGGCGGCAGGGAGTGGGCGCGCTCATGATGCTGCCGTCAGCTCCGGTTCGCGAACAGGCGTCGCGACCTCAAGCTGTCGCTTCAGCTCCACGGCACGCGCACGCATCCGCTCGACTCCGGCCAGCTTGATCTGCTCGTAGCCGCGCACCAGGTCGGGCAGCTCAAGGAGCTCCTGTACGACGCTCGTGTTCAGGGGCGTCAGATCCTTCATGGCATCGGCGACGACCTGGCGGTACTCGCCGATCAGCGCTCGCTCGAGCCGCCGTACCTCGGTCCGCCCGAACGGGTCAAGGGGCCCCCCGCGCAGACGGCGCCCGGCGCGCAGCGCCGAGAACAGCGGCACGGCAGACCGACCCAGGCGCAGCTTGCGCTTCATGCCCAGCGCTCTCAGCAGCGGCGGATGCAGCAGCACCTGAACGGTCGCGTCACGGCCAAACTCGGACCGCAGGCGCGCCTGCTCGACCGTGTCCAGGTGCAGCCGCGCGACCTCGTACTCATCCTTGTAGGCCATCAGCTTGTGGAGGCCGCGCGCATAGGCGCAGGCCAGACGCTCAGCTCCGGGCCCGGGTCCGAGACGTGCGTCGATCGCCGCGCTGACGGTCAGCACATCACTGACGAACCTTCGCCCGTACGCACGATCCTGGTACGCCGTCAGCTCGCGCTCGAGCCGCTCCAGCAACTCCCGCAGCGCGGGCTCGGTACCCGCCTCGCTCTCACCGCGGTGCGGCCCGAACTCATCGGGCAGCACCTCAGGCGCGGCCACGGCGGCACGTCCCCAGCGGAAGGCGGCGATGTTGGCCCTGGTGGAGGCGCCGTTGAGCTCGATCGCCCGCTCGATCGCATCGGCGCGCAGTGGTAGACAGCCGTGCTGATAGGCGGCGCCGATCAGCAGCATGTTCGCCTGCAGGTGGCTGCCGAAGAGCCGCTCTGACAGGGCCTCGGCCGGGAGGGCGAGGAGTTCCCCAGATCGCGTAAGACGCCGCACGCGGGTGAGCAATCGCTCCCGGTCGGGCGCCGCCACGCTCACATCCAGGACCATCGTGGCGGTCGGCGTCACGTCCACGTTCAGGATCGCAACGGTCCGCTCGGCGCTCAGCGTGGCGGTGGTCTGTGGAGTGACGGCGCCGAGCAGGTCAAACCCCAGCAGGACGTCAACGCCGCGGCCGTGGCTGGCGCGAATCTGACCGCTGATCGGGGTCGAGCTCAGGCGCAGGTCCGAGATCACCGGCCCGCCCTTCTGAGCCAGTCCGGTCTGATCCAGGGCCGCGGCGAAGCGACCCTCCAGGTGCGCGGCGGTGCGCAGGATCGCGGCGGCTGTCACCACGCCCGTCCCACCCACGCCGGGCATCCTGACGAGGGCGTCGGCGGGCACGCGCAGCACCGGCTCCGGCAGATCCACAGGTACGACTGGGACAGTCGCAGCGTCTCCGGCGGCGGGCGTGCCCGAGCGATGCCGATCAGGCGCGGGCTTGACGATCACAAAGGATGGACAGTCGCCCTTCACACAGCTCATGTCGAGGTTGCAGGAGCTCTGATGGATCTGCGTCTTGCGCCCAAAGGGCGTCTGCACCGGTTGGACGGACAGGCATGAGGACTTCTCGCCGCAGTCACCACAGCCCTCGCAGACGCGTTCGTTGATCCAAACCCGCTCCGCCGGCATCTCCAGCAGACCGCGCTTGCGCATCCGCCGCTTCTCCGTGGCGCAGCGATCGTCGTGGATGAGCACGGTGACGCCGGGCACGGACGCCAGTTCGCGCTGCGCCTGAGCCAGCAGGTCGCGGTGGCGCACAGACGCGAGCTGCGTGAGTGCCACATCGCGGTAGCGATCAGGTTCCGGCGTGGTGATGATGACCTGCCGCACGCCCTCGGCCGCCAGTTCCGCGACGATCTGTGGCACCGTCAGCTTGCCCTGTGGCTGCTGCCCGCCGGTCATTGCAACCGCGTCGTTGTAGAGCAGCCGGTAGGTGATGTTGACCCCGGCGGCCACGGCGGCACGAATCGCCAGGGAACCCGAGTGGTGGAAGGTCCCGTCGCCCAGGTTCTGGGTGAAGTGCTGCTGGCTTGAGAAGGGCGCCAGACCGAACCACTGCGCACCCTCGCCGCCCATCTGCGGCATCCCCAACACGTGCCCGCGCCGGTCGTGCGACTCGAGCGCGACCATGGTGTGACAGCCGATGCCGACGCCGATCAGCTGCTCGGCGCCGACGCGCGTGGAGCTGTTGTGTGGACAGCCGGAACAGAAGTACGGGGTACGGGCCGGCTCCACGACCAGTCGGTCAAGTGGATGGGAGTGATCCTCCAGCGCCGCGCTCAGGCGGGCACCGAGCGCCTCGGGGATCGCTTCGCTGGACAGCAGTCTCGCCAGGGCGCGCGCGACATCGTCGGCCGACACGGCACCTCCGGCGGCGATCAGCTCACGACCCGAAGCATCGTGGCGCCCCAGCACCAACGGCGCGCCCGGCACACGGTAGAGCGCCTCCTTGAGCTGGGTCTCGACAAACGGCAGCTTGTCCTCCGCCACGAGCAGCGTGTCGACACCCGCCGCGAACTCACGCAGCTGCCGCTCGTCCAGCGGCCAGGGCATGGAGATCTGCACCAACCGCAGACCCAGCGCCTCCCACTCGTCACGGTCGAAGCCGAGGTCCGCCAGCGCGCGCAGCACGGCCTGCTGCGTGATGCCCACACCGAACAGGGCCAGCCGAGGCCGCTGCGGCTCGAACACCACTCGGTTCAGCTGCGCCGTCACCGCGTACTCTCTGGCTCGCTCCAGCCGTACCTGGAAGAGGTCTCGCTCGGCCTGAAGGTTGCTGGGCGCCAGCAGCACCGGCGGCGAATGCGGCGTGCGTGGCGTGAGTTCCGGAAGCGACTGAAGCGACGCCCCCGCCTCAGCCATGCCCGAGGAGTCGGCAAGGTCGGTGACGATCTTCAACCCCGCCCACACCCCCGCGTAGCGGGAGAGCTCGACGGCTTGTAGGCCGAGCGCCAGGAGCTCCGCGATCGTGCCGGGTGCGAGCACCGGCACCGACAGCGCCCGGCAGGTCTGCTCGCTCGAACCCGGCACGGTTGAGGATTTGGCCAGTGGGTCGTCACCGATCAGCGCGACGGCACCGCCCAGCGGGGCGGTGCCGGAGAGGTTGGCGTGCCGGATCGCGTCGCTGGCGCGATCGAGCCCAGGTGTCTTGCCGTACCAGAAGCCGGTCACCCCCTCGCGGGTTGCTCCTGGCAGCTCGCCCAGCAGCTGGGTTCCGGCGACAGCGGTCGCCGCGAGTTCCTCGTTGAGACCGGGCCGGAAAACGATCCCCGCCGCCTCCAGATGCCGGGCGGCTCTCTGCAGCTCCAGATCCAGGCCGCCGACCGGTGACCCCGGATAGCCGCTGACGAACACGCCGGTGTTGTGGCCGCGGCGCTGATCGAGCGTGCGCACATCCAGCATCAGCCTGACCAGGGCCTGCATGCCGTCGAGCAGGATCGGTCCGGAGTTCGCGGTGTAGCGATCCTCCAGCGTGTACTCCCGCAGTGGCGTGGCGACGCTCATGCTGCGCTGAGGGTCCGGGCATCGTCACGGCGCGCGGCGCCGCTGCTTCGCGCGCCGTCTGCAGCGACGCGGGCGTCTGCGAGGATCCGGCGCACACGCTCGACGGCGATCTGCAGCGGCGTGTGATCACTCCCGGCGGCCGTCTCCAGCACCTCACGCGTGCGGCTCCCGATCTGCAGGACGTCGCTGCGCAGGCGCTTCTCCGTGTGCTCCGCACGGAGTGCATGAATGTGGATGACGCCACCTGCGTTGGAGACAAAATCGGGAACGTAGGTGATCCCGCGCCGCGCCAGCAGGGTTGCGCAACCGTCATCGGCGAGGGTGTCGTTGGCGGCTCCGATCAACATCCGGCACCGGAGTTGCGGCACCGTCTCAGCCGCTATCACCTTCGCCACCGAGCATGGCGCCAGCACGTCGCACGCGGTGCTGATCACCGCGTCAGGCGCCACGTTGCTGCCGCCGACCTCGGCGGCCACCCGGCTGGCGCGCTCCGCGTCTATGTCGGCCACCACGATCTCCGCGCCAGAGGCGGCCAGGTCGCGCGCGAGCGCCGCTCCGACATGTCCGGCGCCCTGGATCAGGACCCTTGTGCCCTGGATGCCGTCGCGCTGATCCACATGTTCGATCGCGGCCCGGATCGCGGCGGCGACTCCGAGGGCTGTCCATGGCGAAGGGTCCTCGGCGTTGCAGGAGACCTCGGCACCGCTGTCGGCCATTGTCTGCAGATCCGTCACGCTGGTGCCCATGTCGACGCCCGGCAGGTAGGCGCCGCCGGTTCTGAGCACGAACTCCCCAAAGCGCTGCATCAGCCCGCGCCGATCGACTCCGCGTTCGGGAGCGATGATCACCGACTTGGCGCCGCCGAAGGGCAGCCCGGCAAACGCGTTCTTGAGCGTCATCGCAGCCGCCAGTCGCTGCGCCTCTGAGATCGCGGCCGTGTCGCTCGGGTAGCGAACGCAGCGCACTCCGCCAAGACCCGGACCCAGGGTCGTGTCGTTGATCGCGATCACTGCCCGCAGGCCCCGCGCATCGTCGCGACAGAGCACCAGTTGCTCACCTTGCCAATGATCCGTTGAACCGGCTACGGACGCCACGTCACCCGCCTCCTCCGTCTGGTTGCAGATGTCACAAGGAAAGTGCACGGGGTTGAGGATCGCAACCAGCACGCACGGATCCGTGCTGCTGCGCAAGAAACATGCGCTGTGATGGCGACAGGCATAAGAATTCTTGCGCGGAGAGCGAGATCTGCGGCTAAGGTGATGGCTGGTGTCGGCGCACGTTGAACTGGACGAGCTGGACCAGCAGATCATCGCCCTGCTGCGCGAGGATGCGCGCCGGACCATCACTGACATTGCCGGGCGGGTGAGCCTCTCACCAGCACCGGTCAAGCGCCGCATCGACCGGCTCGAACGGCTGGGCGTGATCACCGGCTACACGGTGGCGCTCGATCACGCCCGAATCGGCCCGTCGATCGAGGCATTCACCGAACTGCGCTTTGCCGGTGACGCTGACATCGATGAGATCCTTGCGGTCGTTGAGCAGATCCCTGAGATCCGGGAGGTCTTCACCATGGCCGGAGACCCGGACGCACTGCTGCGCATCAGGGTCAGCGACGTGGAGAATCTCAAGACGGTCGTCAACCGGCTGCGGCGAACCGGCCGCGTCACCGGCACCAAGACGCTGATGGTGCTGGACCGTTGGATCCGCTAGGCGCGGCCTCACCGTGCGCCCGTGGCGGTTCAGGTTCTGACAGAGCTGCCGACTAATCGGGCACAGAGAGGAGCCCGATGAGCACAGCCGACTTCACAGACCGCCGGACGACCTTTGACGCCGTTGCCCTCCAATACGACGACGCGCGCCCTGCCTATCCGGAGCAGTTGATCCACACGGTGCTGACCTATGCGGGCGTGCACGAGGGTGCGCGCGCGCTTGAGATCGGCGCCGGGACCGGCCAGGCGACGCTCCAGTTCGCCTGGCGGGGGATTGGCGTGCATGCGGTCGAGCCGGGGCCTGCGATGGCCGATCTGATCCGGGAGCGGTTCGACGGAACCGACCTGGACGTGACCGTTGAGACCGCGGACCTGGAGTCAGCTGTGATCCAGCCCGGCGCCTATGACCTCGTGTTCGCGGCCACCTCATGGCACTGGCTCACGCCCGTGGTGCGGTGGCAACGCGTTTCAGAGGCGCTGCGCCCAGGCGGCACCGTGGCCGCGTTCTGGCACGTGCCACATTGGCGTCGAACCGACTTGCGTCAGGAGTTGGACGTCGTCTATGCCAACAGTGGCGCCGACCTCACGCAGATGGGTCCGATGGCCGACACGGAGATCGAGAACGCGGCGTTCCTGCGCGACTGGGTCGCCGACGTGCACGATCCCTCTGCCTTCAATGACTTCCGCGGCGCGGAGTATCGCTGGTCGCAGCGCCTGGACGCTGCCGACTACACGTCGCTGCTCGGAACCTATGGCGATCATCTGGCGCTTGACCCGGATGTTCGCAGCCGGCTCTTTGAAGGAGTCACCGCCGTGATCGACGCCCACGGCGGCCAGCTCGAGCTGCACTACACGACGCATCTGATGGTCGCTCGCGCGGCCGGCTGAGACAGCACTCCTGCGTCAGGTGCGCGGAACTACTTAGCTGAGTCTCCCGCAACTACCGCCTGGCTGGGGGTGGGGCGCCACGGCATCGAGCGGCCCGCCCCTGATCCCCGGGGAACCACGGGCGACGACCATATACATGCATACCGGAGGACTGAAGGCCCCGAACAAAAGGAGGAACCCGGAATGCAACGCAAGGTTTTTGACAAGCTCGCATCGGGCGTCGGTGCGGCACTGGTTGTCATTCTGCTGGTCGCCGGTGGACTGCTGACGTGGGGCACCAGCTTCGCCAACAGCAACGTTCACGATCAGCTCGCGCAGCAGAAGATCTACTTCCCGTCGCAGACGGAGATCAACGCGGTCAAGGCGCAGTACGCCAAGGGTGGCCAGAAGGCCGTCACCGACCAGGAGTTCCCCAACGCCAAGCTGATGATTCCCGCGCTCGAGCCGTTTGCCGGCAAGCAGGTTCTGACCGGCCACGAAGCGCAGATCTACGCAAATGACTTCCTGGGTCAGCACCTGTACGCGATGCCGTACCACGGTGTCTATTCACAGATCAGCGCCGCCGCCATGACAGCCAAGCCGGGCAGCGCACAGGCCACACAGCTGGACGGTCTGAAGCAGACCTCCTTCATGGGCACCACACTCCGCGGGATGCTGCTTGAGGCCTACGGCTTCGGCACCATCGGCACCGTCATGGTCTGGGGCGCGATCGCCTCCTTCGTCGGCGCCGCGGTCATGCTGATCCTCACCCTCCTCGGCTTCCGCCACGCCTCTCGGGTCAGCGCTGAGGAGCGGCTGTTCGACCAGCTCAAGAAGCCGGCCGACCAGCCCAAGGAGCACGTCTCCTGACAGACAATCTTCGACTCGCGGCCCCGACTCTGGACCGGAGCTTGGGGCCGCGGGACGGAGCGCCGGGGTCCTCCGTCACACCCCGAAGCGCCCGCGCCTAACCGGCGCGGGCGCAGCGCGTTAAGCGGTGGCAGCGCGTCAGTCGGAGGTCGCGGAGCCCGGCCCAGGTTCGCCTCGTGTGGACTCAGGCGCGGGCGGCATGCCCTCAACGTTCATGCGCTTGGCGGTGTTGTACACCGCGACCGCCTGCGTGACCAGGCCGGACATCAGCTCGTTGAGGCCATCGGCGCCATTCAGCACCGTCACATTGGAATCGGCAAAGGCCTCAGCGATCTTGTCCATGACCTCAGGCATGATCTCGAGCCAGCGCAGGTCAAGCGCGATGCGGTCATTGGCGGCCGCGGCGGCGGCCTTGGTGCGCATTGCGTCGGCCTCAGCCTCCGCCTGCAGCTTCACGATCTTGGCCTGAGCTTCGGCGGGCTTGATCTGGGACGTCTCCAGTTGCTTGGCCGTGAGCGCCGCCTGTTCCTCGGCCAGGATGGTCTGTGCCTCGATCGCACTCTTGCGCGCCTCGGCCTGGCGTCGCTCTGACTCCTGCTGGGCGGCGACCGTCTCGGCCTCGGCGTTGGCCTGGGCGATGTTGATCTTGGCCTGGGCCGCCGCCTCCACCTCCGCCGTCTGCTGGCGATACTGGGCCTGCGCCTGTGCCGACTTCTGCTGTGCCTCCACGGCCGCCTGATCGGCCTGCGCCTGGGCGATCGCCGCCTGCTTCTGGACCTCTGCGTTGTGCGGAGCGGCCAGTGCGTTGATGTAACCGCTGCCCGCATCATCAATCGACTGGATCTGGAAGCTGTCAACGACCAAGCCGATGTGGGCAAGCTCCTCCTTGGAAGCGTCCAGCACCTCATGGGCGAGCTTCTGGCGCTCGCGGATGATCTCCTCGACGGTCATTGCGCCGACGATCCCACGCAGATGCCCCGCGAAGATCTGGCCGACCAGCGCCGGCATCTGTCGTTGGTCGCTGAGGAAGCGTTGGGCGGCGGAGACGATGCTCTGGGTGTCCTCGCCGACCTTGAAGGCACCGACCGCCGAGAGGTTCACGGTGATCCCCTGGATCGTCTGGCAGGTCTCCTGCACGGTCGCCTCCTGCATGCGCAGCGTGAGGAAGGCGGCGCTGCGGAGAAACGGCGTCACAAACGCGCGGTGGCCGATCACGACTCTGAACGGGGTCCCGTCAGTGCCCCCGCTGCGTCCGCCGCTGATCAGCATCGCCTCATCGGCGCGCGGAATTCTGATTCCCAGCATCAGTTCACCTCTCGAATCGGGGCCACACGGAGCCGTCGCGCACCCATCTCCTCGTAGACGACAACCGCGGTGCCGCGCGCCAACGCCTCGTCCGAATATGCGATGAAGACTCCCATCAGCGGAAGCTCCACCTCACCAGGTCCGTCGGCACCGCGTGTGGGGTTCGTGACGGTGCCCTGAAGCCCCACGAGTTCGTTCATCGCTGCTCCGCTGGTAATTGGATGATCGGGCGAATCGTAGGGCCTTGCTCCCGTCGGCGGGGCGGTCACTCGACGGGGGTGGCCAAGCGGGGCCACCCCCGGAGCGGCGGCGCTAGTCGACCGCCTTCAGCACCGCTACGCAGTTCTGACCGCCGAACCCAAAGGCGTTGACCACCGCGGTCCGTACCTGCGCCTCGCGCGCCTCGAGCGGCACGTAGTCCAGATCGCAGGCCGGGTCGGGGGTCTCCAAGTTGATCGTCGGTGGCACAACACCGTCCCGCATCGCCAGCACGCAGACCATCGCGGAGAGTGCTCCCGCGGCCCCGATCATGTGACCGACCATGGATTTGGGTGAGCTCACGAGCAGCTCGTCGGCGGCTGCGCCAAAGACATCGCGGATGGCGCTGGTCTCCACGGCATCGTTGATGCGCGTGGCCGTGCCGTGAGCGCAGATGTAGTCGACCTCAGAGGGATCGGTCCCGGTGCGCTCGAGCGCCAGGCGCATCGCCCGGCGTGGCTGACGCCCGGTCGGGTCCGGATGGCTGATGTGGAAGGCGTCGGTCGTCAACGCTCCACCCGCCAACCGCGCATATGGGCGAGCACCGCGCTCGCGTGCATGTTCAGCTGACTCGATCACGAACAGCACCGAGCCCTCGCCGTAGACGAAGCCATCCCGGTCGGCGGAGAACGGCCGGCTCGCGCGCTGAGGCTCGTCGTTGCGGGCGGACAGCGCCCCCATGTTCGACAGCCCGGCGAACATCACGGGCGTGATGCCGGCGTCCGTGCCGCCGGCCACCACCACATCCGCCTCGCCGCTCAGAATCAGGCGCCGGGCCTCGAGCAGGGCCGCGTTGCCGCTGGCGCAGGCGAGCGCACTGGCGGTCACCGGGCCATGCAGACCCAGTTCGATCGCGACTTCGCAGGCCGGCATGTTCGGGATCATCGCGGGCACGTAGTAGGGGCTGACGCCGCGCGTTCCCTCGTTGATCAGGCCGACGATGTTGGCCTCCGTCTCCGGAATACCAGTCACCGCGGTGTTCACCACAACACCCACTCGCTCGTAGTCCGCGACCGATTCGACCCCCGCGCCGGGCTGCAGTCCTGCGTCGGCAAAGGCCTCTCGAGCGGCGACTATCGCCAACTGTGAGTAGCGGGCGGAGCGTCGGGCACGCTTGATCCCCAGCAGCGCCTCCGCATCAAATCCCTTGACCTCGGCGGCGATCTGCGTCGGCAGCGCGGATGGGTCGAAGTGCGTGATGCGGTCGACGCCCGAGACGCCTGCGATCAGTCCCTGCCAGCTGCTCTGCACGTCATGGCCGAGCGGGGTGACGGCGCCGATCCCGGTGATCACCGGGTCGTCGCTCCGTGTGGGGCCGGTGGTCACGGACGCTCCAGGAGGCCGGCGGCCGCGTCCTCGCGGACCTGCTCGCGCAGCTTGTAGTGGAGCTTCTTGCCGGTGGCCGTGAGCGGGATCTGGTCGATGAAGCGGTATGCGCGCGGCCGCTTGTAGTCCGCGAGCATCGGGTGCGCCCGTGTGTGGCGCTCCAGTTCGTGCGCGTCGAGTCCCTCCCCGGTCGGGATCACGTACGCGACCACGAGCTCGCCCCAGCGCTCGTCCGGCAGGCCCACGACCACAGAATCGGTGACACCCGGGTGCTCGTTCAGGACCGCCTCGACCTGGGTGGGGTGGACGTTCTCACCGCCCGTGATGATCATGTCATCCTTGCGGCCGACGATCGTCACGTAACCATCCGCATCCCAGGTGGCCAGGTCGCCGATGTAGAGCCAACCATCCCGGAAGCGCGTCACCTGCTCCTCATGGTTGTTGACATACGCGTAACCGGACTTGACCGAGCGGACGATCACCTCGCCCACCTCCTCGCCATCACGCGCCACGAGCTCATGCGGATCGGCAAAGCGGTCCTCATAGACCTTGACCACCGCCACATCGTCATCGGTACACGCGCGTCCCGCCGACCCGGCGTGCTGCGGCAGGTCCGTCGGCCGCAGGAACGTGTTCCAGAAGGCCTCCGTGGTCCCGTAACCGTTGAAGATCCTGGGAGTCAGCAGCTCCTGGTAGCGCAGGCACGCCTCGCGATCCAGTGGCGAGCCCATCGTCACGATCCCGTGGAGGCTGGAGAGATCGCGTGGGTTCGCCTGCTGCTCCGCGCTCAACATCGCCAGGTTGGTCGGCGCGCCGATCAGGAAGGTGAGTCGATGCTCCTGAACCCAATCCAGCACGGTGGCCGCGTCGAAGCTGCGCATCGGTACGGCCTCTGCGCCCACGTAGAACACCGGGTTTGGGCCACCTGAGTAGAGCCCGCCGCGATGAAACCACGGCGTCATGTTCAGCGTTCGGTCCTGGGGGGTGAGCGGGAAATGCATGATCACGTCGTGGGCGGAGAGGACCTCCACGACATCGGGAAGCGATACGCCCTTGGGTAGGCCGGTGGTGCCGGACGTGTAGAGACGGGTGGTCTCTGCGTAGATCGAGCGACCAGGCTCCGGTGGCATCTCAGCGTCTGGACCTGCGAACAGTTCGGCAAACGGGAGTGCGGCTGCAACCGGCCTGCTCCAATCCTCGTGGTCGACGCCGACCACCAGCGACGGCTGATGGTCCGCCAGCCAGAGGGCCTCTGCGCAGACACTGGAGAGGCTAGCGTCGAGGATGAACACCTTGGGCCGGCTGTCATCCAGGACGTGTGCGATCTCGCCGGGGGCGAGCCTGAAGTTGATCGGCGCGGCCACCGCACCAAGACGCTGCAGCGCGATCCACGTCAGGGCGAACTCCGGGCCGTTGAAGAGATCAAAGACCACGACGTCATCAGCGCGCACGCCCCGCTCGTAGAGCCCGGCGGTTAGCGCGCCGGTGTCCTCCCAGAGCTCTGCGTAGGTCCAGCTGCGACCGCTGACAGGATCATGCAGCGCTCGATGCGAGGCGAAGCGATGGCTGTTGCGTCGGACACCGGCGACGTAGCCGAAGTCATGCTCAAAGACGCGGCGGAACTGCTCCGGGTCGTAGCGGTAGTGTTGGATGCTGCTGGTCAAGTGCACTCCTCCTGGGACTCAGCGCACATCACTGAGTGATCCGATTCTGCGGGTGGCTGCTGCCAGCCGCTCAATCTGCTCGAGCGGGCGCGCGCCGAGCGGCAGGAGCAACACCTCGCTCACACCGACGCGCGTGTATGGCTCGAGGAACTCCGCAACCTGTTCCTCCCCGCCGAACGCCGTCCAGCGCTCAACGCGGTCAAGTGCCATCCCATACTGGCCGCGCAGATGCTGGTCGGCCTGCGCACGGGCGTGTTGCGGATCCTCGTCGACGTGTGCCAGCACCAGCAGGGAGAGCCGCGGCGTGGGGCGCGCGTGTTGCTCGGCAAGCGCTGACAGACGCTCGCTCCGCTGAGCGAGTGTCTCAGGCGAGATCCACATCGGCAGCCACGCGTCGCCAAACTGCGCCGCGCGCTCAAGGGCGCGGTCGCTGCGCCCGCCGATCAGGACGGGAGGCATCGGCGCGGACGGTTCCAGTGAGTGCTCGGTGCCGGACTGCAGGAACTGGGGGAGCAGCGTCAGGGCCCGGTCCAGGCGGGCTCCGCGGTGGCTGAGACTAACCTCCGCGGCCGCATACTCCTGCGGAAATTCACCGCCAACTCCGACGCCCAGGCGTATGCGGTTGTTCGAGACGTGCTGCAGTGTCGCCAGCTGCTTGGCGGTCCAGGCCAGCGGGCGCAGGCCCAGCAGCATCACGCTGAACCCAAGCGCTGCACGCTGTGTGACGGCGGCGGCCACCGCCAGACAGCTGGTCGCATCCAGCACGGGCGCCGGGCACTTGAGGTGATCGCCGGCCCAGATCGAGTCAAAACCCGAAGCTTCAGCCAGTTTCGCTGCCTCCGACACCACAAAGGGTTCGCCCAGGCGCAGCGGATCGAACGTCGGCAGCAATACCCCCCAATTGGTCATGTGCAGGCGAAGCTAACGAACTTCGCGGCACATTGGCGGGGCGGTCCCGACACATGGGGGGAATGGGTTCGGCGTTGCGCAGGTGGCGGTGCGGTCCAGAATGCGCGATCCTGCAGCGGTTGCCCAAGATCGAGACAGATGACCTGATGGAACCCGGCTCAGAAGGAACCCCGAATCCGTACGGGGTCGAATTGGAGGAGCGCCGCTCCGGGGAGCAGCGTCGTGAAGCGTTCCGCATCGCGATGAGCCTGGCCGTCTTCGTGGACGACCCGATGGAGCTCTACTGCGAGCTTGTGGACATCTCGGTTCTGGGTCTGCGACTCGACCGGGAGTTGCCCTGCACACCCGGGGTTCAGGTTGAGTTCCGGCTTGAGATTCCCACCTACGGAGCGACTCTGAAGCCGCGCGAGGTTGGGCTGTGTGCCGAGGTGGTGCGGGTGGGAGACGGCTTCACCGGGCTGCGCTTTGTCGCGCTCGAACCGAGCGAGACAAGAGCCGTGCGCGAGCTTGTACATGGTCAGCAGCGGCTGCTCCTGCTGGCGCGCCGTCCGGCCGCGCTTGATCGCCGGCGCGGCTGGCTGCAGCGCTAGCGCGCGAACAGCAGCCGCCGGCCCAGGTCGAGACCGAAGTTCGCGTAGCCGCGCAGCAATCCCGACTCGGCCTCAGCCAGCACGTGCTCCAGTGCCGACACGAACCTGCGCAACTCCTCCTCGGGGATGGTCAGCGGCGGCAGAGCCTTGATCACGTTCATGTGATGGCCGGCAACCTGGGTGAGAATCCTGTGCTCGCGAAACAGCGGCACCGTGATCAGCTGCGCGAAGAGCCCGGGCTGCCGGCGCTCGATCGCCTCCCATACGCGCCGGCCGATACGCCCGGAGGGGGGGCCCAGCTCGAGACCCCACATCAGCCCGAGACCCCGGATGTCGTGCACGATCTCAAAGCGCTCGAGCAGCGGGTGCGTGAGCTCCATCAGCAGCCCGCCCAGTCTGCGCGCGCGCTCGACCAGCTCCTCCTGATCGATCGCCATCAGGCTCGCCAGACCGGCACCGGCCGCAAAGTCGTTGCCACCAAACGTTGAGCCGTGGACCACGCTGCGCTCCATGGAGTCGAAGGTCGCATCAAACACCGCACGGCTTGCGAGCAACGCGCCGACCGGCACATATCCGCCGGAGAGCGCCTTTGAGAGGGTGATCATGTCCGGCTGCACGTCCCAGTGCTCCAGCGCCAGGAACCTGCCGGTCCGGCCAAGGCCGGTCTGCACCTCGTCCAGGATCAGCAGCGCGCCGGCGGCATGACAGCGCTCCTGCGCGGCGGCCAGATACCAGTCGGGCGCGACATAGACCCCCTTGCCCTGGATCGGTTCGACGATGAAGGCCGCCACGTCACCCGAGTCCAGTTCACGTTCGAGCGCCTCGATGTCCCCGAACGGCACGGCCTCGCAGCCCGGCAGCAGCGGCCCGAAGCGCTCGCGAAACTCCTCATTGCCGTTGACCGACAGAGATCCGTAGGTGAGTCCGTGAAAGCCTCGCTCGCAGAACAGGATGCGCGGGCGGCCGGTGGCGGCACGCGCGAGCTTCAGCGCGCCCTCAACGGACTCGGTGCCGGAGCTGGTCAGCAGCGCCGCGTCGATCGAGCGCGGAGCGCGCTGAACCAGGCTCTGCGCCAGCAGGCCAGCCAGAGTCGAGGTGCCCAGCTGCGGCAGGCTCGGCGGATCGCTGTCCAGGAGCGCGTGCATCTGCGCCTTCACGAACGGATGGTTGCGCCCCAGTCCGAACACGCCGTACCCGGCGTACAGGTCGAGGTACCGTTGGCCTCGGGTGTCGATCAGGTACGGTCCCTCACCCCGGACCCACTCACGATCAAAGTCGAGCGTCTGGAGCACGCGACCCAGTTGCCGGTTGAGGTAACGCTGGTTCAGCGCGAGCCCCATGCCACTGTGTGCGGCACGGAGTTTCGCAACGTCGTTAATCTCAGGCTTATGGGAGCCGCTGGAGTTGGGGGCTGGAACTGCCATTTTTGGGTACAAGAGACACGGACGCCAACAGTATGGATGCCCTGAGCCGCCAGCGTGACCAACCACCCCTGAAGCAGAGCGAAGCAGCGGCCGGCGTGTCGGGCGATGCTGCGGCTGCATTGGCGCGCGCCGTTGAGAAACTCCGGTCGTTGCAGCACGCCGACGGCTGGTGGAAGGGCGAGCTCGAGACCAACGTCACGATGGACGCCGAGGACATGCTGTTGCGTGAGTTCCTCGGCATCCGCGAGCCGGATGTGACCGCTCGCTGCGCCGACTGGATCCGCTCGCACCAGCGCCCAGACGGCACCTGGAGCAACTTTCATGGTGGGCCAGCCGAGCTTTCGACCACCATTGAGGCCTACGTGGCGCTCCGGCTTGCGGGCGATGAACCGCAGCAGCCTCATATGGCGGCGGCAGCAGCACACATCCGGCAGGCCGGTGGTCTGCAGAAGGCCCGCGTGTTCACCCACATCTGGCTGGCGCTGTTCGGGGCGTGGCCCTGGAGTCAGGTTCCGGCGCTGCTGCCGGAGATGATCTTCCTGCCGAAGTGGTTTCCGCTGAACCTCTACGACTTTGCCTGTTGGGCGCGTCAGACGGTTGCGGCGCTCTCCGTTGTGCTCTGTTTCCGCCCCGTGCGGCCGCTGCCATTCACGCTTGAGGAGCTCGATGGCCCTGAGCCGTGGTCGCCGCCCAGCGGAGGCTCGCTGCTGAGCCGTGGGATGGTTGCGGTGGACCATATGCTGCGCGTGTACCAGCGCGTGCAACCGGCCCCGCTGCGTAGGCTCGCGCTGAACCGGCTCGAGCGCTGGATCGTTGATCGTCAGGAGGCTGACGGTGGCTGGGGTGGGATCCAACCTCCCTGGGTGTACTCGTTGATTGCGCTGCATCTGCTCGGCTATGAGCTCGACCATCCTGTGATCAGGCGCGGGCTGGCGGGCATGCAGAGCTTCACCATCGAGGAGCCGATGCGGCGCGTGGAGGCCTGCCAATCTCCTGTCTGGGACACCTGCCTCGCGCTGATTGCGCTGCATGACGCCGGTGTGCGCGGCAATGATCAGGCTGTTCTGCGCGGGGCTGACTGGCTGCTTGATCAGCAGATCCTCGAGCGCGGCGACTGGGCCGTGCGCAGACCCGATCTGGAGCCCGGCGGCTGGGCGTTTGAGTTCGCCAACGCCAACTACCCGGACATTGACGACACCGCCGAGGTTGTGATCGCCCTGAACACGGTCGCGCATCCTGAACCGGCGCGGCTGCGGGCTGCGATCGATAGGGGCGTCAGCTGGCTTGAGGGCATGCGCAGCTCCGATGGCGGCTGGGGAGCGTTTGATGTCGACAACTGCCGCAAGCTCATCCGTGACCTGCCGTTCTGCGACTTCGGTGAGGTGATCGACCCGCCCAGCGCCGACGTGACCGCCCACATCGTCGAGATGTTGGCGCTGGTGGGACGCGGCGGCGACCCGCTGACCCAGGGTGGAGTGCGTTGGCTGTTGGAAAACCAGGAGTCGGGTGGCTCCTGGTTCGGGCGCTGGGGCGTCAACCATGTCTACGGGACCGGCGCCGCCGTGCCCGCGCTGATCGCCGCCGGCGTGCCCGTCACGCACACGGCGATCAGGCGCGCCGTCCGGTGGTTGGAGCGCCATCAGAACGACGACGGCGGCTGGGGTGAGGATTGCCGCTCCTACGATGATCCGGACTGGATCGGCCGCGGGGCGAGTACCCCGTCCCAGACCGCTTGGGCGCTGCTCGCGCTGGAGGCGGCCGGGCAGCGTCACTCGGTGGCGGTGCGGCGTGGCGTGCAGTGGCTTGTGAGCAGTCAGCTCGACGACGGAGGCTGGGACGAGCTTCACCACACGGGTACTGGATTCCCATCCGACTTCTACATCAAGTACCACCTGTATCGCCTGGTCTTCCCGATCATGGCGCTGGGAAGGTGCGTGCTTTGAGCTCGGTGGCCACCGCCGCCGGCGCGGCGCTGCCTCCCATCTCCGCGCTGCCCACCCGCGACCAGGTGCTGCCGCAGGCGGCGGATGAGAACTTCACCGTCGCCAGCGCGATCCTGGGACCGCGGCGGGTGCGTCATCTGACCGCCATCTACGGGTTCGCCCGGCTGGTGGACGATGTCGGCGACGAGTCGGCAGGGGAGCGGGGTGAACTGCTTGAGCTGGTTGCTTTGGAACTGCGCCGGGCGTTCAGGCAACCCGGTCTGGGCGAGCCGCAGCACCCGTTGATGCGAGACCTGTCACGGACGATCGCTGAGTGCCGGATGCCTGCAGGCCCGTTTGAGCGCTTGATTCAGGCCAACCGACTGGACCAGGTGCTCACCCGCTACGAGAACTTCCAGCAGCTCCTGGACTACTGTCAGCTTTCAGCCGCGCCGGTCGGCGAACTGGTGCTCTATGTGTTCGGTGCGGCCACCCCGGACCGGGTGCTGCTCTCTGATCGTGTCTGTGCCGGATTGCAGGTGGTGGAACACCTGCAGGACATCGCCGAGGATTTCAGCCGCGGCCGCGTGTACATGCCGCGCGAGGATCTGGAGCGCTTTGGCTGCACTGATGCCGACCTGCAGGCGCTGCCGCCGTCGGCCAATCTGCGCGCGATGATGGATCTGCAGGCGACCAGGGCCAGGGCTCTGCTCGGCAGCGGCGCGCCGCTTGCGCGCACGCTGCCGCCCGCGCCGAGACTTGCTGTCGCGGGCTTCACGGCCGGCGGTCTGCGCGCGCTCGACGTGCTCATGCGGGGGCAGATCAGCAGGCGCGCTTACATCTGGCAGGTGCTGAGAACGGCGGCGGGAAGATGACGGTTGCGGCAATCGAGCTGGAATACGCGTACCGCGAATGCGAGCAGATAACCCGCCGCGAGGCCGCGAACTTCTACTACGGCATCAGGCTGCTGCCACGGTTCAAGCGCCAGGCTATGTGTGCCGCCTACGCCTTTGCGCGGCGCGTGGATGACATCGGTGACGCCGGCGAGCTCGACCATCAGCAGCAGATTGAGCACCTGGCGCGTGAGCGCGCGCGTCTTGAGCAGGTGGCGAGCGGTGAGGCCGATGCGGGGGACCACGTGATCGCGGCGCTCACACACGCGACGGAGCGCTACCGGCTGCCGGTGGATGCGCTTGAGGTGTTGGTGGAGGGCGTGGAGTTGGATGTGCTGGGCGCCGAGTATCAGACCTTTGATGAGCTGGTTCGCTACTGCCGTTGCGTGGCGGGCTCGGTGGGACGTCTGTGCCTTGCGATCTTCAGTGACGGCAAGGCCGGACCGGACGCGCACCAGCTGGCGGACGATCTGGGCGTGGCGATGCAGTTGACGAACATCCTGCGTGACGTGCTTGAGGACCGTGAACGGGGCCGCGTCTACATCCCGGCTGAGGACCGTGAGCGCTTCGGCTGTCTCGATCTGGCTCTGGCCGATGAGCAACAGCTCGCTTCCCTGATCCGCTTTGAGGCGGAGCGTGCCGCTCAGTGGTTCGATCGCGGGCTGCGGCTGGTGGATCACCTTGACGTGCGCAGCGCCTCATGCGTGCAGGCGATGACCGGGATCTACCGGCGCATCCTGGACCGGATCCTGGAGGATCCGGTCCAGGTCACGCGTGGGCGGATCTCGCTCTCGCCGTTGGAGAAGACCTGGGTGGCCGCTCGCAGCATGGTGCTCGTCGGAGGTGAGCACCTGCGATGAGCACCCCGACGGTGATCGTGGTCGGTGGTGGGCTGGCCGGTATCACCGCTGCGCTTGACTGCGCCCGGGCCGGCGCAGACGTGACGCTGCTGGAGGCGCGTGGCAGGCTGGGTGGTGCGGCCTACTCCTTCAGGCGGGGGGGAATGACCGTTGACAACGGGCAGCACGTCTTCCTGCGCTGCTGCAGCGCATACCGTGGACTGCTTGAGGAGCTGGGCGCCACAGACCTCGTGACGTTGCAGCCCCGCCTTGAGGTGCCGGTGCTGGCCCCCCGTGGACGCACCGGCTGGCTGCGGCGCTCCGGGCTGCCTGCCCCACTGCACCTTGCCGGCTCGGTGCTGCGCTATCCGTATCTGGGCTGGCGTGAGCGCGCCGCGTTGGTGTGGGCGATGCAGCGACTGCGGCAGGTGAACGTGGATGACCCCGCCGCTGACGCTGTCTCCTTTGGATCGTGGCTGCGACGCCAGCGCCAGAGCCGGCGTGCTGTTGAGGCGATCTGGGAGCTGATCGTGCGGCCAACGGTCAACCTCACAGTGGACGAAGCCTCGCTGGCCCAGGCGGCACAGGTCTTTCAGGTGGGACTGCTGTCCGATGCGGCGGCTGGCGACATCGGCTGGGCCGTGCGGCCACTTGGTCAGATCCAC
The DNA here is from genome assembly GCA_021820105.1 of Actinomycetes bacterium. GTDB lineage: Bacteria > Actinomycetota > Thermoleophilia > Solirubrobacterales > Solirubrobacteraceae > Palsa-465. The sequence continues at coordinate 13,717 of JAKAED010000005.1, read as the reverse complement.
GATGAGCGCGGCCGTGCCGCGCTCCAGCGCGCGGGCGTCGACGTGCACCTGCGCAGCACCGCTAGGGCGATCGTGCGGCAGGTGGTCGCGGACGGATCGGATGCCGGCCGTCTCGGGTTTCGGGTCGAGGCCAGCGACGGCTTCAGCGCAACCGCTGACGCGGTGGTGCTAGCGCTGGCCCCGGCCCAGGCTGCGCAGCTGCTGCCTGCTCAGCCGGGCCTGGCGCCGGATTGGGCGGCTCGGATCGGCAGTTCACCGATCATCAACCTGCACGTGGTCTATGACCGACGCGTGCTCCCTCATCCGTTCGCTGCGAGCGTCGATTCGCCGGTGCAGTGGGTATTTGACCGTACGGCGGGCGCCGGAGTCACCCACGGGCAGTATCTGGCCGTGTCGCTTTCGGCGGCCGACGACGAGCTGCACGCGACGGCCGAGGAGCTTCGGAGCCGCTACCTACCGGCGCTGGCCGACCTGCTGCCGGCTGCGGCCGAGGCCGAAGTTGAGGACTTCTTCGTGACGCGGGAGCATGCCGCCACCTTCCGCGCTGCGCCGGGCGCGCGCACATGGCGTCTGGGTCCCTATGCCGAGCCTCTTGGGTTGGTCCTCGCGGGCGCCTGGACTGACACGGGCTGGCCGGCGACCATGGAGGGGGCGGTCCGCAGCGGACATGCGGCTGCAGAAGCAGCCATGGCCGTGGCGACCAGCGTCAGCCGGACGCGAGCTCCGCTGGAGGTCTGACAGCACTCATGGATCGGGTAGCAACAGTCAAATGAGCACCGCACTGGCAGCCGTTGAGCATTCGGAGGGCGCAGGCCCTCACGAGCGTTCAGATGAGATCGTTGTGCTGGCGCCGCTGGCGCTGGAGGCGCGGGCCGTACGCGCCGGTGCCCCCTGGGCGGATGTGCGCCGGGTCGGCATGGGCCCACGCCGTGCTGCCCGATCCGCGCGGCTCTCTGCCGCCGGAGGGAACCGCCCGATCCTGATCGCCGGCTTCTGTGGAGCACTCGATCCTGACCTGGAGCCGGGGGACATCGTGCTCGCCAGCGAGCTCCGTGGACCGACAGGCACCTCACCATGCGACGACCCGACCGTGCTCGCCGGGGTCCTGCGTCGGGGCGGACTGAAGGTCCACATCGGGCCGATCGCCTCCAGTCAGCGGCTGGTCGTGGGGGAGCGCCGCTGGACGCTGTTCCGCAGCGGTGCGATCGCCGTGGACATGGAATCGGCCTGGCTGGTGCCGGCCACGCGCCGTCGTCCGCTGGTCACGCTCCGCGTTGTGCTGGACACCAACCGCCGGGAGTTGCACCGCCCGCTGCGCACGATCACTGGCACCGCAACCGCTTACAGGGCTCTGCGACGCGCATGCTCACTGGTTGAGGAGTGGGCGCATGCGCTCGGTTCCAGGGAGGTGGTGCTGGCCTCGCCACGCGCATCGTGCGCCGGCGTCGAGCGTGCCGTCGAGATCGTCGAGCGGGTGCTGGCAGACCGCGGCGCTCCAGTCTACGTTCGCAAGCAGATCGTCCACAACGCGCATGTGGTCCACTCGCTGGAGGAGCGCGGGGCGATCTTCGTGGACGAGCTTGACCAGGTTCCTGAGGGGCAGACCGTGATCTTCTCCGCCCACGGAGTTTCGCCGGCGGTCCGGGCACAGGCACAGCAGCGAGGGCTTGAGGTGATCGATGCCACCTGCCCGCTCGTCTCCAAGGTGCACGCTGAGGCACGGCGCTTTGCGGCAGCCGGCTTTGACATCGTGCTGGTCGGACATCAGGGCCATGAGGAGGTGGAGGGCACATTTGGCGAGGCTCCGCAGCACATCACGGTCGTCGGTTCTGCCGAGGAGGTCGCTGACGTCAAGGTCCGTGATCCCGAACGGGTCGCCTACCTCAGCCAGACGACGCTCGCGGTGGATGAGACGGAGGAGGTTGTGGACCTGCTGCGGGGTCGTTTCCCCGCCGCAATCGGGCCCGCCTCCAGTGACATCTGCTACGCGACACAGAATCGTCAGGACGCTGTTCGGGCTCTGGCCCGAGACTGTGATGTGATTCTGGTCGTGGGCTCACCCAACTCATCAAATTCGCGACGGCTGGTCGAGGTGGCGCAACGCGCCGGCTGCTCGGCACTACTGATTGACGATGCGGCGCAGATCCCGCCGGCGGTTCTGCGCGGGGTGCGCAGGGTAGGCCTGACCGCGGGGGCATCCGCACCGGAGGCCCTGGTTGAGCGGGTGATCAGTGCGCTCGGCGGCCTCGGTGAGGTCACCTTGGATGAGCGTGCCGTCGCCACCGAGACGATGCAGTTCAAGCTACCGCCGGAGGTCAGGAGTCCGTCTGTGCCGGCGGGCGCCGACTCCGCGCCGAACCTAGACAGAGGAGGCCGCTGAATGGCTGTGCCGATGAGACAGGCCGCCCACATGGGCGCCTACCTGATGAAGCAGCGTCTGAAAGGCAACGACAAGTATCCGCTGATCGTCGAGCTCGAACCGCTCTTCCAGTGCAACCTGGCGTGTGAGGGTTGCGGCAAGATCCAGCACCCGGAGCACGAACTGCGACGCCGGATGCCGGTGGACCAGGCTGTTGGTGCGATTGAGGAGTGTGGTGCGCCGATGGTCTCGATCGCCGGAGGCGAGCCGCTGATCCACCCGGAGATCGATGAGATCGTCCGCCAGCTGATCAAGCGCAAGAAGTTCGTCTACCTATGCACCAACGCGCTCCTGATGGAAAAGAAGATCGATCTCTTCAAGCCTTCGCCGTATTTCTCATGGGCCGTGCACATTGATGGCCTGCGTGAGCGCCACGACGCTTCGGTCGCTCGTGAGGGGGTATTCGACAAGGCTGTGTCGGCGATCAGGACTGCCAAGGCCAAGGGTTTCCGGGTCACGACCAACACCACGTTCTTCACGCATGACTCGCCCGAGACGGTTCGGTCGGTGCTCGACTTCCTCAACGATGAGCTTGAGGTCGACCAGATGATGATCTCGCCTGCTTACGCCTACGAGAAGGCGCCGGATCAGGAGCACTTCCTGGGAGTGCTGCAGACGCGCGAACTCTTCAAGGCTGCGTTCGCGGACGGTCGGCGCAAGAAGTGGCGCTTCAACCACTCGCCCCTGTTCCTCGACTTTCTGGAGGGCAAGGTCGACTACCAGTGCACTCCCTGGGGGATCCCGAGCTACTCACTGTTCGGCTGGCAGCGTCCCTGCTATCTGATGGCTGACGGCTACGCCGCCACCTACAAGGAGCTGTTGGAGACAACTGACTGGAGTAAGTACGGCCGTGGGAACGATCCGCGCTGCGACAACTGCATGGCTCATTGTGGATACGAGCCAACGGCGGTGATGGCGTCAACGCGGTCGCTCAAGCAATCACTCCGGGCTGTGCTTCAGTAGCGATCAGTTGAGGAGGACCATCGCCCGCGGTAGCGTCCTGGTGTGCGCGGACCGTTTCGCGATCAGCCGTGGCTCTCCACCGCGTTTGCGGCTTTGCTTGCCGCGGTTGCCGTCATCCTGATCGCTCACGCTACCGGCGCTGATGTGATCGGACGGGCCTTTGCTCGTGTGAGCCCGGCCTGGGTCGCGGTCGTCGCCGCCGCCGAGTTCGCGACCTACCCCGCCTACGCGCTCGCGTACCGCACGGTCGCCTCGATCCATGGTCATGCGCCGCTGTCGCTGCCGATCGTCAGCCGGATTGTCGTGGCCGGCTTTGGTCCGTTCGCACTGGACGGTGGCTTTGGGGTCGACCGGCGGATGCTGGAGGCAATCGACGAGGACCCGCGCAGTGCGCGGGTCCGGGTGATGGCGCTGGGGAGTTTTGAATGGGCGATCCTTGCTCCGACAGCCTGCATCACCGCGATTGTGCTGCTGGCTGAGGGCGCTGACATCATGCCCTCGCTGCTGTGGCCGTGGGCGCTTGCGGTGCCGCTGGGCGCTGTGCTGGCTGTGCTGGCCAGTGCGCCCAGCAGGACGGCCGGCTTGGCGCGCCTGGGGTGGCCAGGGTCGAGGTGGATCGTGGAGATGCTGGAGGGTATCTACGCGGTGCGCAGCATGGTCACCCAGAACCCCTTCCGGAAGTTGGGTGCGTGGCTGGGAATCACCGCCTACTGGGCAGCGGACATGTTCGCCCTGTGGGCGAGCCTGCGGACCTTCGGCATCGATCTGGGGGTGGGAAGGTTGATCGTCGCCTACTCCACCGGATATGCCGCCACGCGTCGCTCCCTGCCGCTCGGCGGCGCGGGGGCCACGGAGGTGCTCATGACCTACGCGCTCTACTGGGTGCGGGAACCGCTCGCTCCAGCGCTCGCGGCGGTGATGCTCTATCGCGTCTTCAACTTCCTGCTGATCGCCGCTCCCGCGGTCATTGCGCATCGACAGCTCCCGAAGCTGATCGGTGGGAGCGACCCCGACGCGCGGGAGCCGCGGATTTGAACAGCGTCGCGTTGCGGTCTCGCTGCCGCCCACATGCGCGCGTGGCGCGGCCATCACCGGCATCGAGGTGGGCCAGTTCGCGAGCTATGTGCCCCAGCGGACCGTTGTCCACATGGTCGAGCATCCACGTTTGCAGCGCGATCCCGCCTCCTGACGTCGCGTACAGGCGCAGCGCCCGGCACTGCTGCGGGAAGTCGATCAGCGAACAGGTTGTGATCATCCAATAGCCGCCGGCCGCGGTCTCTCTCGGGCTGATGCGGTTGTGGTGTGTGTGACCTGCGATTGTGGCGACCACGCGCGGCTCGGCGTCCAACAGGCCTAGCAGTGGTCCGCCGCCGGCAGCATCCTGCAGTGGGTGGTGGGAGACGACCATGATCCATCGTGTACCGGACTCACGCAGTTGCTGCTCCAGCCACGCCGCCTGCTCGCTGTCAGCCAGGCCGCCGGAGCCGCCGCCTCTGCGCACCAGGTCGAGCACCACAATCCGCACGTGGTCACCCAGGTCACGCACATAGTCGAGCCGTCGGCCCGTGGCAGCGGCCGTCGCAGCGCTGATCGAGGGCTGCGCGCCGGCTCGGCAGGCTGACCATAGCCGCTCGATCACCTCCTCGAAGCTGAGCTCGTAGCGAGCCGGGTCAGGCGGCACCCGGAGGGTGGGTCCAGCCAGCGCCTGGCGCAGAAAGTCGTCCACCAACTGCGTGTCGGGCTCCTCGCCGGGAACGCCTGCCGTGTTCAGTCGGAGACCTGTCGGCAGTCTCAGCTCGGTGGGCATCTCCCACAGCGCGCGGTCGCCCACCGCCACAGCTTGCGTGAGCGGCGTCGGGGCGAGTTCACCGGCGACCAGTGTGTCGTGGTCGCCCAGCACCGGTAGCCAATCGCCTTTCAGGCCCAGGCTCGTGAAGGGACGCGAGGCCTGCGTGAGCAGCCCCGGGTGGCGAGGCGTATCCAGGTCCGGTCGGTAGTAGTGCGGGTCCGGGTTGGCTGCCAGCTGAACACCGTGGTAGCCGTCGGCACCGCTGCCGGGCTCGATGCGCTGGCCGCCCAACACCCCCAGCGCGCACGTCAGTTCGTTGTTCTGGGCGTTGTCAATCAGGTCGCCGCCCTGGATCACAAGGTCCGGAGTGAATGCTCTGATGGCGTTCACCGCCCCGCTCAGCACCTGCGCCGTGAGCGCCTCCTGAGGACGGAAGGTCGACTGCACCGGCGGGCCGAAGCGTGCGAGGAAGGGCACGCGGGCCGGCGAGGACGGGTCCAGCACGTGAGCGTCGGTCAGATGTACGAGGCTCACCAGTTCCCTGATCAGCTCGCGGGGCTCTCCCAGCTTGGTCCGCTCCACCAGCGGCTCACCTTGTCCGAGACGCAGTGGACCTTCACCGTCCTCAGCGATCCATCTGGAACTCAGCGTCGAGCCGCTACCCGCAGGTGGATGGGTCGCGCTGCTGGCGCCGGGCCGCATTCTCACCAAAGTAGCGCGCGGTGCCCAATCAGCGGATCAGGGTTCGCCTCAGCGCCAGAACCCGCTGAGTCGCCGCCGTGAAGTCTGTGCGGCTGAGTTGTTTGGACTGCAATCCGCGCACGAGCCCGGCTTCGGCGGCCAGGCCCTGATCAACGTGTCTGTTGGAGCACAGGAGCAGATCCATACCAGCGGCGGTTGCCAGGATCGCTCGGTTCCGTGTGGCTCCGTATGGCCTCAGCGCACCGGCTCCCAGACCGTCGGTGATGGTCACGCCGTGGAACCCCAATCGCCGGCGGAGTTCGGTCTGGATCACGGACGCGGAGAGCCCGGCGGGACGCTTCGGATCCAGCGCCGGATAGACGGCCCAGGAGACCATGATGAGCTTCACCCCGGCACGAATGGCAGCCCTGTAGGGGACCTCGTCGGTGGCGCGCAACTCGCGCAGCGGGAGCTCAAGCGTCACCGGAGCTTCGTCCGTGTTCTGGCTTGCGGTGGCGGTGCCCAGGCCGGGGAAGTGCTTTGCGGTGGCGGCGACGCCAGTGCGCTGTAGCGAACCGATGAAGTCTGCTCCCAGCCGCCCGACCAGATCTGCGTTCTGTCCATACGAGCGGCCGTATTGATCGAGGAAATCGCCGGCGTGCCGGTACACACCCAGGACCGGCGCCAGGTTGACGTTCACACCGACGCTTCTGAGATTCGCGCCTCCGTCCCGCCCGGCAAGCTTCGCCTGCTCACCTGGATCCGCTGATTGCCCGATCTGCTGCTCTGATGGCGCCGGCGGGCCGGGAACACGGCGGACCAGGCCTCCTTCCTGATCGGTCATGATCAGCAGCGGAGCTTTCACGGAGCTGCGGGCTGCTGCTGCCTGAAGCCTCGCGGACACCCGCCGCAGTTGAGATCTGCTCGAGATATTGGAGCTGAACAGGATCACACCGGCGGCTTTGCCGGCGCTGATGGCGGCGAGCAGACTCCTTGGCGGCGTCAGGCCGCGGTAGCTGAAGATGACGTGCTCGCCGGCGAGCTGGCTGAGCGTCAGCGGCGGAGTCGTCAGCCGGTCTGCTCGAGCCGACCGCCGCCCCAGCGCGGGCGCCGGATGGACAACGGCCGCGCACAGTCCGATCAGGCTCAAGGCTGCTCCGAGTCTGGCTCTCATACTCCGCCAGAGATGGTGGCAGGTGGCGGGCAGACGGAGGGACAGTGCCGGAAGATACTGTTCCGGGAACGGCATGACCAGGAATCGACCGGTGCTCTCCAGAAGCGCTACCAAGGCATCAACGAGCAGTTGCGTCGATCTGCGGTTACACAGTGAGGAGAGGGGATCAGCACACTACCTGGGTACGCGTTCGCTCAACCTGACCAGATACGTGGCGCTCGTAGCCGCTGTCATTCTGCTGCTGCCTGTGGCGGCGCACGCGCAGTGGCATCCGCCGCAGAGCCTCACGTGGTACTGGCAACTGACGGGAAGGGTGAGCCTGACCCATGACGCAGCGGCCTACGACCTGGATGGCTTTGAGACCCGTCCTGCTCTGATCCGTGATCTGCACGCTCAGGGCCGGCGTGCCATCTGCTACGTCGACGTCGGCACGTGGGAGCAATGGAGGCCCGACGCTCACAGGTTCCCACGGGCGCTGCTGGGCCGTGGCAACGGATGGCCCGGCGAGCGCTGGCTCGATATCCGCCATCTGGGGTCATTGGCGCCGATCATGCTGGCCCGCTTCCGCATGTGCAAGGCCAAGGGCTTTGACGCTGTTGAGCCCGACAACATCGACGGCTTCAGCAATCGCACCGGGTTCCCGCTGACAGCGGCTCAGCAGTTGCGCTACGACAAGTGGGTGGCGCACGCGGTTCACTCACTCGGGCTTGCGGTCTTCCAGAAGAACGACCCCGGGCAGGCGCGTGCCCTGCAGCCGTTCTTTGACGGCGTGCTGGATGAGCAATGCAACCAGTACTCGGAATGCTCTGCATTCACACCTTACCTCCGAGCAGGAAAGCCGGTCCTGAACGCTGAGTATGCGCTGAGCCCCGCACGCTTCTGCGCTAATGATCAGCGTGCGGGAATCATGGGCGCTCGCTTCAGCATCAGACTTGATGGTTCGAAGTTCGAGCCCTGCTGGAACCAAAGCGCCTAAGGGGAGTGCGCGCTCGCGGCCGGTCGCTGAGATCACCTCTTTCAGGTCGCCTGTCCGGGTGCAAACGTGTCGGAGCGGCCAGCGTGCTTGATCGCTCTACCCACCATCGACAGTGGGGCCGCGATGTCCTCCAATGATCTGCCCTCCGCGCTGACCGCCAGTACGGCGGCCACGATGCCGCCAAGCAGCATGGCGCCCGCGCCGATCAGGTATCCGACAAACAGCTTGTTTGGGTCCTGTCCAGTGCCGATCAGGCTGCCATACAGGTGGGTGCCCAGGAAGCCAAAGCACTGGGCTATTGCGAAGAAGACGGCAATCGCCTGCGCGCGTACTTCGAGTGGGAAGACTTCGCTTGCCGTCAGATAGCCCGCGCTGGCGCCCGCCGAGGCAAAGAAGAAGATCACGCACCAGGCGAGCGTCTGCGTCGTGGCCGTCAGGTCTCCCTGCCGGAACAGCAGCGCTGTGATGACGAGCAACGTGCCAGAGAGTATGTACGTGCCCGCGATCATCCGCTTACGGCCCAGTGAGTCAAACAGCCTGCCGATCGTCAGCGGACCGAGGAGATTGCCGGCGGCGAACGCAAAGAAGTAGTAGCCGACGTGATTGGCGGGCACGTGAAAGAAGTACTTCAAGACCAGTCCGTACGTGAAGAAGATCGCGTTGTAGAGGAAGGACTGGGTGATCATCAACGCCGCGGTCAACACTGAACGGCCTGGATACTGCTTGAAGAGCGCGCTCAGCAGCGCCGTGTAGCTGATCCTCTCACTCGGACGGATCTCAATGGCCTGGTCGTCGCTGACCGGTTCCAGTGCGCCGGCGCTGGCCTGCACCTCTCGCTCGATACGTGCGATCGAATCCTCGGCCTCCTGTTCGCGTCCGTGCATGAGTTGCCAGCGAGGACTCTCGGGCAGGTTGCGGCGAACGTAGATGATCACCAGTCCGAGCGCCGGACCGATCAGAAATGCCAGGCGCCAACCTAGGTTCGGGGAGAGTCGGTTGAGGAAGTACAGGGTGGCCGCGGTGCCGATCAGCGCGCCGGCCCAGTAGGTGCCATTGACCGCGATGTCCACCCTACCGCGGTAGCGAGCGGGAATCATCTCGTCGATGGCCGAGTTGATGGCGGCGTACTCGCCCCCGATCCCGCTGCCGGCGAGCACCCTGGTCGCGTACAGGAAGACTACCCAGCCGCCGCCGGCCTGCGTTGCCGCCGTCAGGCCACTGCCAACGAGGTACACCCCGAGTGTGATCATGAACAGCCGTTGGCGACCAAGGGCATCCGACAATCGCCCAAAGACGAGCGCCCCGATGACCTCGCCGATCAGATACCACGTGGCGATGTCAGCGGACTGGCTCGCAGATAGGGCCAGTGTGTTGTGCTGGGTGAAGTCAGCGCTCAGATTGGCTGCGATCGTGATCTCCAGCCCGTCCAGGATCCACGCCACTCCCAGGGCCATCACCATCCGCGTGTGGAATCGCGACCAGGGCAGGCGGTCAAGTCGTGCGGGAATCAGGCTGCTGACAGTGCCGTTCTCGGTCCTGCTGGGGGCTGTGGTCATGGTCTCCTCCTCCCGACGCTTAGGTCCCTCGGCCTCGGCCTCACCTTGGGTCTACCCGCATTGACGTGAAACCTGCGCCCCGGCTGCTTCGCCAACACCGGGTATCGACCTGCGGTTTCGCTCGGTTGTCGGCTCAGCGGTCGATGCAGCGCTGCTCGCCCACATAGTGGGTGATCGTGCCCCGCTCGTCCCGGACGGGTACGACCGTCAGCTGGTTCCAGAAGGGTTGCCCGTCACGGCGATAGTTGAGGAGCTCAACGGTGCAGGGATCGCCGGCTCTGATCGCTTCGCCTAGACGCCGCACCGTTGTCGCGTCCGTCTCGTCGCCCTGCAGAATGCGGCAGTTGCGTCCGCGGATATCGGCCGGGCCGTAACCGGTCAGTGCCTCAAACGCTTGACTCGCGTAGATCACAGGCTGGTCGTGGGCGAGCGCGTCGGCAATGATGAAGGAGTGCCCGGCTGCTGCGAGGGCTCGCTCCCAGATGTCCAACATGTGCTTCTGTTCCGTGCACTGCGCCTCTAGTGAGAAGCGGTCGAGTGCGACTGAGAGCGCTGGCATGATCTCTCCCAGAGTCTCAACCAGAGGTGCTGTGAAGTACCCCATCCGGTCCGCGTACGCCGTGAGCGCCGCGGTGATGACCCCGCGCTCGCGGATGGGGAAGGAGGCTGAGGCGAGAAACCCCGCTCGCCTCGCCGCTGCGTGCCAGGGAGCGGTTGATGGTGCCGTGGTGAAGTCATTGACGACCGTCCTGACACCGGTGCTGAGCGCACGGCCCGTCGGCCCCTGGCCACGCAACTCACTGGGATCAAGTGTCACCATCAGTCCCGTCTGTTCGAGTTCCTCCAGATAGCCGCACCCAGCACCGGCGGTTGCGACTGGCCGGACGGCGCCGAGATGTCTGGTGCCGATCCAGGCAAAACGAAGCTGCGCTGTCTCGACCACAAGTTCGCAGATCTCGCGGTACAGCGCCTCGGGCGAGTCGCATCTGGCAAGCGACTGGTTGGTTCGAGCCAGCATCGCCCGGAGGGCCGCCTCAGGAACGCCGGCTCGTGAATCCGGAATGGCCCTGGCGGCCTCGTCGGGAGCTGCGCGGGGAGGGGTTGCCTGATGAGCCAAATTTGTCACGTCCGTAACAATGTCGGTTTAGTATCGCCGTACCTTGACGGCTACGGGAACTTCCGCACTAGACGCCTACGAGCGTATCGCCGAGCCGATCTGCGCGTTTGATGCTGATTGGCGGTTCACCCATGCCAACCCCGCGCTGGCTGCGCTCGCCGGATACTCACCGGAGGACCTGATCGGGCGGACTCTATGGGAGACGTTCCCGTGGCTCGTCGGAACCGATTTTGAGCATCGTCACCTGGAGGCACAGGCATCGGGTGAGAGGGTTGATTTCGAGGCTCAGGTACACAGCGACGGCCCCTGGTTCACGATCCGGTTGTTCCCCTCGTCGACTGGTTTGACCGCCTGCTATGAGGACGCCACGGCGCTGCGTGAGGTCCTTGAAAGCCTCAAGGACGACGGTCGTCGACAATCCGCCCTTGCTCAGTTCGGTTACAGGGCGCTTGATGCAGCCACGATCGACTGGTTGCTGCGGGATGCGGCCTCAACGGTTGCCCAGACACTCAGGGTCCCGTGGGTCAAGGTGGTGGGACGACCGCTGGCCGGAGCGCCGCTCCAGGTAGTGGCCGAATCCCGGCTGGAGGAGGGCGGCGGCGAACTGGAGCCGGGCGCAATTGCCGCCAGCTTCCTCATCCCCAACCTGGAGGACGCCGAGCTTGTGGTGCACACCAGGGACGGCCGGACGCTGCCGGCCGGGGCCGCAAGTTTTGTGGAGGCGGTCGTGGCAACGGTCTCCGGTACGGTGCGGCGCCTTGAGGTAAACAGCCGGCTGCAGCACCTCGCTCTGCAGAGCCAGGTCACGAAGCTCCCGAACCGCCGCTACCTGATGGACCACCTCGCGCGTCTGTTGGAGGAGGTCGACCCTGTGAGCGGGGAGCTGGCTGTGGTGGCGATCGAACCGGACCGGAAATGGCTCCTGACCAGCACCTACGGCAACCGCACGAGCGACGCCATCAGCGCCGCGCTTGGCGAGCGGCTGCGCAGGATCGCTGAACCCCACGCGATGATTGCGCACATCCCCAGGGATGTGTTTGTGCTCGTCGTGGAGGCAATCGACGGCGAGCATACGGCAGATCGCCTGATCGCCCGCATAAATGCCGCCATGCTGAACCCGATTCGGCTGCCCAGCGGCGAGCATTTCATCGACTTTCGGTTCGGGGTCGCGTACGGCCGTCGTGGCAGCCACGCCGAGGACCTTCTCGATGATGCTGAGACCGCGCTGCAGAACGCAGGCCCACCTGACAATGTGGCGGTCTTCGATCAGACCGCTCGGGCGGCGGCACTTCAGCAGATTGCGCTGGAGCGAGACCTCCATGGAGCGGTCGCTCGGGGAGAGTTCACCGTCTTCTACCAGCCGCTGATCGAGTTGAGCACGAGGAAACCGAGCGTGGTCGAGGCACTGGTGCGCTGGCAGCATCCGACGCTCGGCCTCCTCGGACCCTGCGAGTTCATTGCGGCGGCGGAGGACAACGGTTTGATCGTCGAACTCGGCGCCTGGGTTCTCGAGCAGACCTGTAGGCAGGTGGCTTACTGGCAGACCATGTTCGGCGTCCCGCTGCGCGCGAGCGTGAATATCTCTCCACGCCAACTCGCCGACCCGGGGTTCGGGCGCACGGTTGAGGCCGTCGTCGCCGCCACCGGCCTACAGCCCCCTGCGGTCAAGCTCGAGATCACAGAGCGCATGCTCATTCATGACCAGGAGGGTGGGGGTGCGATCCTCAAGGATCTTCGCAACCGCGGATTCCGGGTGGCGATAGATGACTTCGGAACGGGCTACTCATCACTGAGCTATCTGCGCAGGCTGGAGGTCGACGCGCTGAAGATCGACCGGTCCTTCATCGCGGGTATACGTGACACCGCTGACCTGGCGATCATCGAGGCCATCATCAAGATGGGCCACGCGCTTGGGATTGACGTCGTAGCCGAGGGCGTCGAGGAGCCGGAGCAGGAGGCTCTGCTGGAGCGGCTCGGCTGTGATCGGGTGCAGGGCTACCGATACTCGCGGCCGTTGCCGGCCGATCAGATGGAGCAGTTTCTCAAGACCGCCCTCGGCTGAGCGCGTTCCGTGCGTTCAGCCGCCCGGCGCCTCCGGCGGTTCTCCTGAAGCTTGCTTCTGATCGTGAGAAGACGCTCACGCTGATCTCATCGTCGCCTCATCGAGCCGGCTCAGTCTGTGATTCGTGCCGGCAATCCTGTACTACGCCCATCACTCAGTCGGACTGGGACATCTGGTGCGGTCCCTGGCGATCGCACGAGAGCTCTCACGTGAGTTTGATGTGACGTTATGTGCCGGGGGACCCGTGCCACCGGACCTTGCCATCCCAGATGCGGTCAGTTTGGTGCGGCTCCCGCCGATCGGGCCGGACGGAAACGGTCGACTTTCGAGCCTGGATCCGGCGCTCACGCTGGAACAGGCCTGGGAGCGGCGTCGCCTACTGCTACTCGAGCTCTACGCCGAGCTGAGACCCATCGCCATCATGGTCGAGCTGTTCCCGTTCGGTCGAGCAAAGTTCGCCACGGAGCTCGAGCCGCTGTTACAGGCCGCCCGGCAGGAGCCCCGTGGGGTTGCCGTCATTTCAAGCGTCCGCGACCTGCTTGTCACCGCAAAGCCTGACCAGGAGCGCCACGACAACCAGGCGGCCGTTCGGCTCAACAGCTACTTCGATGCGGTCATCGTTCACGCGGACGACCGTTTCGCGCGCTTGGAGGAGACCTTCAGGCCAACGGTGGAGGTCAACACGCCGGTCTACTACTCGGGCTTCGTGTCGCCCGGAGGCCGGCTGCCCGCGGCCGTGAGGCGGGAGCCGCCTGAGGTGCTGGTGAGCGCCGGAGGCGGTCGCGACGGAGGCCTGCTGCTAACGGCTGCGTTGGGTGCGCACCTGCTGGCTCTCAGCGCTCGTGGCTTTCGCACCCGCCTGGTCACAGGACCCTTCATACCTCCGGAACAGTCAGACGAACTCCAGCGGGCCGTCGTCGCTGCTCGATGCGAGACGCTGTCGATCGAGCGGTTCATCCCAGACCTTGCAGCGGAGAGAT
>JAKAED010000264.1 GCA_021820105.1 Actinomycetes bacterium | reverse complement strand
GCCCGGTCAGAAAGACATGGAACAGCAAGATGATCGCCGCGGGAGGGCCGAGGATCGCCAGCCCGAGGGGTGCGGTACGAGGAAAGAATAGAGCGAGACCACCGCCGAGATAGCTGACGGCCAAGGTCGGATACATGAAGCGGCTGGCTTCCAACGCGTCCGAAAACACCTGTGCGGCCGCGGTCGGTTGGTGGATGTGTGGCCAGCGTCAACTATAAGTTTCGGTGACGACTTTCATTTCTTTCGGTCTTGAGCCTTCATCATTGATCTACCTGATCCGCGGTCTGCCGCCGAAGGCGGCAGACGCTCTCTGCTTCGCTTGAGTTGATGTTGCTGCGCTGGTCATGCCTCCGGATACTCTGATGGGCTGGTCTTGCTGTGTGCGGCACGCCGCTCGGCTTCGTCGGCTCGCCAACTTGGGCCGGTAAACTCGAGTACGACGGCGTGATGCACGACGCGATCGATGGCCGCGGCGGTGGTCATCGGATCCTTAAAGATCTGATCCCACTTTGAGAACACGAGGTTGGATGTGATCATCACGCTCTTGCGCTCGTAGCGCTCGGCAAGTAAGGCGAACAAGACCTCCATCTCGGCGCGGTCGTGCTGGACGTAGCCGATGTCGTCGAGCGCCAGGCAGTCGAAGGCGTCGAGTCGCTTGAGCTCGCGGGCGAGCTTCAGGTTCCGCTTGGCATCCAGCAGCCGCTCGACGAGGCTGGAGACTGATGTAAACAGGGTCGGGTGGCCTTTTTCCACGAGCGCCCGGCCGATCGCCGCCATGACATGGGTCTTTCCGGCTCCGGGCCGACCGATCAGGCAGATGTTGTTCGCGCCGGCGACGAACTCGCCACGCATGAGCTGCCGGATCTGGCCGCGCAGCGGAGCGCTGAAGCGGTTCAGGTCGAGCGTGGTCACGGTCTTGTCGCGCGGCAGTTTCGCGTCCTTCATGAGCCGCGTGATGCGCCGATCGGCACGCTCGGTCGCCTCGAGCGTCACGATCTCGGCGAGGTAACGGATGTGGCTCCAGCCCTCAGCAGCCGCGCGCTCCGCAAGCTCGCCGTAATGGGCCAGGAACGACGGCAGGCGCAACGCCTTCAGCCGCAGCTCCAGGGTCTCGTCGCGGATGATCGTCGCGCTGGTCATGCGGCCACCGGCGCCGCATTCGAGCCGAGCAGACGGTCGTAGACGCTCAGGTCGGGCGGCGCCATCTCCAGGTCCGGTACACCGTTCGGCGTCCGTGGACCGCGAACGGCTTCGCGGACGATCTCGTACGTGGGTACTACACCGCCAGCGAGCAGGCCGGCGAGTACGGCACGGACGAGCTCCTCGCCGTCGGTCGCCGCCACGTGCAGGATCCGGACGTAGTCGAGATCCGCCTGGTCGGGACGCGCCGCCAGCAAAGCGTCGTAGCTGCGCCGGTACTCAATGCCCGGGAACAAGGCTTCACGGAACACATAGTTGCGGAACGCCCCGGGCTTCCTGACGAGAGTGTGGATGATGTGCCGATAGTCGATCCGGTGCATCTCGCGGCCAACGAGGCGCTCCATCGTGGCCACGTGCTCGCCGCGGTACTCGAGCTCGATGTGTTCCGCGTGCAGTCGGACGCGCAGCCGGCAGTCGCGCAACCGCGACGACACCGAGTACGAGCGGTTCAGGATTCGCACGCTGCTCGAGCGCGATACCGTCGCGTACAACTCGCGGTACGATGGCAACGGCCGAGCCGGCAGTGCCCGCAGATGTCCGCGTTCCTCGGCGATCCGCTCACGCCGGGTCGCATTGCGCGCAGTCACGCACGCGTCGAGGAAGCTCTCATAGTCCTGACGCGTGGCAAAGTCCCGCGAGCCTCTCAGCCTCAGCCGCTGGTCGACCGCCATCTTGAGCCCGCCGTTCGATGACTCGACGTCGCCGTTCTCGTGCGCGTTGCCAGGGAAGTTGCGCGTGGCCCGCAGACCGTAGTGATCGATCAGCTCGCGATAACGGACCGTAAAGTCACGCCCTCGGCTCTCCACCAGCTCGTGGGTCGCTGCTGACAGGTTGTCGGTTCGATGCTCGACCGGCACACCGCCCAGGCGCCACAGTGCCGTCTGCACGCCGGCGCTCAGCGACTCGAAGCTCTCGCTCGGGCAGATCGAGGCCGACTCCCAGTTCGAGTACGTCAGTACAAAGTGGTACAGCAGGTGCGGGAACGCTTCGCCCGCGATCCGCACACCCAGCTTGCGCATGTCGGTGAAGTCGGACTGCGCTTGTTCGCCCGGCACATGGGCCTGCGGGAAGTACACCTCGCGGTCCGGTCCCGACTTCGCTCGCCACACGTTGAACCGTCGCTGCAGCGTCCGCAGCGTCCCGACGCTGAACCGTCCCGGGTAGCGCTCGTTCAGCTCCCCCCAGACCGTCTTCGCCTGCAGCCCAGCGTCCTGGCGCAACAGCGCTTCGACCTCCACCCACACCTCGGCAAACGGATCGGGCCGCGTTCGCCACGTATGCGGCGTCTTCACCGCCGACGGCGCGCGCCCCAACCGCGCGTATTTACGCGCCGTCGGCTCGCTCATCCCCGCCTTGGCCGCCGCCGTCACCGTGGTAATACCCTGACTTAACAAGGACATGAGTAACCTCACCTGCTGATCTGTAACCACGCGGCCCCCCTTTA
>JAKAED010000119.1 GCA_021820105.1 Actinomycetes bacterium | reverse complement strand
GTGCCGGTCGGCCGTGAGACGCTGGGCCGGATCTTCAACCTGCTGGGCGAGCCGATCGACCTGGTTGGGGAGCTCGGCCATGACACGCAGCGCTGGCCAATCCACCGCGCCGCTCCGAATGTCGAGGATCTCAGCCCGACAACCGAGATGTTCGAGACCGGGATCAAGGTCGTGGACCTGCTCGCTCCTTACGCCAAGGGCGGCAAGGTCGGCCTGTTCGGCGGCGCCGGCGTCGGCAAGACGGTCATCATCCAGGAACTGATCCACAACCTGGCCCAGGAGCACGGCGGTCTGTCCGCCTTCTGCGGTGTGGGCGAGCGCTCGCGTGAGGGCAATGACCTGTGGCTCGAGATGAAGGAGTCCGGCGTCATCGACAAGACGATGCTCGTCTTTGGTCAGATGAACGAGCCGCCCGGAGCCCGCATGCGCGTCGCGCTCTCCGGCCTCACCATGGCGGAATACTTCCGCGATGAGGAGGGCCAGGACGTGCTGCTCTTCATCGACAACATCTTCCGGTTCGTCCAGGCCGGCTCCGAGGTGTCGGCGCTGCTCGGACGCATGCCATCCCAGGTGGGGTACCAGCCGACGCTCGCGTCGGAGATGGGCGCCCTGCAGGAGCGGATCACCTCCACGCGGAAGGGCTCGGTGACGTCGATCCAGGCCATCTACGTGCCAGCCGACGACCTCACCGACCCGGCTCCGGCGTCGGCCTTCGCCCACCTCAACGCGACCACCACGCTGTCGCGCTCAATCGCCGAGCGCGGCATCTACCCGGCCGTTGACCCGCTGGATTCGACCTCCACGATCCTCAAGCCCGAGATTCTCGGCGAGGAGCACTTCAATGTCGCCAATGAGGTCAAGCAGGTGCTGCAGCGCTACAAGGAGCTGCAGGACATCATCGCCATCCTCGGCATCGACGAGCTCTCCGACGATGACCGCCTGACCGTGAACCGGGCACGCAAGATCGAGCGCTTCCTCAGCCAGCCTTTCAACGTCGCCGAGCAGTTCACCGGTATCAAGGGCACCTATGTGCCGATCGCTGAATCGATCCGCGGCTTCAAGGAGATCCTGGAGGGCAAGCACGATGAGATCGCCGAGCGGCACTTCTACATGAAGGGCACGATCGACGAGGTCGTCGAGTCCGCGAAGTCAGACCAGTAGACGATGGCCCGCAACAGGTTCCAGGTTGAGATTCTCACCCCGGAGGGCGAGGTCTTCAACGATGAAGTCGAGATGGTCTCGACGCGCACAACGGTGGGCGAGATCGGTGTGCTCGCCAACCATGCGCCGGTGTTGGGAATGCTCGAACCCACCGAGCTGCGGGTGTACCGCAGCGAGGATGAGGTGCTGCGCTTTGCCCAGTCGGAGGGATACCTGCAGGTCGGAGGTAACCACGTGATGCTGCTCGTTCAGGACATCCAGGCGCCCGAGCAGCTTGATGTGGGCGTCCTGCGCGAGCGGCTCGCTGAAGCCGAGCATGAGCTTGAGGCGGCGGGCGATGACACCGAGCGTCGCCGCGCCGCGCTGCGTGACCAGAAGCGCTGGAAGGCGTTCCTGAAGGTGGCGGAGGGCGCCTGAGGCCCTGTATCCCTCGCGCTGATCCAGAGGTAACGGGCGGCCCGCTGGCCGCCCGTCCTTTAGCAGCGCTGAAGGATCGTCGCCGTGCGGCGCAATATCCTGGCTGCGATGCGTAAAGCGGTTGTGTGGGTCCCATGCGGCTGATGCCCAGGAGCAAATGGGGAGTTGCGTGGCGCGGTCTGGCCGCGTTCGTTGTCGTCGTCGCGTGCGCCGCGGGCGCGACCGCGACCGGCGCCCTCCTGCAGGTCCGGGCGGTACTCAAGATCATCAACGTCCACCGGGCGATCCACAGCGCTCAGATCAAGCTCCCAGCTCCCGGCAAGCCCGAGACGCTGCTGCTGGTGGGCGTCGACCACCGCTACGGCCAGGGCTCAGGCCCAGGTCTGACCGACACGATGATGCTGGTGCGCATCAACGATAAGTCGAGCACGATCAACACGCTCTCGGTCCCCAGAGACCTGGCGGTCAATGTGCCTGGTTACGGCGTTGAGAAGCTCAACGCCGCCTACACGGAGGGGGGTCCTGACCTGCTGATCAAGACCCTGCGCGCCGATGTCTTCCCGACGCTGCAGGTCAACCACCTGCTGTTGGTGGACTTCGCCAGCTTCTCCAACCTGATCAACGCGATCGGCTGCGTCTATGCGCAGGTTGACCACCGCTACTACAACCACAGCGTCGGCCTGCTCAACCCCACAACCGACTATTCGAGCATCGACATCGAACCCGGATATCAGAAGATGTGCGGAGGCTCGGGCAGCAACCTCGGTGGCGCCAACACGGCTCTCGCATTTGTCCGCTTCCGGCACAATGACTCCGACTTTGTGCGGCAGGCACGCCAGCAGGACTTCCTGCGTTGGGCGAGACAGGGCTTCAGCACCAGCAAGCTGTTCAGCGAGCGGACGCAGCTGCTGACCGACTTTGCCAACGATGTTCAGATGGATGCGGGTCTGCACACGACCTCCGGCATCATCACGCTCTTTGACCTGGCGATCAACGCCAACGGTGGCACGATGAAGTCGTTCCCGTTTCCCTACACCGGCTTTGTCGACGTCGGTGGCGCCAGTGACGTGTCCTTCAGCCCAACGGCGGCGGAGCAGACCTACCAGCAGTTCCTGAAGCCCACTCTCAGCGCGCCGTCCGGAGGGTCATCCACGACCACAACCACGACCCCACCGCCCGCGCCCGGTAAGCATGGGCGACATCACAGGAGCAAACCGCGGGTGTTCACTCCGCCGGCCTACATGTCGCTTGACAGCGCTGACGGGCGATCTCAGGCTGCGCAGCTGGGGCACCCTGGACTGCCGGTCTACTACCCCGCCTACGTCCCGCAGAACTTCACCTATTGCTTCTCCCTCACCGGCAACTGCGACATCGGGTATGAGGTTCAGGCCAACCCGCAGGCGTACGCCGGAGCCTACCCGCGCAGCTACGTGATTGATGGCTTCGGTGGCAAGCGCTACCGCTCCTACGTGATGACGATGGTTTACAGCTCTGGTGGATACGCCGACACCGCCACAGGGGACTACGCGACCGTGCAGGGCACAACCTGGCCCGGTGCCGGTCACGCCGCGGGCCCCCCGATCCTGCGCACCCCGACCACTGAGAAGGTGGTCAACGGGAAGCTTCTCTACCTGTATTCGCAGGGCGGGCACCTGACGGTGGTGGCGTTCAAGACCAGTCGCGCGGTGTACTGGATCTCCAACACCCTCCAGAACACGATCCCCAACGATCAGATGGTGGCGATGGCGGCCACCTTCACGCGCGCGCCGGCCTGATCCCGGCAGCCGCACTGATCGGTCGCGCTCCTCGATGCTCCAGTCGCTAGGCTTCGGCGCCTCATGAGCAACGCGCGCGAACCAATTGCGGTGATCGGCACCGGCTACGTCGGATTGGTTACTGCCGCCGGCTTTGCCGAGCTCGGCAACGAGGTCTGGTGTGTCGACATCGACGCGGCCAAGATCGAGGGTCTCAAGCGTGGCGAGGTTCCAATTTACGAGCCGGGTCTGGCGGAGGTGCTGTCCGCCAACGCCGACCACGTGCACTTCACCACGGAACTGGCGCCGGCGCTGGAGCGCGCACGACTGCTGTTTGTGGCTGTGGGAACGCCGGCGACGTACTCCGGCGACGCGGACCTCTCCGCCGTCTACGCGGTGATCGGCGCCATGCCCGCGTCGGACCGACACGCGATTGTCATGAAGTCGACTGTCCCGGTCGGCACCGGGCTCGCCATCCGGCGTGAGCTGGAGCGCACGGGCAAAGCAGATTTCGCCTATGTCTCATGCCCGGAGTTCCTCAAGGAGGGGGACGCGATCGATGACTTCCGCCAGCCTGATCGGGTTGTGGTCGGGGATGACGGCGATTGGGCAGGTGACGCGGTGGTGGAGCTCTACGCGCCGCTGGGCGCTCCGTTGGTGCGCACGGACATAGCCAGCGCCGAAATGATCAAGCTCGCATCCAATGCCTTCCTGGCGACCAAGATCTCCTTCATCAATGAGATCGCCAACGTGTGTGAGGAGACCGGCGCCAACGTGCTCGAGGTCGCGCGCGGGATGGGACTGGATCGCCGCATCGGCGGGCACTTCCTGCGACCCGGTATCGGCTTCGGCGGGAGCTGCTTCCCCAAGGATGTCTCCGCGCTGAAGCAGCTTGCCGGTAACTCCGGCTACCACTTCCAGCTGCTGACGGCGGTGATCGAGGTCAACGAGCTGCAGAAGCGGCGCGTGATCGCGAAACTGCAGAAGCACCTTGGCAGCCTTGTGGGGCGCCGTGTCGCTCTGCTGGGACTGGCCTTCAAGCCGGAGACCGACGACATGCGTGAGGCCTCGTCACTGGTTCTGGCGGCGCGGCTGCAGGGCGAGGGCGCGCTGGTGCGGGCGTATGACCCGGTGGCGGAGGAACAGGCGGTCAAGCTCATGCCAGGCGTGGAAATGACGTCCTCGGCGATTGATGCGGTGACCGGCGCAGACGCGGTTGTGCTCGTCACCGAGTGGCCTGAATTCAACGAGTTGGATTGGGCGGAGGTCGCGAGCCGCGTCACCGGGCGCCTCGTCATCGACGGGCGTAACGCGCTTGACGGCGCCGTCGTTCGAGCGGCTGGCTTCACCTACGAGGGGATCGGTCGCTGAGCTTGACGCTCAAGCGACCTGACCGGGCACCAACAGTGACGTCAGCACCACCGCACGTCGAACCTGGGGAGGAAGATTGCAGGCGTTGATCCTGGCGGGCGGGCAGGGCACACGGCTGCGGCCGCTGACCTCCCAGGTACCCAAGCCGGTTGTGCCGCTGGTCGAGCAGCCGTTCATCGGCTATATGTTCGAATGGCTGCGGGGCCACGGCGTGGACGACGTGATCATGTCGTGCGGCTTCCTGGCCGACGGTGTGCGCGCCGTGTTGGGTGATGGCAGCGGCTTCGGGATTCGGCTGCGCTACGTTGAGGAGCCGGAGCCACTCGGCACCGGCGGTGCGCTCAAGTTCGCTGAGGAGCTGCTTGACGAGCGGTTCTTCATGCTCAACGGGGATGTGCTCACCGATATCGACCTTACCGCGCAGCTGGCGCAGCACGAGCGGACGGGCGCGCGTGCCACGCTGGCTCTGATCGGAGTCGACGATCCCTCCGCCTACGGCCTTGTCAGGCGGCGCCCCGACCACAGTGTCGGCGAATTTCTCGAGAAGCCTGGAGCCGATCAGGTGCTGGACACCAACCTGATCAATGCCGGCGCCTACATCATGGAACGGGAGGTGCTGGCTGACATGGCTCCCGCCGGTACCAACAGCTCCATCGAGCGCGATGTGTTCCCTCGCCTGGTCGACCACGGCCTGTTTGGCTACGAGGCGACCGGCTACTGGCTGGACATCGGTACACCCAGGCGCTACCTCCAGGGAACCTACGACATCCTTGAAGGCAAGGTCATCACGAACGTCGGAGCAAGGCTCGCGGATGCCGGTATGCGGCTGCTTCCGAATGGTGGGGTGCAGGGGCGCGTAGCGGCTCCCGCGCTCATCTCGGAGGGCTGCCAGATCGCTCCCAGCGCGAGTATCGGCGGCAGGGTGGTGCTCGGCCGTGGAGTGCGGATCGGCGCGGGTGCCAGGGTCGAAGATTCGGTTGTGCTCGAGGGGGCGGTCATCGGCGCGCGTACGCAGATCCGCGGAGCCATCATCGGCCCGGACGTCGTCATCGGCGATCGTTGCCACGTTGACGGTGAGGTCGTGCTCGGCGCGGGCGTACGCGTGGGGAATGACAATGTTCTGACCGCCGGCGCCAGGATCTTCCCGGGCGTGTCGCTGCCCGATGGAGCCATCAAGTTTTGAGTACCACCCGCCCGCTTTCACGTGACGCCGTCGCCGAGGTCGATGTGAGCGGCCAGTTCGACGAGGTTCTGGCCCTGCCAGAGCACCTCCGTGACGCGTTCTGGCGGGTCGAGTCGGCCAACCTCAGGCCGCATGATTCTCCCGGCGGGCTGATCATCGCCGGGGTCGGCGGCGCAGCCGCTGGTGGGGCGCTTGCTCGCGCGGCGCTTGCGGATGTGGCTTCAAGGCCCATCGCCCTGGCTCGGGACTATGCGCTGCCGCCCTGGACGACGCCGGACACGACTGTGCTGTGCGCGAGCTACGGGGGCAACACTGAGGAGACACTGGCGGCCTATGAGGCGGCGCAGGCGCTGGGCGCCAACACGATCGTCGTCACGACCGGCGGCAAGCTGGCTGAGCAGGCACGTGCTGACGGTGTGCCGGTTGTGCCGCTGCCCGGAGGCTTTGAGTCGCGTGCTGCGATCGGCTATTTCCTGGTTGTGGCACTTGAGGTCGCAAGGCTGTGCGGCACCGGGGAGAGCATGCGCGCGGAGGTGGATGTGGCCGCCGAGCACGCAGCCAGGTTGGCGGCTGACTGGGGGCCTGAGGCCAGCGAGGAATCACTGGCCAAGACATTGGCCCGCGGCTTGCACGGAACCATTCCGCAGATTGCGGGAGCGGCGATCACGGCTCCGGTCGCGTATCGGTGGAAGACCCAGATCAACGAGAATGCCAAGGCTCCCGCGTTCTATGCGAGGCTGCCGGAACTGGATCACAACGAGCTTGTCGGATGGGACGGCGCCAGCGACTTTGGAGTCTTCAGCGCCGTGTTTCTGGACGATTCCGATCTGCACCCGCGAGTCCGGCAACGGATCGAACTCACTCGCGGCCTGATCGCCAGTCGAGGCGGCGCCACCTTCCGCATTGAATCGACCGGTCAGACGCGGCTGCAGCGACTGATCTCGCTGATTCTGCTTGGCGACCTGGTGTCGCTCTACCTGGCGACGCTGCGCGGCGTCGATCCTGGACCGGCGGCGGCTGCCGAGTCGCTGCGATCCGCGCTCAGCGGGGGTTGACGCCACTGGAGTCGCCGTCGGACCGACTTGACAAGATGCCGACATGCATGACCGGCAGCGACTGCAGCCGAGTGCGCCAGCGCGCGTGCTGGCTGTCGGCGGGCTGGTTCTGGCAGCTGCGCTTGTCGCGTTGGCGCTCACGCGGGCCTCTCAGCCCTACCGCATCAGGCTGATCTTCAGCGATGCGAGCGGATTGGTCAGCGGGGACCAGGTGCTGGTCGGTCCCGCTGTGGTGGGCACGGTGCAGTCGCTTGCCCTCACAAACCGCGGTCGGGCAGCGGTGGTGGTCGCGCTCGACCCTCGAGCCGGACCGCTGTACAGGGGCACGGTGGCCCGGATCGAGGCGGGCGGACTGGCGGGCATCGCGAATCACTACGTGACGCTGCAGCCGGCCGCTGCGTCGGGCAACACGGTGATACCCGACGGCGGCACGATCTCTCCGCCCGACACCCACGCCGAGGTCGGGCTTGACCAGGTCCTGAATGCACTCGGACCCCAGACTCGTCAGGGCCTGCGCAACGTGATCCAGGGCGGTGCTGCGGGCATTCAAGGCAAGGCACAGCAGGCAAACCGCACGCTTGCCTACCTCGACCCCTTTCTGCAGAGCACAAGCCGTTTCACCGCCGCCCTCACCCGTGACGAACCCGCGTTTGACCAGTTGCTGGTGCGGGGCGCGCAGACCATGGGGTCGCTCGCCTCCCGCAGCAACCAGCTCACAGACCTGGTCGGGCAGGCTGACACGGTGATGAGCACCGTGGCCCGTCGCTCCAGATCGCTCGCACAGACGCTGTCGCTGCTGCCCCCGACGCTGAGCCGGTCCACCAGAACGCTGGATGGGCTGCGTGCGACGCTCGCCACGCTGCGGCCGCTGGTGGTTGCGGCCAAGCCGCAGGTCAGGCAGCTGACACCGTTTGCGGTCGCGCTCCGGCGGTTTGCGTCCAGCGCCAGACCGACGCTCGCGCGGCTGGCGACGCTGATCTCCTCGCCAAGCGGCAGCGACCTGACCTCACTGCTGCTGGAGGCGCCGGCGCTTGAGCTTGCCAGCAGGGGCGGATTCCCCGCAATCATCGCCTCGCTCTCAGCCCAGGAGTCCTCGGGTCAACTCGCGGCGCTGCGCGCCTACACGCCCGACATCGTCGCTGCGCTGGCGAACACCGGAGCGCTCAGCGGCTACTACGACGCCAACGGACACTACGGCCGGGCGGAGCCGTTCTACGGCGCGTACGGCGTCAGCGGCGGCACCCTCACAGACCAGTCTCCCGCCTACCGCTATCGGGGCCTGACCGTTGTCAGGACCGGACGCTGCCCCGGGGGTGCGACGCAGCCGGCGGGCCCGTCAATGCCGCTGCAGGTAAACGGATGCCAGACCTCCAACACGCCCGCTGGACCGTGAGGCGAATCCTCGCACCCGTCACCTTCCTCGCGCTCGCCGGCGTGGTCGCTTGGACGGTCCTGGGTCTCCCCGGACAGGGCTCCGGCGTCTACCGCGTGCGTGCGCTGTTTGACAATGCCGGGTTCGCCGTGCCGGGCGAACAGGTGCGGATCGCGGGAGCGCCGGTCGGCAGGATCTCGGGCATCTCGGTGACGCGCAACAAGCTCGCGGCCGTCACACTCGCAATCACCGCCAGCGACTTCAAACCCTGGTACAGCAACGCGACCTGCACGATCCGACCGCAATCGCTGATCGCGGAGCGGTATGTCGACTGCACGCCCGGCAGCGCCGGCCGGCGTGCGCTACAGCTCATAACCAGCGGTGACGGCGCTGGCAGCCATCTGCTGCCGGTGACTCGCACAAGCTCGCCGATCGATCCAGACATTGTTCAGAACATCTCCCAGGAATCGGTGCGCCAGAGTCTCTCGCTGATCATCAACGAGCTGGGCACTGGACTCGCGGGGCGTGGCGCCGACCTGAACGCGGTGATCCTGCGCGCCAATCCAGCACTCGCCCAGACCGAGCGGGTCTTCAACCTGCTCGCCACCCAAAACCGAGTATTGGCGAAGCTGGCGACCGACGCCAGCACCGTGCTTGCGCCGCTCGCCAAGACGCGCCGTGCGCTGGCAGACTTCGTGACCGCCGCCAACACCACGGCAATCGCCAGCGCCACTCAGCGTCGGCAGCTCGCCGGCTCCATTCGGTTGCTGCCCACGTTTCTCGCACGCCTGCAACCGCTGATGGCGGACCTGGGCAGACTTGCCGATCAGGCGACCCCGGTGATCAGCCGTGCCGGCGCCAGTGCCGGCGCGCTGGACAGCGAGTTCCGCTCCCTGGTGCCCTTCGCCAACCGCGCCAAAACCGCGATCAAGAGCCTCGGCAGCGCCGCTCAACAGTCGCAGAGTGCGCTGATCCGTTCGTTGGGTTTGGCCCAGCAGCTGGGGCGACTCGGCAGTGCGGCTGAGCCCGCCTCACAGAGGCTGCAGAAGCTGGTTTCAAGCCTGAATTCGAGCGGTGGAATCCAGCAGCTTCTGAACCTCCTCTTCTACGGCGCCGGCGCCACCAACGGCTACAACGCGGCGGGGCACTATGTGCGCTTTGCACCGGTCGTCGGTCCCTGCACGGCCTACGCGCGCACCCCGGTGGCCGGGTGCAGCGCCAACTTCAGCGGCGCCACGAGCGCCGCCGCGGCTGTGGCGAAGCAGGCGGTTGGGCAGGTGCTGGGTGGCGGACATGGCGCGAAACCGACGCAGACCGGCACGTTGGGGCGACTCTTGCACTACCTGACCGGAACTGGACGTTGATGCTGCAGCGGCGCGGAGGGTCCCCATTCTCCAATCCGGTGATGATCGGCGCCCTGGCGGTGCTCGTCATGGTTGTGGGTGTGGTTTTTGCCTTCCAGGCCAACAACGGACTTCCGTACGTTCCTCATTACACGCTGCACATCGAGGTCGCCAATGCCGAGGAGCTCGTGCATGGGGCAGAGATCCACATGGGTGGCGCGCTGGTCGGCAGCGTCAGCAGCGTCGACGCAGCGCGTTACCGGGGTCGCCCGATCGCGGTGATCAATGCGCAGCTTGACAAGAACATCCAGCCGCTGCCGGTCGACACGCGCTTTGCGATCCGGATGAAGAGTGCGATCGGTGAGAAGTACCTGCAGGTGGTGCTCGGCCATGGTCGTCGCAGCTGGGCGAACGGGGCAACCGTGCCGCTTGGCCACAGCTCGGCGACCGTGGACCTCAGCCAGGTGCTGAACATGTACACGGCGCCCACCCGCAACGGCGTTGCGCTCACCACGCTCGGGCTTGGTCAGGCGCTGGCCGGTCGCGGCGGCGCCCTCAACAGGGCAATTGCGCAGTTTGTCCCGCTGTTCGGAGCGCTCAGGCCGGTGATGGCGAACCTCGCCTCAGGGCGCTCGAATCTCAGGGGCTTCCTGCACGGCCTTGGCGATCTTGCAGCTGCGCTTGCGCCGGTCAGCCGGGCGCAGGGCGAGCTCTACGTGAGACTCGACGCGACGCTCAGCGCGCTGGCCGGCGTGGCCAGGCCTGGGCTCCAGGATCTGATCCGGCAGACGCCGCCGACGTTCAGAGCCGTCATTGGCGACGGTCCCCGCATCGGCGCCTTTGCCAGGGACGCAAGCCAGCTCTTTGCCGATCTGCGACCGGCGATCGCCACCCTACCTGGAGGTGCTCAGCGCTTGACAGCCGCGCTCCGCGCTGGGATCCGCAGCCTGCCCGCCACCACTTCCTTTGACAGGCAGCTCGTCACGCTGGCCAGGGCGCTCAATCGTTTCGGCGCGGACCCGACCGCGCAGGCCGGGCTCACGCGGCTCACGCTCGCGAGCAGCAGCCTCACCAAGCCCCTGGCGTTCCTGACCCCCACCCAGAGCACCTGTAACTACATCACGCTGTTCCTGCGCAACCTCTCAAGCGCGTTGTCAGACAACATCGGCTCGGGAACGGTGCTGCGGTTTGTGCTGGTTGCGATCGACAATGCGATCGTCGGGGGGGAGGCCGCGCCGGCGAGCACGCCATACACATCGACCTCGACGGTTGGCGGGAACAAGCACGCGCCGCTGCACTACGACCCCTATCCCAACACCGCGGCCTTGGGACAACCGCTCGAGTGCTCGGCGGGCAAGGAGCCGTACTCCCCGAACGTGGCGGTGATCGGCAACCCGACGACCAACGTCGGTACCGCCACTGAGCAGACAACGGTGGCCGGCGGATGAGCAGGCGGTCATCCCGGCACGGCGCCGGGCCTGTGGAGGAGGTGCCCCGGCGCGCGCGCCGCAGTCGAGGCTCCGGAATGCGGCGTCGGGCTGCACGTATCTCCAACCTCCAGGCCGCCGGCTTGGGCCTGCTCGGTGTCGCGCTCGGGTGCTACCTGGTCTTTGGTGGCGCGCTGCCCTGGACTCGGGCGCCGTTCGTCCTGCGTGCCGTCTTCACCAGCAACACCAACCTCCATATCCCCTCACCGGTGCGGATCGCCGGCGTGCAGGTGGGGGAGGTGACGGCGGTGAAGCGGATCAGGGGCAGCCTCAATGCCGGCATCGTGGTGATGCGGATCGACCCGAGCGGATTGCCTGTCCACGCGGACGCGACGGCAAGGATCCGCTCACGCATCTTCCTGGAGGGGAACTTCTACGTAGACCTCCAGCCGGGAACGCCGGAGGCGCCGATCCTCAGATCCGGGTCAACGCTGCCCGCCGCCAACACCAGCGGCCCGGTGCAGCTCGACCGGATTCTCTCCTCGCTCAACTCCTCGGCGCGCGCCAACCTCGAGAAGCTGTTGCAGGGGCTCGGTGCTGCCCTCAACCGGCCGACAGGTGATCGGAGCACCGGAGCTGGGGGGCTCAACCGTGCCCTGAGCTACTCGGCGCAGGCGTTCAGAACCTCCGCGATCGTCAACCAGGCGCTGCTCGGTCAGGGACGGTCGGACCTGACCGGCGCCGTCCGCGGCGCGGCCGCGATCCTGCGGTCCCTGGCAGCCGCGGGTACCCAGTTGCCGTCGCTGGTGTCAAACCTCGACGCCACGATGCGGGCCCTGGCGGCAAACCAACAGAATCTGAGCCGAACGCTCGCAAACCTGCCACCCGTACTCCGTGCCGCCCTGCGCGCGGACAGTGCGCTGATGGCCTCCTACCGGCCTACAAGGAGCTTCGCGCGTGCCCTGAGACTGAGTATCCGCAACCTCGGCGCGACCACAGCTGCCGCTACGCCATGGCTGCTGCAGCTCACTGGGTTGAACTCCCGGACCGAGCTCGCCGGTCTCCTCGCGGCTCTGCACCCGGCGGTTGCCGGCACGGCAACCGCGCTCAGCAGCACGACGCGGTTGATCGGCGAGGTCTCGACGCTTTCCAGGTGCTTCAGCAAGGTGCTGGTACCGACGGGCTCGGAGCAGATCACGGTCGACAGCTCCCCGCCGGCCGGCCTCAGGGTCTACCAGCAGCTGTTCCAGAGCGCA
>JAKAED010000118.1 GCA_021820105.1 Actinomycetes bacterium | reverse complement strand
GCATGTTCAGGCCGCGTCGTCCATGGCTTTCGTGGGAAGCGCAGCAGCTGCACGCACAGATATCCTGACCGACGTGAGCGAAGTCGGGGCGAGCGAGACGCCGGATCGAAGCCGGCGTGGAAGGACCGCACTGGGGGCGATGATCGCCTCGCAGCCGGAAACACTCAGAGCGGTGGCCCAGTTGGACGTCAGCGCCGCGGCGGAGCGTTTGAGATCGGTGAGGCGGCTGTTCATCGTTGGCACGGGCACCAGCCACCACGCCGCGCTGCTGGCGGCGTACCTCTTGCGCAGCGGCGGGATCGACGCGCAGGCTGTGCCATCAGCTGAGATGGCCGGCTGGAGACCCTCGCCTTCTGACAAGGAGGGGGTGGTGGTGATCAGCCACACCGGCGAGACCGCCTACGCCCGGAGCGTGCGACAGGCGGCACAGCGCAGCGGCGTACCGCTCGTGACGATCACGGGCGAGTCGGCGGGCTGGCCCGAGGCGATCATCACCCCGACCCGCGAGCTGTCCGAGACCTACACCGTCAGCTACACGGCGGCCCTGGGCGTCCTTGGGCTCCTGGCGGCCGAACTCACCGGGCTCGCATCCGGCGCGGGCGCGCTCAGACAGGTCGCCGCCGACGTGGACCGGGTGCTGCTGAACCCTGAGCTCGGGCACATGCCCGCGCCGGCCCGCGCGTTGGCATTCGTCGGTCCGGGACCGTGGTCGGTGACAGCACGGGAGGGCGCTCTGAAGGTGCGCGAGGCCGCGCAGATCCTGGCTGAGGGCTTTGACCCCGAAGCTCTGTTGCACGGTGCTGCCGTCCCCTATGGCCCAGGGGACGCACTGATCGCGCTCTCGCCCGCGGACGATCCTGACGGCCTGACCGCTGCCGTGGCAGCCGCCGCCCGAGAGACCGGCGCGCAGGTTTACGAACTGCCCGAGCTCAACAACGGACCGGCGTCGCGGGCGACTTCCACGCCGGCGCAGCTCTTCCTCCGACAGATATCCGCGACCGTCTGCCTGCA
This sequence comes from Actinomycetes bacterium, assembly GCA_021820105.1. GTDB lineage: Bacteria > Actinomycetota > Thermoleophilia > Solirubrobacterales > Solirubrobacteraceae > Palsa-465. The sequence continues at coordinate 11,357 of JAKAED010000118.1, read as the reverse complement.
GGTGCTGGCGGACAACCTCGCCGCTGAGCGGGGCACCAACCCTGACACGGCCATCACTGGAGCCTGGACCAACGAGGAGCTCTGGAACAGCGGTGCGCCCGCTGGTGGCTGAACGGTCCTGAAGTGTCTATTTCTGTCCAATCTGAGCGCGAGCTCAACTTACGATCGGTGGGTTTCCGATGATCAAGCGCGTTGTGGTGACCGGGGGGAGCGGGAAAGCGGGCCGCGGAGTCGTGGCAGACCTGAAGGAACGCGGCATCGAGGTGCTCAACGTCGACGTGAAGCCATCACCGGAATCGTCGGCGCCAGATTCGGAGATCCCCTTCATGCGCGCCGACCTCACCGACTTTGGTCAGGCGTTCGAGGCGCTGAGCGCCGGCGATTGGGGGCCACAGCCTGACGCGATCGTCCACTTCGCTGCGATCCCATCACCGCACCACAGCACAGCTGATCAGGTCTTCCGCACCAACATGACCAGCACCCACGCGGTCTTCTCGACCGCCGCGCGGCTGGGGATCAAGCGGGTCGTCTGGGCCTCGAGCGAGACCACACTCGGGCTGCCATTCGATCGTGTGCTTGATTACGCCCCGGTGGACGAGGGTCACGTCTACCCGGAGACCAGCTACGCGCTCTCCAAGCTCCTCGGAGAGGAGATGGCGCGCCAGTTCAGCCGCTGGTCGGGGATCACGATCGTGGGCTTGCGGCTCTCAAACGTGATGGTGCGCGGGGACTACGAGCGCTTCCCGAGCTTCTGGGATGACCCGCACCTGCGCAAGTGGAACCTCTGGAGCTACGTGGATGAGAGCCATGTCAACCAGAGCGTCAGATTGGCGCTCGAGGCGGACATCACCGGTGCGGAGAACTTCATCATCGCGGCGGCGGACAACGTGATGAAACGCCCGAGCAGAGAGCTGATGGCCGAGGTCTTCCCAGGCGTGCCGGTTGCCGATCGCGTCAGCGGTTTCGACACGCTGCTCAGCATTGACAAGGCGCGGGCGATGCTCGGCTACTCACCGAGCTTCAGCTGGCGCGAGCTGTATTGAGCGCTCGCTGACCGGTTGGCGGGCGGCCAAAGGAGCGGCTTGCCAACCGGTCGTCTGTGAATGCTGCTCACGTCTCGTCGCCGATCGGCGTGAGCGGACCGGCATGCCACGGTTCCGGCTCGGCCGCGACAGTGCCCTCTTCACGTAGTTTTGCCGGCCACCAGTTCCACCTCCCGAGGAGCATCACCGTCGAGGGCACCAGCAGGGTGCGCACGAGGAAGGTGTCCATCAGGATCCCCAGGGCCAGGCCGAACCCGATGGGTTCCATGGAACTGGCTCCCTTGCCGCCGCCACCACCGACTAGCGCGAAGACCGCGAACGTGCCACCGAGGATGATTCCGGCAGTTGTCACCGTCGAGCCCGTACGGGATACGGCCTTGGCGACAGCCTCACGCAATGGCAGGTGGCGCGCCTCCTCGCGGATGCGGAGCATGACCAGGATGTTGTAATCCTCTCCAAGCGCCAACAGGAAGATGAACAAGAGGAACGGCAGCACGAACGTGATCCCGCCGAAGTTGCCAAAGTCGAGGAACACGATCACGGCCGCGCCGAGCGCCGCCAGGAACGAGAGTCCGACACTCACGATCAGGTAGAGCGGGGCTATCGCGGAGCGCAGGACAGCGGCCAACAGAAGACCGATCGCCACAATCGCGATCGGCACGATCAGCTTGAGATCGCTGTTGGCGGCATTATTGATGTCGTAGACCGCGGCAGCCTGTCCTGCAAGGCCGGTTGCCCTTGCTCCGGAGGCATTCCCGGCGACGCTCACGGCGATGCGGACTGCGGGGGTGGCGTTCATGGCCGCGTTAGACCCCTGCGAACCGGCGCGGAGCGCGGCCTGGAACTGCACCGTACGCCCGTCGACCGAGACGAAGGTCGCGTCGGCCCTGTAGGCGTTGTAGAGCGTCGCAGGCACGCGTGCGGATGCGGGTTCGCGCAGCGGCAGATGTTGTGGCGCGCCGAGCGTGCTGTGCAGTTGCTTCAGTTGCGCGACTGTGATGGCCGTGCCATTGGGGTCCAGGGGCCCCGCGAGCTGAACGAACTTGCCGGATCGGTTTAGCGAGCGCTCAGCCGCGAGCACAGTCTGCGGATGTGTCCAGATCGACTCCCGGTAGGCGAACACCAGGTTCGCCGGATTGTTGGCCGACCTCGGGAAGTGTCTGCCAAGCACGTTGTTCCCGGCTGCCGCGCTCGTTCCCGCCGGAGCCGAGGTGCTTCCACCGAAGCCACCGGCCCGATATCCAAGTGCGCCGAGGGCCAGGCCGCCGAACAGCAGCAGGCCGATCCCCAGGGTCAACGCCGGCCGTGAGACCAGGGTCCGGGCAACCTTGCCCCACACGCCGTCCTTTTGGGCGCCGGCTCGCGGTATGGCCGGCCAGAAGGCGGCACGACCGAAGATGGCCAGGAGGGCCGGCTGCAGCGTGAGCCCCGCCAGCAGCATCACCGCGACCCCGATGGCGAGCGGCACACCCAGGTCGTGATACAGGCCAAAGCTCGCAAACAAGAGTGTCAGCAGAGCAAGGATGACGGTGCCGGCGGAGCCCGTGATCGACTCGCCGACGCTCATGACGGACCGTGCAACCGCCTCTCTTGGCTCAAAGCCGTCTCGCAGTGACTCACGGACGCGGAAGACAAGGAACAGCCCGTAATCGGTACCGGCCCCGATCAGCAGCACGATCAAGAGGATCTGAGTTATGGAGGAGATCTGCAGGCCCCCACCCGAGGCGAGCGCACCGATCACCCGCATGGAGATGAGCAGCGCGAAAACGCTCGGCAGGAGCGTCACGAGTGCGGCCAGGGGCGACCGGAAGACGATCAGCAGCAGCACGATCACAAATAGGATCGAGAACATCTGCGTCTGGTTGCCCTGCTTCTTGGAGCTGGCCTGGTTGGCGACCAGGGTGGCGATCTCACCGGCGACGTTGAGCTGGAGGCTCGCCGGCGGATGTGCCTGCCTGAACGTGGTGATGATCGCGTTCACCAACCGGGTGTCCTGCGTTGCCGCCTGCGGACCGGCGCTCGCGCGAATCAGCAGCTGTGCTGCCATGCCGTCCTTGGAGAGGCCAGCGAAGCGCACCGATTCAACGCCGCGAATCGCGCTGATCAACCGTGCCACGCGCTGCATCGCTGCCACGTCGGCTGCATCGAGATGAGCAGCGCTTGAGGCCACGACTTGGATGCTCCCGACCTTCGTCCCGGCCCCAGCGCCGACCAGTGGGGACGCGAGGTTGGCCGCCTTGACACTCGGCTCCGATGCCTTCAGGAATGCGGAGTTATTGCCGTTGATCTCATTGGCGAGGCTCGGCATCAGAGCACCCGTCACGGCGACTGCGGCCAACCAGAAGAGCACGACAGCCCAGCGGAAGCGGACGACGAAGTTGCCGAGACCGGCATAGAAGGCGTTGATACGTCCGGGATGTGAGGGCGCGGTCAGCGCGGTGGTGGACATGCCCTGCACGGTACGCGAGCAGCCCGAGGCCGCCATCGCCCGGCGGTCTGATCTTCAACTACCCCCCGAGGAGGAAGCGCAATCCCCCGCACTGGCGACGAAGCTCGCCCTGACCGGCGCTACGCTCGCGGCAGGATGTCCTACTCAGCCAGGCTCATGGTCGGTGGGTCGTCGGCTCGCGGCGCGACGATCGGGCGCGCTCCGCTGACCGCGCGCGATACCCGAGCGCCGGTGTTTGATGTGGCGGCCGCGGCGTTCATGCTGGCGCTGACCATCGGATTCCTGCATCACGCCGATCGCCCCGTGACCGCTGCCGCCTATGGAATGGCGGGAGTGGCGACGCTGCCCTTGGTGCTGTGGCGCCGCAACCCGGTGCTCGTGCTGGTGCTGACTCTGGCGGGGAGCGCAGCTCTGCTGGCCGGAGGCTGGCCGGGGCAGCCACCGTTGGGTGCCACGCTCGCGCTCTTCCTGCTCGCCGGCAGTCGCGACCTCGTGCATCCGTGGTCGCCCCGCTTGACTGTGCTGGTCGTCCTGCTGCTCGCGCTTCATCTCGGGGCTTACGCGCTTGGACACCACCGCCTTCCTTAGCTGCAGAGCCTGGGTGGGATCCTCCTGTGGTCGGGCGCCTGGTTTGCCGGCGATCGCCGCCGGCTGGCGCGTGTGGAGGCGGTACTCGAGCAGGCACGCGCCGTTAACGAGGAGCGGGAGCGGATCGCCCGAGACCTCCACGACTCCGTGGCGCATGCCATCGCGGTGATCGGAGTGCAGGCCGGAGCTGCACGGATGCACCTGGGTGAGGACACGCAACGCTCTCGTGATGCGCTGGAGACGATTGAATCGGTGGCTCGTCAGACGGTGACGGACATGGACCAGATCATCCGCGGCCTACGGGGGACGCGGGCGGTGGCGATTGAACCACCACCGGGCCTGGCGACGCTTGAGACCCTGGTGGAGCAGCATCGGCGTGCTGGCCGACGGATCACGCTGGAGCTCGAGGGCAGCCGCCGGACGCTGCGTCCGAGTGTCGATCAGGCGGCATACCGGATTCTTCAGGAGGCGCTGACCAACGCCGCCCGCCACGGTACCGGGGATGCAGCCGTGACTGTGCGCTACGGCGATGGGAGCCTGGAGTTGCGAGTGTCAAACGGAGTGGGACACGGCGGGAATCGCAGCGGTGGCCACGGTCTCGTCGGTATGCGTGAGCGGGCCAAGTTGCTGGGGGGGTCGCTGACAGCCGGCGCCTCCCGTGGTCTGTTCGCCGTTGAGGCCGTGCTGCCATACGGATCGTGAACTCGGCTGCATCGATCGCCATGGCCCCGGAACGCCGTGTGACGGTGTTGATAGCCGACGACGACGCGCTGATGCGAGCTGGACTCGCGGCCGTGCTCGAAAGCGACGCCGCGATTGAGATCGTCGGCTATGCGGGCAACGGCTTGGAGGTCGTGAGGCTCGCGGCCGAACTGAGCCCGGATGTGGTCCTGATGGATGTCCGCATGCCCGATCTGGACGGAATCACGGCCACCGCACGGATCACGGCGGCCGATCCCCGCGCACGCGTCCTGATCCTCACCACCTTTGAGGAGGATGAGTACATCTTCGGTGGCCTACGCGCCGGAGCCTCCGGCTTTCTGCTGAAACGCACCCGGCCAGAGGAGCTGATCACAGGGGTGCACACGGTCGCCGCCGGGGACGCGCTGCTCTCACCGTCGGTGACGCGGCGAGTGATCGAGGAGATGGCCCGGTCCGGTGCTCCCATCGGCCAGCGGGCCGATGGGAGCGGGAACACAGCCACGAACCCGATCGATGAGCTGACCACGAGGGAGCTCGAAGTGCTGCTGTTGATCGGTCGGGGACTCTCCAACGCGGAAATCGCGCACGAGCTGGTGATCGAGCCCTCCACCGTCAAGTCTCACGTCAAACGGATCCTGATGAAGCTGGATCTGCGTGACCGGGTGCAGGCGGTCGTATACGTTTACGAACACGGCTTGAGCGGGTGAGCTGGCTCCTCAGGTAGGGCGCAGTTCCGGGACCGCCCGCGCTGCTGTGGAGCGCAGGGCGGGCAATCCAACCCAACAAATGTCGGGTCTTGATGCGATCCGCTCAAGGCCCGTGTTAGGCTCGCCCACAGCTATGAGCAACTATGCCAATCCCGTTCTCAGCAGCAGGACTCTTCCGAGCGTACGGGTGCTCGGTGACACGCTTCCGGGGGAGCGCGTTCGTGATCTCCTGCTTGTCATTGCCGGCGCCGGACTGGTTGGCCTGCTGGCGCAGGTGTCGATTCACCTGAGCTTCACGCCGGTCCCGATCACGGGACAGACCCTTGGCGTGCTGCTGACCGGTACCGCTCTGGGGTGGCGCCGTGGTGCTGCCGCGCTAACGCTCTACGCGGTTGCCGGTGTGCTTGGCATGCCCTGGTTCGCCAATGGGCAGAGCGGCTACGTCGGCGCGAACTTCGGTTATGTGCTGGGCTTCATCGCCGCGGCGACGGTGTGCGGCTCACTGGCCGAGCAGCGCGCGGACCGGAGGGTGATCTCAGCGATTCCGGCGATGATCGTCGGCGAGTTCATGATGTATCTGATCGGAGTGCTGTGGTTGAAGGTCGATCTGCACGTTGACATCGGCGCAGCCATCGCGCTCGGCTTCACCCCTTTCTGGATCGGGGATGCGATCAAGTGCGCGCTGGCAGCCGCCCTGCTGCCCGGCGTCTGGAAGCTGCTGGACCGCCGGCGCTGACGCACCGCTTGACTGATTGACGACGCAGGGTGCGCGCCCGCTGGCGCGCACCCTCGATCTCGCGCCGCTGGGCCATACTGCGGTCGTGCCCACCTGTGACCGCCATGTCTGAACGCTCGATCGGCGCCGCGATCGCACGCGGCATCATGGTGGCCTCGCGTTGGGTGGGGCGCAAGATCCGGGGCGAGATGGTCCGCAGGGTCGGTGGCGCCGCCCGCGCACGAGTCGTCTTCATGTTCGGCCTGGTGCTCGCGCTCAACGGTGCGGACACCGCGACGATCGGCGCGTTGGCGCCACAGTTGAAGTCGGCCCTGAACATCAGCACCACCCAGATCGGCCTGCTGAGTTCGGTGACGTTGCTGATCGGCGCGGTCGCGACGATCCCGGTCGGCATCATGGTCGACAAGGTCAAGCGCGTCCCGCTGCTCTCGCTCAGCATCGTGCTCTGGAGTGCGGCCACGCTGCTTGGAGCGTTCGCCGGCAGCTACTCGACGCTGTTGCTGACGCGCCTGCTGCTGGGTGCCGTGGTGGCCACGGCGGGACCCGCAATCGCGTCGCTCACAGGAGACTATTTCCCGGCTCGCGAGCGCGGTCGCATCTACGCCTACATCATCGGCGGTGAGGTCGCGGGCAACGCATTTGGTTTCATCGTCTCCGGCAGCGTGGCCAGCGCGATTGACTGGCGGGCATCCTTCGTGCTGCTCGCCATTCCCGGCTTCTTCGTGGCCCGCAACCTCTACCGCACCATCCCGGAGCCGCTGCGGGGAGGCCAGAGCCATCTGGAGCCGGGTGTGGAGGATCTCATCGAGGCGGCCGCCCGGGCGCGAGCCAGGCCACATCACCGGATTGTTCGCGAGGAGCAGGTCGCGCCGCATGCCGACGATTTGGCCCGCCAGACCGCATCTCGGCTCGGCGTGGCTCCAGATCCGGACCTTGTGCTGCACGACGATCCTCGGGATATGTCGCTGGCGGAGTCCGTTCGCTACGTCCTGTCGATCCGCACCAACGTGCTGATGATCATCAGCTCCTCACTGGGCTACTTCTTCTTCTCCGGCCTGACCACGTTTGCGCTCCTGTTTGTGCGGGGTCATTACCACGTGGGGCAGGCGGAGTCTGATCTGGTGCTCGCGCTGTTGGTTGTAGGCGCCCTGGTGGGCACGCTGGTGAGCGGCTGGCTGGCGGACGAACTCCTCAAACGTGGTTGGATGAACAGCCGAGTGGTGATCCCAGCGGTCTGCTACCTGGGTGCAGCGGTGCTGCTGATACCGGGGTTCGTCTCCACGCGTCTGACGCCCGCCCTGTGGTTTGACGTGGCGGGTGCCGCCCTGATCTCAGCTGCCAACCCGCCACTTGATGCAGGGCGCCTCGACATCATGCCCGCCGGGCTGTGGGGGCGTGCGGAGAGCATCAGGACGGTGATCAGGTCGCTCGCGCAGGCTGTGGCACCGGTCACCTTCGGGGGGTTGACGGCCCTTATCGCGGGCATCGCCGCACCCAAGCAGGCGCCGATCGGCACCCACCCACCGGAGGTCAGCGCCAGCACGGCCAGTGGCCTCGAGGTTGCCTTCCTGGTGTTGCTGGTGACGCTTGCAGCCGGTGGCTACGCGCTGCTGCGAGCGCGCCACACCTACCCGAGTGATGTGGCAACGGCGGCGGCGTCACACCAGGGTGCTGGGCATCCGGGTGCTCGGGACGAGGGTGGCGGGCTTGGTGTGATGCACATCGACGACGATTGGAGCACCGGCTCGCGCCAGGAGCCACGGGCCAGTGAAGGTCGTGGGCGGCGCAGGCGCCGCTGACCGCCGCCTGTTCAGAGCTGGTCGCGGCCGTGTGGCGCATCGAAGTCGAGCGCCGGCATAACCGCAACGATGCCATGGGGGTTGAGTGCCCCATGGGTGCCGTAGTAGTGCGCGAGGATCTCCTCGAAGCTCACGGTGTCTCGTACGCCCGGCCACTGATAGAGGTCGCGCACGTAAGGCCAGAGGTTGTTGTACTCCGCGAGCTTGCGCAGCGAACACTTGAAGTGGATCTGGTAGACGGCATCAAAGCGAATGAGCGTCGTGAACAGACGCCAGTCGCTCTCAACCGGCTGCGCGCCAAACAGGAAGCGACGTGACGCGAGCCTCTCATCAAGCGCGTCGAGCATCTCAAAGAGGGAATGCACCGCATGCTCGTAGACATCCTGCCGAGTGGTGAAGCCAGCCCTGTAAACGCCGTCGTTGACGCGCTCATAGATCTGCTGGTTGAGCGCATCAATCTCCTCTTTGAGCCCATCCGGATAGAGCACCGCCGGATGCTTTGCGAGGGGCGCGAAAACTGTGGAGAGCATGCGCAGGATGTCCGCCGACTCGTTGTTGACGATGGTCTCGCGCTCTCGGTCCCACAGGACCGGGACCGTGACCCGTTGGTCAAAAGCGGGGTCGACCTGCCGGTAGGCTTCCGCCAGGAAGCTGAAGCCGTTGACGGGATCCTCGAACCTGCCCGGCTCGGTGAATGCCCAGCCGCGCTCATCACGGATCGGGTCCACAAACGACACGGATATCGTGTCCTCCAGTCCCATCAGCGCCCGCCCGATCAGTGTGCGGTGCGCCCACGGGCAGGCGCGCGAGATGTAGAGGTGGTAGCGCATCGGATCAGGGGTGAAACCACTGGTCCCATCGGCGGTCACCCACCGCCGAAACCGACTCTGCTGGCGCACAAAGGCGCCGTCGCGCTGTTCGCCTGAACGGATCTGGAAGGGCTGTGGAGGGGCGTCTGGCATGCCTCGACTATACGATCCCCCGATGGTCCCAAAGCTCGCGATGGATCAGTCAGGGCGCGGATCGCCGCTCGTCCTGATCCATGGGATCGCGACTGACCGGCGCATCTGGGAGCTGGTCGCCAGAGACCTCTCAAGGAGCCACCGTGTGGTCGCGATCGACGTTCCCGGCTTTGGCGGATCGGCTCCGGTTGACGACGATTTTGACCTACGGCGCGTGGCCGACCGGGTCGCTCGGGGTCTCGCGGCTCAGGGAGTCGGCGCGCCATTTGACCTGGTCGGGCACTCATTGGGCGGTGGAATCGCGGCCGTCCTGGCGGACGCGCGGCCACGCCTTGTGAGGCGACTCGTGCTGGTGGCGCCGGCTGGCCTGCGACCTTTTCCACCCGCGATCTCCGCGCTGCTCGCCGCCGGCGCAGACGCCGTGTTGGCGGCACGGCGGGGTGCGGTGAACCTGACCGATACCTGGTGGGGGCGGAGGTTGCTGTTCTCCATGACTGCGGCTGACGCCGCTGATCTCCCACCGACGCTCGCCCGTCAGATGATCGAGGCGTCGGCGACCGCACAACGCACGGCCCCCGCCCTGGCCACGATCACCTCGACCGACCTGCGCCCATTGCTGGCACGCACCCGGATGCCGTTGGGCGTCATCTGGGGTGATGCGGATCGGACCGTGCCGATCCGAGCGCTTGATGACCTCATAGCGGCCAGGCCAGATGCTGTGGTGGAGCGCTTGGCCGGAACTGGGCACGTGCCGATGATCGAATGCCCGGAGCGCTTTGTTGAGGCACTCACTCGCCTTATCCAAGACGTCACAACATGCGATGCCGTTGCGCGTACCCTCGACTGAGCAGGGGTTTTCTTCCCATTCAGGCGATGGCGCTCGAGCAAACAGATCGCTGCGAACGACTCCTTCTGAGTGATGGACGCAGGCTCGCGTTCACCCAGGTCGGACCGACTGATGGCCTTCCGGTTATCTACTGCCACGGTGCGATTGGAACGCCGGTGGAGGCGACGGTTGACCTGCGGCGGATCGTCCATCGTGCCGGTGTCCGCTACATAGCTCCCAGTCGACCCGGGGTTGGCGAATCGGACCGGCAACCGGGGCGAACGATCGTTGATTTTGCCGCCGATATGGCTGCGCTCGCAGATGCGCTTGGTCTACACCGGTTTTCCGTTCTTGGGGTCTCGGCAGGTGCGCCATATGCCCTGGCGGTTGCGCACCAACTGCCGGACAGGGTGCGGCGGGTCGCGCTCTGCAGCGGGCTTGCGCCGTTTGCGCCACCGCACCGCACTCCAGGTCTGCGCCGACGAATCAGATTGCCGCTGTGGGCTCTGGCGAGCGCGCCTGGCGTTGCACGTGCGTGCGGCGATCTCCTGCTTCCCCTGGCGGCGCTCCATCCACGGCTGATCTCGCGCGTGATCGCCGCCCATGCAGCACCGGCTGAACAGGACCGCCTGGCGCAGCCAGAGGAGCGCCGTTCCGCCGCCCAGAGCTTTCTGGATGCGACCAGTGCGGGCGTTGGCGGACTGGTCGACGACTTCCTCGTCTATTCGGGCCAGTGGGGCTTCAATCCCGCTGAGGTCGCTTGTGAGGTGCATCTGTGGCATGGCGGGAATGACCTGCTGGTCCCCGTTGAGCACGCCCTGCAATTGGCGGCGACGCTGCCCGACTGCCGGGTGTTCATCGACCCCGATGAGGGACACCACTTCTTCCGGGCGAGCATCGAACAGATCCTCAAGACGATCACGACTGATGAGCTTGCTGCCAGCCGTGTCTCGGCGATGGCAGCTTCGCCCATACCTGCCGTGCGAGTCTCTGCCCCCTGAATCGGGCGGCGGGGCCGCCCCGGCTCATCTCGGTCCCCGTCTCCCCGGCGCTCAGCTGAGGCGGGCTTTGGACCGTCCGACCGGTGCTCGCCTGAGGCGTGGCTAATTGACCACCGCCCAGACTTTTCGGTAGAACAGCACGATGCCCTCATCAATTCCGGGCGGCGAGTCTCGGGTGCACCACCACCCGCACCTCCCACAGCGCACGCACACCGTCCATCCGAACGTGATTCTGGCCGTGCTGTGCCTCGCTGGGCTCGCGTACTCGGTGCTGTCATCGGCCGTCATCCCGGCGCTCCCGATCTTTCAGCATGCGCTGCACACGAGCGAGACCGGATCAAGCTGGTTGCTCACAGCTTTCCTGCTCGCCGCCTCCGTCGGCACCTCGGTGATCGGTCGCCTCGGCGACATTTACGGGAAGGAGAAGCTGCTGCTGTGGACCCTCCTGATCCTGGCAGCGGGCACCCTCCTCGGCGCGCTCTCGAACTCACTCGGGATGCTGATCATCGCGCGCGTGATTCAAGGGGTAGGGGGCGGAAGATCG
>JAKAED010000117.1 GCA_021820105.1 Actinomycetes bacterium | reverse complement strand
GATCCTGCAGCAGAAGTTCACGCACTCAATTGACGACCAGCTCTCATCACCGGCATCGCCGTTGCAGCTGTTGCTCGGCTTCACGCTCGGCGGCTTCGTACGCGGCTTCCTGGTCTCGGCGCTGACTTTCATCGTCGCGCTGGCCCTGCTGGCGCTGCCGGTGGCGCACCCGCTGGTGCTGATCCCGGCGCTGATCCTGGTGGGCATCTTCTTCTCACAGTGCGGCGTGCTGGTGGGTGTCCGCGCTGAGCAGTTTGACGATGTAGCGCTCTACCAGACGTTCGTTCTGCAGCCGCTGATCTTCCTGGGCGGCGTGTTCTACGGAGCGTCACTGCTGCCACAACCATGGCAGACGCTCACCCAGTTCAACCCCGTCTACTACATGATCTCGCTGGTGCGCTACGGCTTCATCGGGTATCACGACACGAACATCCCGGCGGCCCTTGCGTTCCTCGTGGTTGCCACTGCGGCGCTGTTCGCGGTGAACTACCGTATTTTCGTGAAAGGTCGGTATCTGAGGACTTGACGCCCCGCCGCAACCAGTCCGGCGAGGCCGCGGCCGGGACCCGCTCGCTGCTGTCGATCGGCAGCGAAGTCAACGACAGCACGGGGCACCACGGGCGCGTCAACAGATTTCGCTAGCTTCCAGCACCTATGGCTTCCAAGATCATTCTGCTGCCCGGCGACGGGATCGGCCCCGAAATCACCGCCCCGACGATTGAGTTGCTGCGCGCCCTCGGCACCGACTTCGAGTATGAGGAGCACCTCTTCGGCGGCGCCTCGATCGACGCGCACGGCACCGCCCTGACCGATGAGACACTCGCCGCCTGCCAGGCCGCGGATGCGGTGCTGCTGGCGGCCGTGGGCGGCCCCAAGTGGGACACCACCGACCCGTCAAAGCCGCGCCCCGAGCAGGGGCTGCTGGGACTGCGCAAGGGACTTGGCCTCTACGCGAACCTGCGACCCGTCAGGCCTCTGCCCGCACTCTATGACGCAAGTCCGCTCAAGCGTGAGGTGATCGAGGGAACGGACCTGCTGGTCGTGCGCGAGCTGACGGGCGGGATCTACTTCGGCGAGAAGACCCGCACCGCTGACAGCGCTTCAGACGTCTGCGCCTACAGCCGCGAGGAGATCGAGCGGATCGCGCGAGTCGCCTTCAAGGCGGCACGCCGCAAGGTGACCAGCGTCGACAAGGCCAACGTGATTGAGACCAGCAGGCTGTGGCGCGAGGTCGTGCGCGAACTGCACGCCGCAGAGTTCGCCGATGTTGAGTTGGAGCACATCCTCGTGGACAACGCGGCGATGCAGCTCGTCTCGAATCCAGCCGACTTTGACGTGATCGTCACCGAGAACATGTTCGGAGACATCCTCAGCGACGAGGCCGCGACGCTCACGGGGTCGATCGGGATGCTGCCCAGCGCATCGCTCGGTGAGCCCGGCCAGCCCGGCCTGTTCGAGCCGGTTCATGGCTCGGCGCCTGACATCGCCGGTACCGGCGCCGCCAACCCGATGGCGATGTTCCTGTCGGCAGCGCTCATGCTGCGTCACGGACTGAGCTTGGAGGCTGAGGCCGCGGCGATAGAATCGGCTGTTGATCGTGCGCTGGCGCAAGGCCTGCGCACACGAGACCTGGGCGGCAGCGCGGGCACCCGCGAGGCGACTCAGGCCGTTCTCTCAAACCTGTAAGGAGCATCACGTGGAACAGGCGGACCTCATCTGGCACAACGGAGAACTCGTTGCCTGGGAGGACGCGAAGGTACACGTACTGTCACACGGGCTCCACTACGGCACCGGTGTGTTTGAGGGCGTGCGTGCCTACGAGACGGCGACCGGGCCTGCGATCTTCCGCCACCAGGACCACGTGGCGCGCCTGTTCCGCTCCGCTGATCTCTACTACATGCCGCTGCCGTTCACGCCGGAGGAATTGCGCCAGGCAGCCCACGACCTGTTGATCGCCAACGGTCTGCGCGAGTGCTACATCAGACCGATCGCGTTCCGCGGCTACGGTGTGATGGGTCTGTTCCCGTTGGAGGCGCCGGTCGATGTATCGATCGCGGCGTGGCCTTGGGGCGCCTACCTGGGTGAGGATTCAAAGGCCATTGGCATCCGCGCCAAGGTCGCGAGCTGGCGACGCATGAACGGCGACTCCTTCATTCCCGAGTCAAAGGCCTGCGGCCAGTATCTGAACAGCATCCTGGCCAAGATCGAGGCGCACAAGGCTGGCTATGAGGAGGCGATCCTGCTCGATCAGCGTGGCTTCGTGGGGGAGGGCAGTGGCGAGAACATCTTCCTGGTCAAGCACGGCGTGATCCACACGCCAAGTCTGTCCGGCGGCATCCTCGAGGGGATCACGCGCAACTCCGTGATGCGCATCGCCCGCGACCTCGGCCTTGACGTGGTTGAGCGCGACATCGCCCGGACGGAGCTCTACGCCGCTGACGAGGTCTTCGTCACCGGCACCGCTGCGGAGATCGCTGCGGTGCGTGAGATCGACGACCACCCGGTGGGTGAGGGCGTTCGCGGCCCGGTGACCGCGGAGCTTCAGCGCGTGTACGAGGACGCGATCCGCGGCCGTGACCCGCGCTATGCGGAGTGGCTCGATCACGTTGCAGTGCCCGCGCCAACGGTCTGATGGCCAGGATCGAGCTCTATGACACAACCCTGCGTGACGGCATGCAGGGTGAGGGCATGTCGCTCTCAGCGCATGAGAAGTTGCGGGTGGCCCACACGCTCGACGAGCTCGGAATCGACCTGATCGAGGCCGGGTTTCCGAGCTCCAACCCGAAGGAGCTCGAGCTCTTCGAGCTGCTCTCACGGGAACACTTCAAGCACGCCCAGATCGCCGCCTTTGGCATGACGCGACGTCGTGACGTGCGTGCGCAGGACGATCCGGCGCTGCAGGTCCTGGCCGACTGCTTCGCGCCGGTCTGCACGCTCGTGGGCAAAACCTGGAGCCTGCACCTGGACAAGGTCGTCAAGGTCGACAGGGCGGAGAATCTGCGGATGATCGCGGAGTCGATCTCCTTCCTCCTGGGAGCAGGGAAGCGTGTGACCTATGACGCCGAGCATTTCTTCGACGGCTTCGTGGACGACCGCGAGTACTCGCTGGCGTGTGTGCGGGCCGCTGCTCAGGCCGGGGCCGAGACGATCACCCTCTGCGACACCAACGGTGGCACGCTGCCCGACGGGATCACCGAGGCGGTGGATGCCGTTGTACGCGAACTCGGCCCCACCGGTGTCAGGATCGGCATCCATTGCCATGACGACGCCGGCTGTGCTGTCGCCAACAGTCTGGCCGCGGTGGCCGTTGGCGCGACCCACGTGCAGGGCACCCAGAACGGCTATGGGGAGCGCTGTGGCAACGCCAACCTGACGACCCTCATCCCGAATCTGCAGCTCAAGGCTGGACATGAGTGTGTGAGCGATGAGCAGCTGCAGGCATTGACAAGAAGCTCGCACTTCCTCGACGAGCTGCTCAACTTCAACCCCAATCCCAACCAGCCCTATGTGGGCCGCAACGCCTTTGCGCACAAGGGCGGGATGCATGTTGCCGGGGTCAGCGCCGACCCCAGCACCTTCGAGCACATCGACCCTGAGGTGGTGGGCAATGATCGCGCCGTCCTGGTGTCTGAGTTGTCCGGCAAGGGCACGATCCATGCGCGCGCGCAGGAGGCCGGCATTGAGTTGGATGACGCCGCCGCCACCCGCCTGATTGAGCGGGTGAAGGAGCGCGAGCACGCGGGCTACCACTATGAGGCCGCCGACGGCTCCTTTGAGCTGCTGATGCGACGTGAGAGTGGTGATTACCGGCCGCTGTTCACGCTCGAGTCCTGGCGTGTCATCGCCGAGCAGCGGGCCGATGGCCGCGTCGAGACGGAGGCCACCATCAAGCTGTGGGTCGAAGGTGAGCGCTACATCTTCACGGCTGAGGGGAACGGTCCTGTGAGCGCCCTTGATAGGGCGCTGCGCGGCGCATTGGCGCGTGTCTACCCGGAGTTGGACACCATCAAGCTCGTCAACTTCAAGGTCAGGATCCTGGATGGCGCCAAGGCCAGTGACGCGATCACCCGCGTGCTGCTGGACTCCTCTGACGGCGAGCACGAGTGGGGCGCCACCGGGGTCTCCACGAACGTGATTGAGGCATCCTGGGAGGCACTGGTGGAGTCATTGGAACTGGGTATGCAGCCGGGGCGTCGGGCCGCGCGCGCGGGCGAGGCGCGCGCCTCATCGTGACGGCCGAGCGCACGTCCGGCCCCGCTGGGCCGGACTTCCCAATCCCGCTGGCTCGCCCGGTGCTGGGGGAAGCTGAGGAGCAGGCGGTCCTGGGCGTGCTGCGCTCCGGCCAGCTCTCGCTCGGGCCGCGAGGCCCTGAGTTTGAGCGGGCCTTTGCCGCGCAGGTCGGCGCGCGTTGGGGCAGCGCTGTCTCCTCTGGCACAGCCGGACTGCACCTGGCGCTGCGCGCGGTCGGCGTCACAGACGGGACCGAGGTGATCACCAGTCCGTTCTCCTTTGTGGCCAGCGCGAACGTTGCGATCTACGAGCGTGCGACACCGGTGTTCGTCGACATTGATCCGCTGACGTTGAATCTCGACGCCGAGGCCGCCGCGGCCGCGGTCAACTCCCGTACGGCGGCGCTGCTGCCGGTTCACGTCTTTGGCTATCCAGCGGACATGGCCACGCTCGAGCGAACCGGTGTGCCGATTGTGGAGGATGCCTGTGAGGCCCTTGGCGGCAGTTACGCAGACGGCGGACCGATCGGCGGCCGCGGCCACCTTGCGGTCTTTGCCTTCTATGCCAACAAGCAGATGACCACCGGTGAGGGCGGCGTTGTCGTCACAGCCGAGCAGTCGGTCAAGGAGCGGATCGACTCGGAGCGCAACCAGGGCCGCGCTCCCAACATGGACTGGCTTGACCATGACCGCCTCGGCTTCAACTATCGGCTCTCCGACATCGCCTGTGCGCTGGGGCTGGCGCAACTGGAGCGCCTTGATGCGCTGCTGGCCGACCGGGAGCGGGTGGCCCTGCTGTACCGCGAAGCGCTGCGTGATGTCCCGGAGCTCACCCTGCCCTGTGAGAACAGCGAACAGGCCAGGCGCGGCTGGTTCGTCTACGTCGTACAACTCCCGCGTGGGGTGGACCGCGATGCCGTTGTGACCAGTTTGGGCGGGCGGGGCATTGCGGCCAAGCCGTACTTCCCGGCAATTCACCTGATGACCTACTACCGGGAGAAGTTCGGTTATCGCGAGGGCCAATTCCCGGTCTGCGAGGACATCTCAGCACGATCAATCGCGATCCCGTTCTTCCCGCAGATGACGGAGGGCCAGGTCGCTCGCGTCGCGCAGGAGCTCACGCACGTGCTGGATGGCGAGCGGCGAGCACATGGATCGATGGCATCGCGCGCCTGATGAGCACCTCTGAGCGAAACTCGCCCGAGCGTTTGATGTCGAGCCCGCGAATGGCTTCGGTGCAGGCGGATGTGTTCCGCAGCCTGAACGACTCGCTCGCCTTTGACTGGCGCCTGGCCCCCTACGACGTGGAGCAGTCGGTCGCACACGCCACGATGTTGGCCGCGTCGGGGATCATCAGCGATGCCGACCGCGACGCCCTGCATGAGGCGCTGGCTGTGGTGGCTGAGGAGGTGCGCGAGCAGCGGTTCGTCTTCACAGACGGCGATGAGGACGTGCACATGGCGATCGAGCGGCGCGTGACCGAGCTGGCCGGTGAGGCCGGCGGGCGCCTGCACACGGCCCGCTCACGCAACGACCAGGTCGCCACCGACATGGCGATGTTCACCAGGGAGGCGGCCACCCGCGCCGTTGCGGCCACCATCGAGCTGGCGGAGGTGCTGGTCGATCTGGCCGAACGTCACCTCGATTGGGAGATGCCCGGCTACACGCACCTGCAGCGCGCACAGCCCGTCTATCTGGGGCACCACCTGCTGGCCTACACGTGGATGCTGCTGCGGGATGCCGAGCGCTTCAGAGCGGTGATGCACGCCACCAGACCGCTGCCGCTCGGGGCCGGAGCGCTGGCGGGAGTCAACTTCGCAACCGACCGTGAGCTGATCGCCGCCGAACTCGGATTCACGGCCGTGGCGGAGAACTCGATCGATGCCGTCTCCAACCGGGACTTTGTGCTGGACTATCTGGCCGCCGCCGCGACCTGCGCCACTCACCTCTCGCGCCTTGGGGCGGAGCTTGTGCTGTGGTCAAGTGAGGAGTTCGGCTTCTGTGAGGTGGCCGACGCCTGGGCGTCGGGTTCGTCGATCATGCCTCAGAAGAAGAACCCGGATGCGGCCGAGCTGCTGCGCGCCAAGGCGCCGCGGATCGTTGCCCACCTGAGCGCGATGCACGGTGTGATGCACGGTCTGCCGCTGACCTACAACAAGGACATGCAGGAGGACAAGGAGCACCTGTTCGACAGCGTCGACACCCTTGAGCTCGTGCTTGCCGCGGCGACGGGAATGCTCACCACGATCACCTTCAAGCGCGATCGGTTGGCCGATGCTGCCGGCGATGAGTTCCTGGCCGCCACCGATATCGCCGACCACCTGGTCAAGCGGGGTATGCCGTTCCGCAGCGCACATCACGTGGTGGGCACGCTCGTGCGACAGGCGGTCAACAGCGGTCGGAAGCTCTCCGAGCTCACCCCGCAGGAGCTCAGCGCCGCCTCGCCGCTGCTCGAGCCCGATGGTTTCTATGCGCTGCTGAGTGACGGAGCGTGGCTTGAGTCAAAGCTCTCCCGCGGCGGCACCGGGCTGGTTGCCCTACGCGACCAGCTGATGCACGCACGCTCGGCGCTGGAGCACGTGCGCAGCGGCCGTCTGTGAGGGCCGATTTCTACGACCGCCCGGTGCTGGAGGTTGCGCAGGCGTTGATCGGCTGCGTGGTCACCCACGGGGGTGCAAGTGGCGTCATCGTTGAGACGGAGGCCTACCACGACAGCGAGCCCGCCTGTCACGCGTTTGTCGGCTTGACACCACGCACGGAGACCCTGTTCGGGCCGCCGGGGCGTGCCTACGTCTACCTCTCCTACGGTGTGCACGCGCTGTTGAACGCCGTCTGTGAGTCGCGCGGGATCGGCGCTGCGGTCCTGATCAGAGCACTCGAGCCGCTTGCGGGCGTAGAGCTCATGGCAGCACGCCGGGGCGTGAAGCCCGACCAGCGGCGGGCGCTATGTTCGGGCCCGGGCAAGCTCACACAGGCGTTGGACGTGACGCTGGCTCACAACCGCTCGGACCTCAGGCTCGGTCCGGTTGTGATCTCGGAGCGGCCGGCCCGCTTCAGCGATCCGGTGGTCCAGCGGGACCGCCGGATCGGGATCAGCAAGGCCGTGGATCTGCCTTGGCGCTTCTGCCTGGCGGGCAGCGCCTTCCTGTCAGCGCCGGTCCGGGATCCAGCCCCGGTCAGCTAGCTGCGGCGAGCTGCTCCCCGATTCGCGCGAGCGCCTCCGGCTCCAGTACGGACTCGATATAGGGGAAGAGTTCCCGTTCCTCGAGCCGAACGTGGTCTCGGAAGCGGACACCCAGTACCGTGGTCAGCTCGGTCGTCGGTTCCAGCTGGTCGGCTTTGAGCCGCTGCGCCACATCGCGCAGGTACTCGTGGTCAGTCAGGACGCTTGCAGCCAGTGATTGCGAGCGTTCGTCGGTCGGGAGCGCGGGCAGCAGGATCGACTCCTCAAGCGCAAAATGCAGACCCTCATGCTCGGTGATGAAGTCGGCAAACAGCATCGCCGCCGCCCGGCAGGTCCCGGCGCCGGCACGTGTCAGCGCGCTCGCCACCACCAGCGCGTGGTGATGGTCACGGGAGAGCGGTGCAAGTGCGGCACTTCGCTTCACGGCTCAGATCTTCGCAAGTTGTGCGTGCCCGCTGCCTCGTCGCCGGCGGGTGGCTCGCGTTCGGGCCAGGGCCCCAACCTGCCTGCTCCCGACATCCCCACCGGACTCCTGTGGGCTGATGGGCCCCGGCAAGCGTGCTCAGATCAGCAAACTGCGCGCGCTGATCGAGATTCGCTGAAAATTGTGCGATTTTCGTGCACCTCCGCGCGATCTGGAAATTGGCTGCGCAGAATGCCAGGTTTGGCACGCTGCGCATTCCCTCTGATCGATCAACCCGAGGCCTGCCACAGCCGACCCCTGGGGCCGCTACAGGCCGACCCCTGGGGCCGCTACAGGCCGACCCCTGGGGCCGCTACAGGCCGGAGCCGCCGGTACCGCCGGTCGATGACGAGCCTGATGGGGCGGCCGGGGGAGTGTTCTGCGGGAGCGTCTGGTTGGGGCTGGCCGCGCCGGTGGCGGGCGCGGTGGGAGCCGAACCACCGGCGGCGCTCGGCGTCTGCTGAGCCGGGAGCGTCGTCTGCGGAGTGGGAGTGGTTGCGACCACAGGAGTGGTGGTGGTCGCCGTCGTGCTCGGGGTGGTGGTTGTCGACGTAGCCGTACTTGTGGCCGTGCTCGCCGTGGACGTGGGCTGCGTGTAGGTGTTGGTGATGAGCTGCCCGGTCACCGTGTTGGCGTGCGCGCTCTTGTGCGCTGCCTCGTTGCTGAGGATCTGCAGGGCGCCCTCTTGGAAGGTCCGCCAGATGATCGCGGGATACGTGCCCCCCTCAACTGGGCCACCCTTGAACTGCGTTGTCATCGGTTTGCCGCTGTTGGGATATCCGACCCAGACCGCCACGGTCAGCTCTGGTGTGTACCCGACAAACCAGGCGTCCACATAGTTGTTGGTGGTGCCGGTCTTTCCGGAGACTGACACGCCCGGTATTGCGGCGGCCTGCCCGGTCCCGTAGCTGTCCTGCACGGGGCCGTGTAGCAGGCTGGTGATGGTGGAGGCGACCGTCGGCGTGAGCACGCGGTCGGTCTGCATTGTCGCCCGGTTGGTGATGTCGTGCTGGCGGCACGGCCGGCAGTTCATGATCGCGTCGATACCAACGGGCCCCTGGTAGATGTCACCCAGGATCGGGTTGAAGATCTTCACGCCGCCGTTGGCGACGCTTGAGTACGCGTGGGCCATGTCAAGCGCTGAGACGCCGGTGCTGAGACCGCCGAGGATCATCGACGGGTTGGTTGAGATCGGGGACCGGATCCCCAGCAGTTGCGCGTAGTGCTTGATCTTTGCCGTGCCGATGCTCATTCCCAACTGTGAGAAGACGCTGTTGTCGGAGACGGCGGTGGCCTCCCACAGCGGGATCGAGCCGAGGTATTCGTTGGCGAAGTTGATGACCTTGAAACGGCCGGTGCCGTTGGCTGCGGCAAAGGCGTTACCACCCTGATGCACAAAACGGATCGTGATTGGCTTGGAGGTGAAGAGCGAGTCCGCGTTGTACTGCCCGCTGGAGAGGGCAGCCGCGAGCGTGAATAGCTTGAACGCAGACCCGGGCTGTCGCAGCCCCATCGTCGCGAGGTTGAACGGGGACTGCGCGTAGTCCTTGTAGCCGCTCACCATCGCTCGCACCTCGCCGGTGTGGTTGTCGATGGCGACCAATGAGGCTGAGGGCAACCCCTGCCCCTGAGGAAGGATGTTGGCGACCGCCTGCTGCGCCCAGTTCTGCATGCTCAGGTCGATGCTGAGCTTGATCTTCAAGCCGCCGTAATCAGCTTCGTACTGGGCCTGCTTTGGCGTGAGCCCCTCATGCTCCAGCGCGTTGACCACCTGCGGCTCGACCCAGCTTGTGAAGTAGGGGGCTGCGGTGGGCTGCTGCGCCGGCATGCGAATATCGTTCACCGGCGGCAGCGGCGAGTTCACGTACTTCTGGTACTGCGCCGCGGTGATGTAGTGCTGCTGGTACATGTCCTTGAGCACCAGGTTGCGGCGCCCCTTGGCGGCCGCCCGCTCGGCTGCGTCTCCGGCGGGGTTGAAGGCGCTCGGGTTGGCGACGAGCCCAGCGAGCAGCGCGGAGTCGGCGGGATTGAGCATGCTCGCGCAGGACCGGCGGTGAGGATTCTGCGGGTTGGGGTCACCGCAGCCCCGTCCGCTCTGGTGCGTCGGGTTGGTGGAGTTGTAGCCATACTTCCAGCCGAAGTAGACGCGCGCCGCAGCCTCGATGCCAAGCGCGCCGTTGCCGAAGTAGATCGTGTTCAGGTACTCGGCAAGGATGTGCGCGTGGGTCCAGTGGTGTGAGAGCTGGAATGCCATCGCGGCCTCAATCACCTTCTCACCGATTGTGCGGTGTGCCTCCTCCTGCCGGACGTTTTTGATGAACTCCTCCGGGATCGTCGAGCCACCCTGGGTCGCGCCGCCGGTGAGGTCGTTCACCGCTGCCCGCAGCAGGCCGCGGACGCTGATTCCGGACTCCTGCCAGAAGCCGCGATCCTCCACGGAGATTATGGCGTTGCGCATGTACGGTGAGATCTGGTACCAGTTGTCCAGTGCCGGATGGCTGGCCGGGGCCAAGGGGCCGATCGGGGTGCCGTTGATGTCGTACATGTATGAGTCGACGGTGCTTGAGAACTGAGCTGTGTTCTGCAGCTGCGGTAGGTAGGCGGCAACCGAGGTGAGCGCGCCGAACAGCGTCGAGATGATGGCCAGCACGCCGAAGCCCGCCAGGATCAGCAGCAGCCGCAGCTTCCGGACTCGCGGACGGCGCCGCGTCAGGCGACGCGGCAGATGCGGGCGGTGGCCACGAGGGGCGACGACGATCGCCGCGGGAGTCCGCTCCCGGTCATCAACTCGGATGTCATTGTCGACGCTCATGCGATCAAGCCTGAACACGGCTGGGGCTGGTGGCGCCCGGCAAGACGCAAGCGTCGTGCAGGACGACGCACCCGGCCACCGGCGGGACTCCGTGTCCTGCGGGCGGTCGGGATTCTAGTCGCAACTTTGCATGCAGAGGAACCCAGCGGGCGCAATCTGATCGGGAGAACCAGATCAGCCCGATCAGTGGTCTGTGGGAGCTGAGCGCGGGACGCACGGGAACCCGCGCCATTACGATTCGCCCCATGATCGCCGAGTCCCTTGATGCAGCCTCCTGGCTGACGCGCAACGCCGTTGACTGCCTGCCGGAGGGCGGGCTTGAGGCCAAACTGAAGCTGGGCAGGCCGCTGCGCGTGAAGCTCGGCGTCGACCCCACCGCGCCGGACATCACCCTCGGCCACACGGTCGTGTTGCAGAAGCTGCGAGAGTTCCAGGACGCTGGGCACACCGTCATCCTGATCATCGGCAACGGCACCGCGCGGGTCGGCGATCCGAGCGGAAGATCCGCCACGCGTCCGGTCCTGAGCGACGAGGAGATCGCCGCCAATGCCCGGACCTTTGAGGAGCAGGCGCTCAAGATCCTCGACGCTGAGCGGCTGGAGGTGCGCTTCAACGGAGATTGGCTGGAACTCTCGATGCCGGAGCTGTTTCGGCTCCTCTCGACCGCCACCGTCGCGCAGATCATCGAGCGAGACGACTTTGCCAAGCGCCTGGCAGCCGGAAGCCCGGTATCGATGCTGGAACTGCTGTACCCGCTGTTGCAGGGCTATGACTCGGTCGCGATCAAGGCAGACGTCGAGCTGGGGGGCACGGATCAGAAGTTCAACCTGATGCTCGGCCGAGACATCCAGCGCGCCTACGGACAGGAGGGCCAGGTGATCCTGACCATGCCGCTGCTCACCGGCACAGACGGGGAGCGGAAGATGTCCAAATCGCTGGGCAACTACATCGGGGTGACCGAGCCTCCCGAGGAGATCTATGGCAAGACGCTCAGCATCCCGGACACCTCGCTGGAACCCTGGTATCAGCTCCTGCTTGGCCGCGAGCCAGCGGTCGAGCTGGGACCGCGGGATGCGAAGCGGGCGCTTGCGCGGGCGTTGGTCGAGCGCTTCCATGGCCCACAGGCGGCGATCGCTGCCGAGCAGGCCTTTGATCGCGTCCACGTGCAGGGCGGGATCCCGGACGAGCTCCCGGAGGTTGAGTTCGGCTCGTCCCCTGATGGACTCGTTCACCTGCCGGCGCTGCTGGCCGCCGCCTTTGGCGTGTCGACCTCTGAGGCGAGGCGCACGCTCGCGCAGGGAGGGGTCAAGCTCGATGGGGAGACCCTGTCGAGCAGTGCGCTTGATCTTCGAAGTGATGCGCTCCACGGTCGCGTCTTGCAGCTCGGAAAGCGGCGATTTGCAAGGCTTTTAATCTCGTAGGGAAATTTTTTCGCGGCGAGGCCGCATTCTGTCCGCGCATGCGCTACCTTTCTGCAGGCAGTGAGCGCGGCACGCGTCTCCCAAGTTGGGTGAGTTTGCGCCCCCAAGCGAGATGTGGCTATACTCTTCTGCCCCGAGCGCCGCAAGGCTCTCGGCGCATCCTCTGGAAGGACACCCCTTCCGCCAGGAGGCGACGGTCTTTGAAAACTCAACAGCATGCGCACCTCGGCCTGCCTATGGCCGAGAGTGTGTCCAGGTTCGACGCCGTCGTCGGACGGCTCCTTCG
>JAKAED010000263.1 GCA_021820105.1 Actinomycetes bacterium | reverse complement strand
AGGTGCCGGCGATCGACACGAGCAGCCCGCTGGATGTGGAGAGGAAGGCGGCAAAGGCGCCGGCGCAGGTGACGGCCGTGAGGATCGTCCCGCCCGCCCCGGGCCAGGCCAGACGTGGCAGCGAGAGGACGACGTCGTCAGTCTGCCCGGTCATGTAGAGCTGCGGCGTCAGCGCCCGGCCCAGCGCTCCGTAGACGGCCGGGAAGAGATAGAAGAGTGAGAGCAGACCCAGCACGCGGACGGTGGTGCGGCGGGCCGCGTGCCCATCCGGGTTCGTGTAGAAGCGCACCAGCACGTGTGGGAGCCCCATCGTTCCCAGGAAGGTCGCGATCAACAGCGAGTAGACCAGCACCGGTGCCCCGGGGCCGGTGCCGCCCACCGGGCGTGACCAGGTCTCACCGGGCAACGCCTGCGTGCCGCTCGCGACGGGAACTACGCCGCCCGGCGGGATGCCGATGTCTGTGCGGGCCGGCAGCGTCACGGTCGCGCCGGCGCTGACCCGCACCCGCTTGCCGTCCAGGATGAAACTGCCGGCCTCCGGAAACTGCACCCGGGTCGCCGTCGCCAGCCGCACCGTGATCCCGCTGGGGCCCGCGTGCGGCAGTGCGCGCCCGAACAGCGCCGCACGCTCAGGCAGCCCGCCAAAGTGGATCAGCAGCACGATTGCCGGGACCGCGATGGCAAAGACCTTGATCCAGAACTGGAATGCCTGCACGTAGGTGATCCCCCGCATGCCGCCGATCGCAACGTTCACGGACACGATCACCGCCACCACCACCACGCCGACCCAGTACGGCGACCCGACCACCACGTTCAGGGCCAGCCCCGCGCCCTTCAGCTGCGGCACCAGATAGAAGCCGACGATCACCAGCACGATCGCAGCCGCCAGGAGCCTCAGCGCCGGGCTGCGCAGACGCGCCTCGGCAAAGTCCGGAATCGTGTAGGAGCCGTAGCGGCGCAGCGGCGCCGCTACGAACAGCAGCAGTGCCAGATAGCCGGCGGTGAAGCCCAGCGACTGCCACAGCGCGCTGGCGCCGATCTGCATCTCCAACCCGGCGATCCCCAAAAACGACGCGGCGGAGAGGTACTCGCCGGAGATGGCGGCAGCATTCCACCAGGGCGTGACCAGCCGGCTCGCGACCAGCAGATCAGAGGTGGTCCGAACAAAGCGCAGCCCCCACGCGCCCAGACCGAGGGTGCCGAGCGTCACGGCCCCTACGGCAAACAGCGCAACGATCAATGCTCGCCCGCCCCGCTCACCGCTCAACCGCCTCCCGGAACGAGTCGTCAAGCGCGTCGGCGCGCCGCGCGTACAGCCACCCGATCGCCACAAACGCCGGCAGCATCGGCACGACAACGATCCAGAGCCCGATCGGCACCTGGAGCAGCCGCACCCGTGCCAGCCCCGGCAGCAGGTAAATGGCCACCGGCAACACGCCGAAGATCGCCCCGAACGCAATCAGCGCGAGCAATGAGAGCGTCAGCTGCGCGCGCTGCAGACCGTGTAGGTAGACGTGGCCGTGGGTGGTCGCCTCAGCGAGCTCCTCACGTGGCGTGCGCAGCCCGCGGCGCGGGAGCAGCCGCCGGCTGGAGGGGGCCGGGCTCACATCCGCAACCTCCGGCGCAGGTCCGCCACCTGGCGGCGGGCGACCGGCACCTCGCTCCCGTCGGCCATCACGATCGTCACCGCACCACCCAGTTTGGGGCGGATCTCAACCGCCCGCCGCAGGTTCGCCACATAGCTGCGATGTACCCGCACGAAACCGTGCGGACCCCAGCGTTGCTCGATCTCAGCGAGTGCGCCACGCACCAGAAACCGCCCGCTGTCGGCGTGAATCCGAACGTAATCCCCCTCCGCCCGCACGTACAGGACGGTGGCCCGGTCAAGCAGCCTGGTGCTACCGCCGCGCTGATGCTCAACCGGAATGATCTCACTGGAGGTCAGCTCGTCAAAGCTCTGCCCCGTGGTGGTGGTCCGCTGACCACCACCACGGCTGCGGCGCTCCGGGTCGCCCGCGTGCACCCGATCGAGCGCCTGCTCAACCCGGGCGCGAGAGACCGGCTTCATCAGGTAATCCAGCGGCTGCAGGCCGTGCTCGAAGACGGACACGGCGCCGTCCTCATGGGCGGAGACGAACACGAGCGCCGGCGGGTCGGCGAAGCGGGCAAGCGCCTTGGCCAGCTCGAGGCCGTCGATCTCCGGCATCCGGACGTCCATGAAGACGACGTCAAACTGGCCGGCCCCCAGCAGCCGCAGCGCCTCCGCGGCGCCGCCGGCCAGCACCACCTCGGCCACCCCAGGGGTGGTCTCCAGCAGCCGCCCAAGGTCCTCGAGCGCAGGCCGCTCATCGTCAACCACCAGCACACGTGTCATGCGGCCCGCACTCCCGCCCGGAACTTGGGCAGCGTCATGGTTACCGTCGTTCCGCGTCCGGGCTCGCTCTGGATCTCAAGGCCGTAGCCGGGCCCGAAGATCGACTGCAGGCGCGCCTGGACGTTGGCGATCCCGACGCCGCCACCCTGGCCCGCCAGCACGGTCGCGGCGCGCTCAGCGTCCATCCCAACGCCATTGTCGGTGACGCGCAGCTCAACGTCCGCGTCGATGTTGCGTCCGACGATCTCAATCCTTCCGGAGCCGCGCTGCTCGACCCCATGGCGCACCGCGTTTTCCACAAGCGGTTGCA
>JAKAED010000262.1 GCA_021820105.1 Actinomycetes bacterium | reverse complement strand
GCTCGGGGGCGGGCTTGTCGGCCGCAGTCCTCCGGGATTTCGTGCTTCGCGAAGCGCGTCGCCACGGCAGCGCTCAGACGCGTTGCATCGTCAGGGCGTTGCGCGCCTATCTGAGATTTCTGACTTCGACAGGGCGCTGCCAACCGGGCCTGGATCAGGCGATCCCGACGATTCCGCAATGGCGACTCTCAGCGCTCCCACGATATCTGCCAGCTCAGCAGGTCGAGCAGGTCATTGGTTCCTGCAACACGGAGACGGCCACGGGACTGCGTGATCGGGCCATCCTGCTGCTGCTTTCCCAGTTGGGTCTTCGCGCTGGCGATATCAGGAAGATGCGCATCGCGGACATCGACTGGCACCGCGGCACGGTGAAGGTCTGTGGCAAGGGCCACCGCGAAGTCTGCCTGCCCCTCCCGCAAGCTGCCGGCGATGCCGTGCTGGCCTATCTCCAGCGCGCCCGCCCGCCGGTGGCGATCGAGCAGCTATTCCTGTGCATGCAGGCGCCTCACCGGCCATTGGGGCACTCCGGCACCGTATCGAGCGTGGTCTCCGCCGCACTTCGCAAGGCCGGGATCCTCGATCCACCGTCCCGGGGAGCGACGCTGCTGAGGCACTCGGCGGCGACGGCGATGCTGCGTGCGGGCGCGAGCCTGGAGGCCGTCTCGAGCATGCTGCGCCATCGTTCACTGGATATGACTGCTCATTATGCGAAGGTCGATATGGCGATGCTTGCGCCTCTCGCGCAGCCCTGGCCGGAGGGCTCATCATGCTGACTCACGACATCACCCGCTACGTCGATCTGCACCAGTCGATGGGCTTCAAGTTCCGCTCCCAGCATATTTTGCTGCGCAGTTTCGGCGTATTCGCCGAGCAGCACGGGGATCGTTTCGTCCGCACTGAGACGGTTTTGAACTGGGCAGGACAGGCTCCGTCACCTCCGCAGCGACACAACCGTCTGGCCACCGTTCGACGGTTCGCACTCGCAATGCGAGCTGAAGACCTACGCCACGAGGTGCCACCATCCGAGGCATTCGGCCGAGCCTGGTTCAAGCGCCGGTCACCCCACCTGTACACCCCGGAGCAGATCGCCGCGTTGCTCGGGGCGGCCTCGCGACTCTCCCCGCGACACGCGATACAGCCCATCACGTACCGGACGCTGTTCGCCTTGATGGCCGTGACCGGTCTGCGTATCTCCGAGGCACTGGCCCTCGAGGTTGATGATCTCACCGAGGACGGGCTGATCGTGCGCACGACAAAGTTCCACAAGAGTCGTCTCGTTCCGCTGCACGAGAGCACAGACCGGGCATTACGGGAGTACCTGCGGCAGCGTGCCCGTGTCGCGACGACCTCACATGCAATGTTCATATCCCGCAAAGGCGTGGCATTGCGTTACCCCACCGTCGTCAGCACGTTCCTCCACCTTGCACGTTCGATCGGCTTGCGAGCCGGACCCGGTCAGCGAGGCCCGCGTATCCACGATCTGCGGCACACCTTCGCGGTTCGTTCGCTCGAACGCTGCACCGGCACCGCTGCCGAGGTCGCGCGACACGCGGTCGCGCTGAGCACCTATCTCGGACACACGCATGTGTCGGACACCTACTGGTATCTGCAGGCCACTCCGACCCTGATGCGCCAGATCGCGCATCTTGGCGAGTCGCTTCACAGCGGAGCGCAACCATGACCGCGCTCGCACCCCATCTCAGCGATTTTCTGCGCGAGTACCTCCCACGCGACCGCCGTGCCAGCCCGCATACCTCCGAGACCTACGCCCACGCGTTCAGGCTGCTGGTGTGCTTCGCGGCGGATCGACTCAAGGCACAACCGTCCACTCTACAAGTCGAGCAGCTCGATGCGCCGATGGTCCTGGCGTTCCTGCATCATCTGGAGACCGAGCGGGGGAATGGACCGAAGACGCGCAACGCACGCCTGGCGGCGATCAAGGCGTTCTTTCGGTATCTCGAGTACCGTCTGGTGTCCTCACTGGACCAATCACGCTCGATCCATGCGATCCCGATGAAGAAGGCTGACGACAAGCTCATCGATTATCTGACACGCTCAGAGCTTCAGGCACTGCTCGATGCTCCCCCGCTGGATACCCCCTGTGGACTGCGCGATCGGGCGATGCTCCATCTCGCCTTCGCCGCCGGACTGCGCGTGTCGGAACTGGTGGGACTTCAGCTGAAGGATCTGGAGCTGCGCCCGCCGGCCACGGTCCATGTACAGGGGAAAGGCCGCCGTGAGCGCATACTTCCGCTATGGAAAGAGACCGTCACGGCGCTGCGAGCATGGCTCGCCGTACGAACTCCACAGTCTGCATCGGAGCTCTTTCTCAATGCCAGGGGCCAGAGCATCACCCGCGCCGGGTTCGAATACATCCTCGCCAAACACGTCACGAGCGCCGTTGCCCACCAGGCTTCCATGAGCAAGAAGCGCATCTCCCCGCACGTGCTCCGACACACCTGCGCGATGCATACACTCCAGGCGACGCACGATGTCCGCAAGGTCTCACTCTGGCTCGGCCACGCGACACTTCAAAGCACGGAAATCTACCTGCGTGCTGACCCGACGGAGAAGTTGGAAGCCCTGTCCGCCATGATCCCTCCGGGTATCAAACGAGGTCGCTTCCGCGCCCCTGACCGCCTCTTGGCGATGCTCGCGACCGCTGCCACACCCAGGACCCATTATGCTGAGTAATTGGC
>JAKAED010000116.1 GCA_021820105.1 Actinomycetes bacterium | reverse complement strand
CAAGCGTCTGACCGCGTCCCGCTGCAAACTCGTTCAAGGCACGGACGCGACTGAGGTTCGCCTCCGAGAGCATCGACTCATCGAATTCATCGCCGATCCGGACACGAGAGTCAGCGGGGATCCCGTTGAGGTACCGATTCGTCAGCAGTCCCTGTGCGAGCGGGCCGAATGTGATGCAGCCCACCCCCTCCTCCCCCAGCAGATCCAGGAGTCCCTGCTCAATCCAGCGGTTGAGCATTGAGTAGGAGGGCTGGTGGATCAGCAGCGGCGTACCAAGGTCAAGCAGGATCTGAATCGCGCGGGCGGTCAACTCCGGGCCGTATGAGCTGATGCCCACATACAGCGCCTTACCCTGACGCACGGCGGCGTCAAGTGCTCCCATGGTCTCCTCAAGGGGCGTGTCCGGATCAGCCCGGTGCGAGTAGAAGATGTCCACGTAATCAAGACCCATGCGCTGGAGGCTCTGGTCGAGACTCGCGAGCAGGTACTTGCGGGAGCCGAATTCACCATACGGACCGGGCCACATGTCCCAGCCTGCCTTGGTGGAGATCACCAATTCGTCACGCAATCCCTGAAAGTCCTCACGGAGAATCCGGCCGAGGTTGGTTTCGGCCGATCCATAGGGACGCCCGTAGTTGTTGGCCAGGTCAAAGTGGGTGATGCCCGCGTCAAATGCTCGACGGAGGATTGCCCGGCTCTGCTCCAGCGGGTGTGAGTCGCCAAAGTTCTGCCAGAGCCCCAGCGAGATCGCGGGCAGGAGCAGACCGCTACGACCAACCCGGCGATACTGCATCGAGTCGTAGCGATCTGTACGCGGTGAGTAGCGCTCCAAAGGCGGCATGTTGTTCAGCGGAGACCTGATGCAGTTTCAGGCGTCGGCGGACTCTGATTCGCTGTGGGACTCCTCAACAGCAGCGTCGTCACCACCGTCGGCACTGTGGTCGTCGTCGACGACCACATGATCGACCGGTTCGTTCACCGGCACGCTGCTGGCCATCGGGTCGCTGCCGTTGTTTGAGGCCGGCGCGGTCGCGGCGGCCATCTCAGCCTTGCCGGCGCGCGCCTCGGCCAGGAAATGAGTGCCGGCAGCACCGGCGGCCCCGAGCCCGAGCGAGAACAGGCCCCAGAGCGCTCCAGAGCGCTCCTTGCCACGAAGTGCGTCGAGTGACAGTCCACCGGGCCCCGACTCGGCCAGCGCGACCGCGGCCGCCGCAAGCACGACGTTGTACTCGTAGCCTCCTTGGTGGTTCCAGGGGCCGCGCTTGAGGTGCACGCGATTGATCGCTGTCAACATCACCGACACGATCCCTGCGGAGGCGAGCGGTGTCCTGTAACCGAGCATCAGCCCAGCACCACCAAGCGCCTCGGCAGCCCCCGCCGCACCAACGTAAGGGACCCCGGGCTTGAAGCCCATGGCTTCAAAGTTCTCGGCCCCGCCCCTGAGACCTTGACCACCGAACCAACCAAAAAGCTTCTGAGTTCCGTGACCGATGAAGAAACCCCCCACCGCGGCCCTCAGCAACAGACGCCCGACTTTCATGCTCACCTCCGGTTCACGTTTGCGAGTCAGCTACCACGGTAACTGGTTCGCGAAGCGCGGGTTGTTGACGGCGGGCGATCTCCTCGCGGACGAGGGGTGCCACCAAGGTCCCAAAGAGTTCTATTCCGCGCATCACATCACGGTGTGCAACCGCCCCGACGCTGAGCTGTGCCACGTAGCGCTGGTTGGCAAAGAGGCTGTGCTCCATCAGGATCTTTTCCGCCACCTGCTCCGGATCACCAACCGCCACAGCACCATCCGGCGCGGTCAGCGCCGCATACTGCTCACGTCCCGCCGGCGGCCACCCGCGCTCGCGTCCAATGCGGTTCATCATCGCTAGGTAGGGCTGCGCAAAGGCCGCGTCAGCTTCAGCGCGAGAGCGCCCTATGAACGCATGGGTGTTGATCGCCAACCGCCGCTCCTGTGGCGCGTGGCCGCTCTGCGTCCACACCTGGTCGTAGAGATCCACCAGCGGCTTGAAGCGGGCCGGCTGCCCGCCGATGATCGCGATCGTGAGCGGGAGACCGAGTACAGCCGCGCGCACAACTGACTGCGGCGTGCCACCCACTGCCACCCATACGGGAAGCGGGTCCTGCACCGGTCTGGGGAAGATCTCGGCGGCCTCAAGCGCAGGCCTGTGTCGCCCGGACCAGGTGACCGGGTTCCCGGCCCGTATCGCCAGCAACAGCTCAAGTTTCTCCGCGTAGAGCTCGTTGTAGTCATCCAGGTCGAAGCCGAACAGCGGGAACGACTCGATAAAGGATCCACGGCCGGCCATGATCTCGGCGCGTCCACCTGAGATCAGATCCAGTTCCGCGAACTCCTGGAATACCCGCACAGGGTCATCAGAGCTCAGGACCGTCACGGCGCTGGAGAGCCGAATGTTGGTGGTCCGCGCGGCGATCGCGCCCAGTGCCACCGCCGGCGCAGAGATCAGGTAGTCACGGCGATGATGCTCGCCCAGCGCAAACACATCCAGACCGAGTTCATCAGCCAGCTGCGCCTCCTCAAGGAGCTCGCGCATCCGCTGCTGCGGAGAGACGCCGGAGGCCAGGTCGGCGAAGGTGGCAAGACCCAGTTCGAAGTTCATGAACAGATCGTAGCAGATTAGTTGTGTCCGCAACTAATCTGCTACTTCACCGTCCTTGCGCCCGGGGAGAACTTGGCCGCTTAGCCGTAGAGCGCTCGATCCAACCACTCGATCGAGCGCTCCAACTGCTCGATGGTCGCCTTCGCGACGGTCTCTATCCCAATTGCCCGGTTGACTTCACCGTTGACGTCACTGTGGCGCACGCGCCGGTCCCGAGCCAGTTCCGCCACCAGCTTGTGCCGCTTGGCACGCAGCCGCGCCCGGCGTTCATAGAGCGGTCCGTCAGCTTCCTCAGAAATGGGGATCGGCGGCGGGGCCGGCGTGGCAACGGACTCGGCGATCCTCGCCAAGCTGGGCGAGGATGGCCGCGGGCTGGCCTGCGGCGCAGGGCCGAAGAGCGTCATCTGCGGCGCTACGTCGGCACTCAGCGGCTCGAAGTCAAGGACCTCGCTGCGCTCCGTGGCGCGGCGTTCCACCTCATCGAGCTCACCTGCATCCTCATCATCACGACGACGCACCAGGTAGCGCAACTCCTGTTCGACGGTTGCAGCGTGGTCCCGCAGGATCGCGTCCGCCGGGATGTAGAGCCAGCTCGGCTCGGGCTCGCGCCCGGGGATGGTGCGCACGAAACGCCCCACGATCTGACGGAAGATCAGGGGCGTCTTGGCCGCCGTTGCGTAAACACCGACCCGCAGGCGGGGAATGTCGACACCCTCCGAGACCATGTTCACGGCGACGATCCAGGGCTCCGAGGAGTTGGTGAAGGCCGACAGCTTTGTGGCCGCCTTGGGATCCTGATGCAGGACCACCACGGGGGAGCTGCCGCTGACCTCGCGCAGGCGTGCGGCGATCCGGCGAGCGTGTGCTGAGTCCGCGGCCACCACCAGTCCACCGGCCTGCGGGTGAGACCCGGCCCGCAGCGCACGGAGACGAACGTCCGCCTCACCGAGGATGCGTGGCAACCCATCAGGTAGCTCGGTGGAGATGGCGGTCCGGTATCGCCGGCTCGCCTCCCGCGACGAGAGGACGACGTCAAAGCTCGACTCGATCACGTCATCACCGCTGCGCCAGGAAAGCGTGCCGTCATAGGTCACGAACGCGACCGGGCGGCAGACGCCATCTCGCACAGCGTCGGCGTAGGTGTAGGAGATGTCGGGCTCCGCCAAACCGTCGGCGTCATAGGCCACGCCCGGGATTGGGGTAGCGTCGGAACGAAACGGCGTTCCCGAAAGCAGCAGCCAGCGAGCGGCCGCGCCAAAGGCCTCCGAGAAGCCGGCGCCCCAGGCCAGCTCCTCGCCGAGGTGATGCGCCTCATCTGCGATCACGAGCGTGCGCTCGCGCGTGGCGCCCGCCCAGGCACGGGGGGCGTTGGCGATCCTCGCGTAGGTGACAACCACCCCGTGGAAGCCGCGTGGCGGACGCGGAGACTCTGCATCAGGTGCGAGCTCGAGCCCCAGCCTGTGCGCCGCCTGCGCCCACTGACGCGTGAGCGGAGCCGTGGGGCAGGCGATCACCAGGCCATCCAGCACGCCGCGCGCAAGCTCACGCCGCGCGAACTCAAGCGCCGGGCGCGTCTTGCCGGCGCCCGGCGCGGCCGAGATCAGAAACGAGCCGGAGTGCCATTGCTCCATCGCCGCGAGCGCCCGCTGCTGCCAGCTCCGCAGTCCGCTGCCGCCGCCCGTCCCTGGTCGCTCTGTCGCCATCACTGACACGAGTTCGGCATGGTGCCGGGCGGACCGGACAAACCGACGGTCGGCGTAGGATTTCGATCAGTGATCGATCCGTTTGTGGAAGTCGGCTGGCTGCTTGAGCATCGCGATGAGGTCATCGTGGCGGATGTGCGGTTCTATCTGGACGGGCGCTCAGGCCGCGACGCTCACATGCAAGGACACATCCCCGGAGCCGTCTACATCGATCTTCAGACAGCGCTGTCAGCGCCCCGTGCCGACAACCGGACCGGACGCCACCCCCTGCCGACGCCAGAGCGCTTTGCAGGCGAACTGGCGCGGCTGGGGATCGGCGATACGGACACCGTCGTGGCCTATGACGACGCGGGCGGCGTGGTCGCTGCCCGGCTCGTCTGGATGCTGCGGGCGACCGGACACGAGGCAGCGCTGCTGAACGGCGGCCTGAGCGCCTGGCCCAAGGATCAGATCTCCACCGCCAAGCCGGCAAGCTCCTCCGGTGGCGGAAGCGTCCCATGTGAAATCAAGCGCTTCACGCCGGTCGCGTGGCCTCGACACCTGCTGGCGACGATCGACGAGCTGCCAACGACCACTGCCGTGATGATCGACGCCCGCGACAGCGCCCGTTTCGCAGGCGGACCGGATCCGGTTGACCCGCGCTCCGGTCACATCCCGGGAGCCGTGAGCGTTCCCGCCCGCGGACACCTCGGAGCCGACGATCGGATCGCGGACCCACTGACCGTGCGCGCGACCTTCGCAAACGTCGGAGTCGGCCCGGAGACGGAGGTCATCTCCTACTGCGGCTCAGGCGTCACCGCCTGCCACAACCTGCTCGCATTGGAGCACGCGGGGCTGGGGCGTGGCCGGCTCTATCCCGGGTCCTGGTCTGAGTGGAGCCGGGATCCCGCACGCCCGATCGCCACCGGTCCGGAACCGGAGTGAGCACCGAGCCCGGCGCCGTCCGCGCGCTCTGCGCACGTGTCCTGGAGGGCAACTGGCGTGAGGGGTACATGCCGGACGGCTTCCACTTCGGCTACACCTCCCCGAGTCCGCATCACTATCCCTGGCAGTGGTACTGGGACTCCTGCTTTGCCGCCATTGCGTGGCGCCACTTTGATCCGGCGCGCTCCCGTCGGGAGCTTGAGTCACTGCTTGCCGCCAGTACCGAGGGCTTCATCGGCCACACGATCTTCTGGAACCTGCCGCTCCGCGGACCTCGACGCTTCACCTACAACGTGACCTCCCCACAGGCCAGGATGACCTCGAGCATCCAGCCACCGCTGCTCGCCTGGGCTTGGAGCCTGGCCGTGGGCGATCCGGCCGCCGAGCCGGAGATCGTCCGACACCACAATTGGCTCGAGCAGAACCGAGACCTTGACGGTGATGGGCTGCTCTGGATCGTCCAACCCGACGAGTCGGGACTCGACGCCTCCCCCCAATTCGACCCGATCTGGCGTCTGCGGGCTCACTCACTGCCCGGCTTCCTGCTGCTGGTCAGGCGCAACCGGCGGTTGGGCTACGACCTTCGTCGAATCGCAGCCGCAGGCGGGCCGGTGGTCTGCGACGTGCTCACGAACGTGCTCTACTCCCTGGCGCGCTCGGCACTGGGCCGCGGCTCCCTCACCGAGTCGCTGATCACGCGCTGTTACGACGAACGCACCGGCCTGTTTCAGTCGCTGGTTCGCCCGACCTTGCGCAGCCGCATCCCGGTCACCTGGACCGCACTGGCACCGCTTGCACTTCCAGACCTACCGGAGGAGATCGGTCGTCGTCTGGTCGAGGAGCACCTGTTGGACCCGGGTCGCTTCTGGCTGCCGGCCGGAGTGCCGTCCGTGGCCGCGGACGAGCCGAGCTTCCAGCGTGGAGACCGCGGACTGCTCGGTTTGCACCGCTACTGGCGCGGACCCGTCTGGATCAACGCGGTCTGGATGATCTGGCTTGGCCTCAAGCGGCTCGGCTACGACGAACAGGCGGCCGACCTGGCTGCGCGCACCCTCCGCAACGTATCGCGCTCAGGGTTGCGTGAGTATTACGACCCGCTGGACGCGAGCGGCATGGGTCAGGAGGACTTTGCCTGGTCGACGCTGGTACTCGAGATGCTCTAGTACCGCCGCTAATGTGAGCGTCATGGACACCGACCACAGCACCACCAAGATCGAGGACGTATCCCAGCTCAGCGATGAGCAGTGGCGTGAGCGCCTGACGCCCGAGGCCTACGAGGTCCTGCGGCACGCCGCGACCGAGCGTCCGTTCACGGGCGCATTTGTGGACAACAAAGACACCGGGATGTATCACTGCGCCGGCTGCGGCGCACCCCTGTTCAGCTCCGACACGAAGTTCGACTCGGGGTGCGGCTGGCCGAGCTTCTTTGAGCCGGTTACCGGCGAGAACATCGTGAACCGGCTGGACACCAGCCACGGCATGATTCGTACCGAGGTCCTCTGTAAGAACTGCGGGGGCCACCTCGGCCACGTCTTTGAGGACGGTCCGGAGCCGACAGGATTGCGCTACTGCATCAATTCAGTGGCGCTCGGCTTTGAGAAGGGGCGATAAGGCATCCCGCGCCGTCTCAATGACGGCGCGCCGCCCTGCGCTCTCGCAGCCTCCACCAAAGCAGTCCGCCGAAGATCGCTGCCACCAGCGCCACCGCGGCGAAGATCCCCACGCGCTCGAGCACACTCGCGACCGCATTGCCACCGTAGTAGCCGACCAGGCCGTAGGTCAGTGCCCAGGTGATGCCGCCGAAGGCATTCCAGGGGAAGAAGACGCGCAGCGGCATGTGGTTGATCCCGGCCAGCCAGGCGGTGGCAAAGCGGATCAATGCGATCCAACGACCGATGAAGACCGTCTTGGCGCCGTGGCGCTTGAAGTAGCGGTCGCCCGCCTCAACCATGCGCACGCGCCGCGCGCGAAAGGGCCCATGCCCCTCCAGCACCTCGCGGCCGAAACGCCGCCCGAGCAGATACCCGATGTTGTCCCCCATGATCGCGGAGGCGGCGCCGATCAGGATCACGAGCCAGATGTTCAGCGTCCCCTGGCTGGCCAGCACCGACGCCAGCACCAGGGCGGTCTCTCCAGGAGAGGGGACGCCCATCGACTCAAGTCCGATGATCGCGGGCAGCGCATAACCAAGGCCGCTTGAAACGCTGAAGATCGCGGCGATCAGCAACTCGGGCTCCCTGGCTGCTCCATGGTCAGATACTAGAAACCGGAGCGAAATTGTCCAGATCAGGCGCTGGCCGCACTGGCGACACGGTCTGCGGAGGGCGCCTCAGCCGGCCGCAGGCGAAGCGTGAAGGTCGCTCCCGGGCCGCCGCTCTCCCGCAGCACCAGCGAGCCCCCCATGCGTTGCGCAAGCTCGCGGCCGATCGCAAGACCAAGACCGAATCCTGCTTCGCCTCCGGTTTCACGGCCCCGCTTGAAGCGCTCAAAGATCAGTGCTCGTTCATCCGCCGCCACCCCCGGACCCTCATCGCTCACGGTCAGCATCGGCTCCGGCTGGGCACGGACCTCGACTTGAACCTGACTGCCGTGGGGCGCCACGCGTAGCGCGTTGTCCAGCAGGATCCGCAGGATCCGGGCGACGCTGCCCGGGTCGGCGAGTGCCCACGCAACGCGACCGTGGTCTTCAAGCGTGATCCTGACCCCGCGGTTGGTGCTCGCCAACTCAAACTCCGCCACCACCGCACGCCCAAGCTCGCCCAGTTCGATCGGCTCCGAGCGCAGCCGCACCTCCGCGTCGATCCGGCTGAGATCCAGCAGATCAGCTGCCAACCGCGCCAGTCTTCGCGACTGCACACGCGCGCGATCCAGCAGCGCCGCCGCGTCGTCCAGGTCGGGCTGGTCGGCCTGCAGGTCGTCAGCGAGCAGCTCCAGCATGCCCTCCAGTGACGCCAGCGGGGTCCGCAGCTCGTGTGAGGCTGTGGCCACGAACGCTCGCCTTGCCTCCTCCTGCTGAACCAGCCGTCGCTGCATGATCGCGAAAGAGCGCGAGAGGTCTCCGACCTCATCTCGTCCGCGGTCGGCGGGAAAACCGCTCACCTGACCGCCGACAGCAAGTTGCAGAGCCGCCTGGCGGAGCCGCTGCAGGCGTCTGACGATCGTGCCCGCAAGCGGAATGGCGATCAGGAACGTCAGCACAATCGCCACCAGGGCGGCGATCAAAAAGGCGCTGCGGACGGCTGCCACCGCGCCGCCGATCCCCTTGATGGAGTTGTTGCGCACGAGCAGCACGGCGTCGGCGCGCTTGAGATAGATCGCGCCTCGCAGGGTGCTGCCGTCAGGACTGACAGACACGTACACGCCGTTCTTGGACTTGTACGCGGGCTTGACATCGCTCAAAGGCCCGCTGGCATTGATCTCAGCCAGGGCGGTGGCATCGTTCTGGGCGATCACGGGTTTGCAGACGCCCTGCTCATCCAGGGGAGCGCACAGCACGGCGTACTGCGCGTCGAGCTTGTTCTTGATCTTCCCCTCCCACTTCACCAGCGCGGTGGCGGCGTCGTAGGCCTCCTTCTTCAGCGCGCTCTGCTTCGAGTTGATCACCGCGTACTCCGGGATCAGCCAGTACTTGATCGCGTTGAGCTTGTTGAGCTCGTCGCGGTTGCCCGCGATCTCCTGGCGAAGGGTCTTCTTCGACGCGTTCTTGATCTGCGTCTCAAGCCGTGGCAGCAGTACCAGCGCCGCGACGCCGAGACTCACGGCCGTGGTCGCGAGGACGACGCCGACGATCCGGCCACGCAGCCCAAAGGCGCTCCAGCGCAGCCGCGCCAGCAGCATCGGGATCAGGGGTTGCCGAGCCGGTAGCCGGCGCCGCGTACGGTGACTATGTACTTTGGCTTGTCCGGCTCAGGCTCGAGCTTCTCCCGCAGGTGGCGGATGTGAACGTCGATCGCGCGCGGGTCGCGGTAGGCGCTGTCACCCCAGATCGCGCGCAACAGCTCCTGGCGGTTGAGCAGACGGCCGGGATCAGCCATCAGCGCATCCAACAGCTCGAACTCACTGAAGGTCAGGCGTACCGGCTGCCCCTCAAAGGTCACCTCACGTCGTGAGCGGTCGAGCGTGATGGCGCCCACGGTGAGCATGTCCGAGCCCATCGTGCCGCCACGGGTACCGGTTCGGCGCAGCACCGCGCGAATCCGGCTGCGAAGCTCCGCAAGCCCAAACGGCTTGGTCACATAGTCATCGCCGCCGGCCTCCAGCCCCAGTACCGCATCGGCCTCAGAATCCAGTGCCGTCAGCATGATGATCGGCACCACGTTGCGCCGCGCCCGTAGCGTGCGGCAGACCTCGTAGCCATCTGGACCAGGTCCCAGGGCGATGTCGAGCAGGACGATGTCAAAGTGCTCGGCACCGGCAAGATCGATCGCCTCTCGGCCGTTGGAGACGGCGGTGACGCGGTGACCCTCGCGCGAGAACGAGCGCATCAGCATCTCACGCAGATCCGACTCGTCGTCGACGACGAGGATGCTCAGCGACGCATCGCTTTCAGCTGCGCCGGCTCCCTGGGTCAGCTGGCTGGAACGCTCCGTGACCATTCCGCCACGATCGTAGCGATTGCTTCCCGATTTTCCACAATCGCCGGTTGTCCGATGCGTCCCTCCGCCGCCACCGCCCAGATCGACACCAGCCAGGTGAGCGTCGCCACCGCAACGTGAACCCAGACCATCTCGGCGGGCAACTTGAGTTCGTACTGGACCGCACCGATCAGCCCCTGTGAAGCCAGGAGGATGCCTAGAACCGTGAGCGGCTCCAGTGGCTCGAGTGCGCCTCCGCGACTGCGTTTCAGCAGCCATACGAAGATGGTGAGCACCCCGAGCAGCGCGGCCAACGTGGCGTGCTGGTGAACCACCCACTGCAGGGTGTCTGGTCCCTTGAACGTGAGCCGCTTGATGGACTGCCCGACGTTGCCACCGGAGTGTGGTCCGGCAGCGGTTGCTGCTGTACCCGCAAAGAGCGTGACGGCGCATAGGACCGAGAGTCCTCGCACCGACCAGACGAGCGTCCTGTCCGGTGTGCGCGGCCGCGTGCCCCGGGGGTACCTGGCACGCCAGGCAAGCCAGAAGGCGAAGATCAGAATCACCATCGAGAGCATGTAGTGCGACATGACGAACCCGGGCGCGAGTTGCTCGCGGACCGTGAAGCCACCCAGCACGGCCTGCGCGACCACGCCCAGCGGGAGCGCCGCGGAGATCCAGGCCAGGTCCTTGCGGAAGGGCCTGCGCGCGAAGGCCAGGGCGAACACGGCCAGGGCAACTATGCCCACGACCCCTGAGAGCGCCCGGTTCCCAAACTCAATCAGCGGGTGCACCGCCAGCGGCGGATACACGTGGCCGTAACAGCGCGGCCAGGTTGGGCAGCCCAGGCCGGAGTTGGTCAGGCGCACCGCCGCACCGGTGAAGACGATGAGCGTCAGCGACGCCAGCGCTACGTACGCGAGCCTCCGGTACCGATCCTCGTCAATGTGCAGCCTGCGGCGCATCAAGTTCTGCTCCTATGCCACATACGTGAACGGAAGCAGCGGCGTCAACTCGGCGAGTGTGGGCGCCTGCCTGTCGCGAGCTGAGGCTACCAGCTGATCCGGGGCGATCGGCCACTCAATCCCGACATCAGGATCGTCGAAGCGGAAGCCCGCTTCGGTGGCCGCGTCGTAGTAGCTCGAGACCTTGTAGGTGACGTCTGCAACGTCACCGAGCACGCAGAAGCCGTGCGCGAACCCGTCTGGGATGAACAGCTGTTTGTGAGTCTCGTCGTTTAGCTCGAAGCCCTGCCAGCGCCCGAACGTGGGCGAGCCGACGCGGATGTCCACCACGACGTCAAAGATCGCGCCGCGTGCGCAGCGCACCAGCTTCGCCTGCCCCGGCTGGAAGTGCATACCGCGCACAATCGCGTGCATTGAGCGCGAGTGGTTGTCCTGCACGAACGCCTCTGACACTCCGGCCTCCGCCAGCAGCTCAGAGCGAAAACTCTCAATGAAGAAGCCACGCTCATCAGATCTGACCACAGGCTCAAGGACGAGCAGCCCGTCCAATTCAGCTGGGTGGATGTGCATGCTCTTAGTCAGGCAATCGGCTCTGGAGTGGCTACAGACCGGCCAGGATTGTACGGAGGCCATCAGTGAGGGATCGCTCCGCTTGCCAACCGAACGCCTGCCGAGCACGAGTGGTATCCAGCCGGCTGCGGCTCACCTCGCCAGGACGGCCGGGCTGGAACTCCGGGTCTGCCAGTTTCAGGCCTCGCTCCGCTCCGGCGATCCGCAGCGCCTCGACAAGGTCGAGCACGGAGGTCTCCTCGCCACCGGCGATGTTGACTGGACCGGCGACCTCAGCCTCGGCGGCCAGCAGGTTCGCGCGGACCACGTCGGATACGTCAACCCAGTCTCGCGTCTGACGGCCGTCACCGAAGATCTGCGGCACGCGCCCCTCCAGCAGGCAGCCGCAGAAGATCGCCACCACGCCCGCCTCCCCGTGCACGTCCTGGCGTGGCCCGTACACGTTGCCGTAGCGGAGGGAGACCGTGGAAAGCCCGTATAGCCGGTCGTAAAGTTCGAAATAGCCCTCCGCCGCATGTTTGCTCTGACCGTATGGAGCCAGCGGATGGATGGGGTGATCCTCGGGCGTGGGCAGTAGGTCGGCGTCGCCATAAAGGCCCCCACCGGTTGAGGTGTTGACCACCCGTTGAACGCCGCTTGCGCGTGCGGCAGATAGGACGTTGATGGCTCCCAGGACGTTCACATCAGCGTCCAGTGCGGGGTCCTCCATGGAACGGCGAACATCGATCTGTGCTGCCAGGTGGAACACGACCTGAGGCCGCATGCGGTCAAACACGGCGGCCAGCGATGAAGCGTCCCTGACGTCGACCTCATGAAGCTCGACGCCGTTGGCCAGCGCAGCTGTGAGGTTCTCACGCTTGCCGCTGGAGAGGTCGTCAACCACCGCAACGCGATCCCCCCGAGCGATCAGCGCGTCAACGAGGCTCGAGCCTATGAAGCCGGCACCACCGGTCACAAGACAGTCCACGCCAAGCCTCCGTTCGCAGTGGGGTCAGTTGTTCTTGAAGGCATAGAAGTCGGGCTTCCGGGTCCCGTTCTGCTGGATCAGGCCGCAGGCATTGACCGGCAGCGTGTCATGGACGTTGAGCCATCCGAGCGCCGCGATGTAGCCGGCGTGACGCGCTGTCACCAGCGCGTCCTTGACCCATTTCGCAGCGACCGCCGGTGGCGAGACGTAGAAATTGAACGTGTGGTCCACGGCTGTGGGAACGCAGAACTCGGACAGGAAGAGCGGCACGTGGTGCCCGAGATAGGTCTTGGTCCATGACTCGAGCCGTGGCAGATCGGAGAACTGAACCTCGCCATAGCCGGAGGGC
Organism: Actinomycetes bacterium; assembly: GCA_021820105.1. Lineage (GTDB taxonomy): Bacteria > Actinomycetota > Thermoleophilia > Solirubrobacterales > Solirubrobacteraceae > Palsa-465. The sequence continues at coordinate 134 of JAKAED010000116.1, read as the reverse complement.
GCGGCGCCGAACAGCGGCAGCGTGTAGCTGAACGGATCGTGTCCGTACATATCCATCCGCGGTCGCCGTCCGCTCGGCAACACCATGTTCGCGAGCCACTGCTGCGGATCGATCAGGCCGGCGGTGTAGGTGTT
>JAKAED010000115.1 GCA_021820105.1 Actinomycetes bacterium | reverse complement strand
GGATGAGGCATCGGGGGCGAGCGCGCCGGACCGCCTATTCCCAGTTCCCGCGCGTTACGCGTCTCTCGGCCGTTGTAAGGAAATGTCACACCAATGCAGACGACTTGACTCAGCGTCTGCGGTTGCATGTGCCTCAGGCACTTCGGCTAAAACCCCACCGCACCGTCATTCGACGTCCCCGCTGGTCGTGGAGTCAGCCGCGTGCCGAAGATGTAAGAACGCGATGTCAAGTATCAGAGCCTGTGATATCCGCTCTTGATAGAAAGCACTCTCAGCAAGCGCCCAGATGCCAGCGACAGTCACGCAGCCAAGTACGGGCCACCATGCCCAACCATACTTGTGACCCATGGCCAGTGTTCCAGCAGCTGCGGCGAGTGTCCAACCCGGGATGATTCCGACGAAGATCTGCCGGTTGGCCCTGCGGTACTTGTACTCATCGGCAATTTCTGCATTCGCCAGGGATCTGCCCATCGTGAGAGCGAGTGATTCTGCGTGCCTCACTCGGTTGGGCGGAGGCCAGACGCCTTCCTTCGGGCCCTTCAGATGGTTAGTGAGGAGGCTCTCGTAGAGACGAGAGATAAGCAACGTGGAGGAGCCGTAACGCTCATCGTCCGGCAAGCTGAAGCTGAGGGCTAAGAGCCGCTGCGCCGAAGTCTCAACCTTGGGTTCAAGTCGCTCCTCGAGGCTCTGCTGCGCGGAAGTCTCAACCTTGGGTTCAAGTCGCTCCTCGAGGCTCTTCTCACTTGAAGAGGCTTTGGTCGGAGCGTCGCCGACAGGAACGCCTTCGAAGTAGCTATTGATCGCGTGTAGGTCGCGATAGCGTGATCGCCGGACCTCCTTGATCATCCACTGCGTCGGAAAGAAGTAGGTCATCTGGACCACTACGATCCCAACTATGTAGGCGAGTGCTAGGAGCAGCCCGAATGCGCCTAGGGAGAGACTCGTCAGAGTGTGGTGATCCCACCAACGATGAATTCCAGACATCCAGTGGCGCTGGCCGCTAACAAAATAGAGCGACTGCGCCATTAGCGCTGCTCCGAAAAGCATGCCAAGGCCCGAGAGCACGAATTCAGCCCGCAGCGGGTTGGTTCTCACGAGAGAATCGTTTCAAAGCAACAGCCTTCTGGCAACCGTCGGCACGCACGATGTATCTGTATGCGGGCTGAGATAGGGGCGGCAAATCGCCCCGGCTCAGCCTCGACGCTGTCTGGCGCACATGGGGCAGCCAGTGCCGTGCGAGCGGTTCCAGACCTTCGCCTGCCACTCATGGCCGCATAGCGGGCAGAGCCACCACAGCCGCCTACCGGACCCCGCAAGCACCAAACCAACATCCACGCCACCGTTCAGGGTCGGGTGAAGCTCCCGCACCAGCCCGGGATTGGTGGCTGCCAGCGAACGAGTGGGCGCCTGTTCGCGTGCCCTCTGCTTGTGCATCAGATACGCGTGTAGGCGTGCGCTTTCCCTAAGGCATCTCGGACAGCCAGTGCCGGAGGACGCACGGCTGAACACGGTCGCCTGCCAGTCGTATCCGCACACCGAACATGACCACCAAACGACGACCCTCGAACTGACCCCGAGTTTGTTTGGGTCGATAGCGCGGTTGCGGGTTGGATGCCACTCCCCCTCCAACTCGGGCCGCTTCTTCAGGAACGGCTTCCTGGCAGCAGGACGGACCTGTACGGCGGCCGACCTGCGCGCACCAGCCTTCGCAGCAAGCGAGTCGCGAGCGAAACGCCCCGCCATCACTGCCATCTCACTACCCGCCGCGAGCCGGCTGAGAGTGCTCTCACGCCGGCGGCTGCTCAACTCAGCTCCGCAAGTCGGAACCCTTGCCGGAATCCTGAACGCCGACCTGTACTGCCGGATCGTCCAGCCGTGCGCGCGCAGCAGATGGCTGCCACCGACATGGCGATACCACCCACCACACAGGTGGCACTGGACCCGGTCCTCCGACAGGTCGTAGCGTAGCTCCCCGATCTTGCCGTAATACCGAGTGCCGTCAGGGAGGCGATCAATAGGATCGGCGTGTAACGCAGTCATTTTCATCCGCGAGCTTTAGGCCGAGCCTGTACTCAAGCGTCACCGACGCTGTGCCAAACCGCTTGCTGCCAGGTTCACAGATACGCCCGACACGAGTTTGGCGAGCCAGCTTACTCCCGAGCCGCCACATCGCGCAGGCGGTCCTGCTCAAGGCAGCCGCTACGTAGCGATGCCTCCAGGTCGTCGTGCGCTCCAGTTCGGCCATTAGCCTACAAGGATAGGTTTCCAAACAGAGATTTCGACCGCTCAAAAACGGCCTACCGTTTCCCTGCCTGACAGCTCGGCTCTGTGCGATCAGTCACCGTTGACTGATTCCGTCCGGCAGAGGGCACAAAAAGGCGGCCCCCAGAGGGAGTCGCCGCTTGACTGCGTTACGGTCTAGCTCCACCTTCGCGGACGAACTCGTCCAGCGCCTCGCGGTCAGCCAGTTGTCTCGGGCGCTGGACCCCCCTTCAGTAACGGATATAAATACAGCGATGGATCCACTTGAGGCCCAGCGCTTGATAGCGATCGCTTCGTTCCGATGCCCGGTATGCCATGCCCGGCCTGGCGATTTCTGCCGCACGCCCCAAGGTGTGATCCGTGAAGCCCACCAGCGACGTGTCAAGCGGGCCACACCAACGAACCGGAATGGGCGTCCCTTGATCAAAGGCAAGGGGTCGGTGCGCACAATTTCAGGCGGCGCCGTCGAGCAGAACCGCCGACGGCACTGAGAGCCCGTCACGCCTCTAGGTGTCCGAGGGATGGATTCTGGATGCGGGACGGTCGCCCGCTCGGGACTAGGGCCGCCATTACCTCGGGGGAAGCGGAACATCCGAGAGCGATGCGATGTGCGGCCCGGCCCGGAGCCTTCCGCTATTCGAGGCGCCAGAAACAGGCCTTAGCTGCTCTCGAGTTCGTCCGTCCCTTGGACGGCAAACGGGCGGCCCGGAGGGAGTCGCGTCCTGATCGCGTTACGGAGCCTCAGTTCCACCTGCGCGGTTTGTAGATGACTCTCGACGCCCCTTATGCCGGCTAGAGCCAAAGAGTCGCTACATATCACCGCGCCACACAGGGAGTCCCGCGCTACCTACTGGTACCGATACGGACCTTGCGCGGCGAAGCCCTGGAGCCGAATTAGCCCGGAATCAAGAGACCGAAAGATTAGGTCTCCCTCTCCTAGAAGGCTCTCCGCGCCATTCTCGTCGAGGATCACGCGGGAGTCGATCTTCTGTTGAGTACGGAGCGCCACGCGTGCAAAGTTGCTTTTCATGAGCTGGTCAGATAGCGATCCTAACGGCGATATTTGACTGTGATACGGCTGCTCTGCTTTCCTGAAGTTCGGGCCGATGTGCTCAGTCTGGTAGCAAGATTGGTATCAAGGTCATCCCCTCGCTGAGGGACTACGAGATCCAATCGGGGCCGCAACGTTTGGAGTGCGACGGCGGCTGCCCAAATGTCGGGTAGGCCCGGCGCCTCTCGACGCCGGGCCCCCCTCAGAACCGGACGTGCCAGTTTCCCGGCATCCGGCTCAAGCAAGCCCTTCAGGTCCGACGGCGCGACGTCCTACGATCCGCTCGTTGAGAGGCGGGCCGTCCGCGGGTCCACTCACCGCGACCATGGTCGTGGCGTCTAGTTTGTGCGTTGGTTCGGGGCGTCATCGTCATCGTCTACTTTGGGCTCACCTGACCGCGTCAGCACCCTTTCGGGTCCGGGCACCACGGCCCGGTATCCGGCCGGTTATCCATGACCACCAGCTGGAGAGCTGGCGTGCGGTCGTGGTTTCCCGCTGCCTTTCGGCGACCGGCATTCGCTTCTCGGTCATCCTTTACCCGCCGGGGGGTTGGGCCCTCCTCACGGTCGGCTTACCGAACCCAAGGGTTCGGACCCCGACGGGGTTTCCCCGTTCCGCACACACGAGCAGCGACCGGGTTGGGTGCCCTCCTGACCCCGGGGACAACGGTGCTCACCCCGACCGAGGCGACTACCGGCCGGGCGCCTGCCGCTTCGCAACGGCCAGTCCCTTCACCCCGCTCCAGCACTCCACCACGTGGGGCTTCGCTTAACGAGGCATCGTCGAGGGTTCACGCAATTCACCCGTCCGGTCTTCCCCTGGCCTGTGGCCGCCCGGATGGAAGCGGGCAGCCCTTGGGCTCTATCCCTGGGCTTCGCACCCCGCCAACCAGGAGCTGGACGACGCACGCCAGGATGGGGACAGGCCATCGAGCACGGACCTGGAACTACACGCTCAACTCATCTTCGGTCGATCTCCAATCGGTAGTTCACTCGTGGTGTGCGACCTCGGGTCGCACGTCGCCGAACCAATAGCGAGCCGGAGCTGACCGGAACCACGAAAGGGATCGCGGTCGCCTATGCGCCGTGCTGCTGCTTCTTGTCGCCCAAGGCCCGCTTCATCGGGTGCAACGCCGATGAGGTCTTGTTGATGCTGCTGTCGCGATGAGCATGTCGACACCAGCTCCCGCACAATGTGCACTGAACATGAGCGAGGTAACCGACACCGACAGTGCGCGCCAGGGGATCGCACAAGACCCATGGGAGACCGCAAAGCGCAACGCGAGCCAGCTCGCCGCGGTACTGCTCGGCGCCCTCGTGATCGCGCTCATAGCCATCCCTGCTAGCCGGGGTATCCACCCGTCGGGCGATCTCGGATTAGGCGAGGGACTCGTCGGCGGCGGGACCCTCCTCCTGGCTGTCGCGACTTTCTGGATGGCCCGCAAGACGGCCCAGTTGTCCGACGAAACCCGAACTGGTATCGCCGCGTCAGCAACCCAGTTTCGCCAGGAGCGGATGCCGGTAGTAATGCCAGTCGGCGAGCGGCCGTGGCTCGACCCAGTCAGAGTGCTGAACCGAGCGGTAGTGATGCCTAACCAGTCGGGTGGTCACCCCGAGCCGCCAGGAAGGCTCCCCTACTTCGTCGAGCGTGGCGACAAGGGCGGCCAAGTGGTGAACGTGCCGATCGAGAACGTCGGTGCTGGACCTGCGCTTGGAATCAGCGCAGTACTGCTGTTCCTGGACCAGACTGGTGCGCGGTCCGTAGCCGGTCAGCCGACGAACATAAGGCAAGCGACGCTGCCTGCACTCGGCACAGGTCAACTCGCGAGACTGCGTTTTGAATACCGCGGCCTCGCCCTTCCACCACTCTCGTTTCAGTTGAGGCTTGAGTATCGCGATGGCGCTGGCGGTATCTACAGGGTCACGTCCACCTTCATCGAAGCGGACCTAGCCTACGGCCCTGTCGGGTTTGAGCCGCCAGAGGAACTACGTCTACCCGGCACGGAGGCGCCGCCGATCCCTCTGCCAGCAGGCCTGGCGCGACTCCGACTGGATGACGCAGAGAACCGACTCGACGACTATGACCTCCTGCTCGGACAGGACACAGGCATCCACGAGTAGCGCGTATTCTGAATGTAGACAGGACCGACCCGGGCCGTCGAGCCTCCGGCTATTCGTCGCCAAAGGACAAGCCGCCTCGCTGAAGGTGCCTAGCCGAAAGCACTCGTCGCGCGTGGTCGCCCGGTGGTGAACTAAATCGGATTTTGCCGCGCAGCGTGACGCAAGCTCTCGCGGGCGGCGCCGACCAAACGGTAGGCGGGGTGATCCTGGTTGTGGTCGCGATTCAGCGGCGGGCGCATCAGATGAACCACCTTCGCTTCGACCTCCCACGGCTCCGCCACCTCGACCCACTGAACCTGCAGGTGCACACGTTGCCAGTCTTCTAGGGCTGCGAGGTCGTCGTCGAGCAACTTCGGTCTGTCGGTCCATCCCGGTCGCCAACCCCGCACCTGCCAAAGGAACGCTGCGAGGTCCAGTCGGAACGTCGAGCTACCGATGGCCGCGTGGTGATGGTTTCCTAGCCGCTCACGGAGGTTGCTCGCGGAGAGCGCATCTCTCGGTGCGATCCCTACGTACAACAACTCGAGACTCGCGTCATCTGGGTGCGACGTCCCTTGAATCACCGGCAACGCACCGGCCTTCTGCCACCAGGCGTAGAGGCCGTGAGTCGGCGGCGGCCGGGTCGGAGAGCGCGACGCCAGATCGTCGTATGCGCGAAACGGTCGGTGCTGCAAAGCGGCGACGATCTGGGTGGGATCCACGCGTGGAAGTATGCTCGCGTCGAAGGGGCTTCTACGCGCTGGTATTGAGGGCGTCTCGGAAGGCGAGTTCCCCGGCCCGCACCTGATTGGCTGTAGCCCGGCCAACGCCATCAACACCCGGGAAGATTGTGTCCTCGGTGATCCCCATGCGACTCAGGCTTCGTAGCGCCGGTTCCCGCCAGGCCCTAGGTAGACGGATCTTCTTGATGAGCTGATAGGGCTCCTGCAGCGGGTACGCGCCTGCCCGTTTAGCTAGATCCTCAGCGAAGCTCCCGGGGGTTGCCTGCTTGGGCCAGCGGCTCTTGTCCATCAACGAGTCGACAGGAAACTCAAGATCTGTGGCGACGAGGAACGCAGCCTGTTGAGCAGCCATTCGACTATCGACATCGAACGGCAAGGTAGGAACTGGCCATCCAGCGCCTCGCCTGATCGCCTCCCGGATGATTTCGTTTTCTCGCTCGGAATTCGTCGTCAGGAGCGACGGGACCACCGCCACCTTTTCACCTGTGTCTGAATCCACGTAGACCTCTTCGAAGACGCCAAGGTGATCCCACGGCAATGCGATCGCGCCTGGTGTAACGGCCCGGCGGCAGAAATAAGCTTGCACCGCCCACAGCGCGCTATCGCAATCAGGATTCTCACGGTAGGCGAAATAGGCAGCGACAAACGGCGAGCGAGTCCAGTCCTGAAGCCGCGTGGGGGCCCCATAGTGCTGCATCAGTGCGAGCCACCCGAGGAGGTCGTTCTCGGCGGGCTGCCGGGGTAGGTGTAGGCGTGCTCGATCCTTGAAGAACCCGATCGACGAGTTCTCGTGGTGAGCACGCTGAGCCGGATCCGTGATGCCTGCTGCGGTGAACGCCCGCCGCAGGCTCGTCCCCAGTCCCCATTCGAAATTCGGCTGACCACGGAAGAGCCATGCGGGCGCCGCATCCATCGCGAACTCGCTCACGAAATCGCCCCAACTCGCGAGCTCGGGCTCAACCAGGGCGACACCCATAATTCCAGCCTGACCGAACTTACTACCCGCGTGCTGCTCACCCATCGACGAAGGTCCGTCAGATAGAGCTTGCTCTGCTGTCGCTTCGGTTGGCTCTTGAGTCATAGGTTGCCGAGCAATGTCCGTTGGATGGCTCTGACTCCACGTAATCGTACCGGGCTAGGTCCTGTCGGGTAGCGACTCCTGAGGTTTTCCTGTGACCTTCGCAAACTCGGCGGGATTCGAGAGGTCGGTCGTCAGCTTCTTCACCCATGCGTCGGTGTAGAGGTAGTCGCCGTGTGGCTCATCCCAAACGCAATACCGACTATCGGTGAGCTCCGAGTGGCCGTCGTTGCTCTCGGGTCTGACCGCATAGTGTCTCCAAGCTGCGACATGGTGGCCGAATGCGGAGAACTTCACTCCAAGCTGGTTCGATACAAGCTTTGCAACGACCCCGGGCTTGTGCCTGCCTTTGTTCTGAACAGCCACTTGCATGTTTCTAACAATCGTCTGAACCACGTCGCGCGCCTCGCGCTGTTCGTCGGTCATTTCGTCTTCTCGTAAGAAGCGCATCACTACGTCGCTCTCGGACTTCGGCCCCGTCTGTGGTAAGAGCAGTACCCGGAAGTCGTACCTCCAGTCACCACTTACGTCGGCCGGCAGCACACCATCGTGCTCTCGGATGAACGATGTGATTCCACGCGGAAGCCTCTGATGGGTCTTCTTCAAAACCTGCACGGCATCAGGCGTCAGACTCGATACGAAAACTGGGAACCGAAGCGAATCCCCGAGACCCTCGTCGGTGCCGAACCAGTCCGTCAGCGACTCCTCGAAGTTGAGTACATGTGCTTGCGCCTTACCCGCGATCGCGATCGCGAGTAGCGCATCGTAGCGATGCTCGATCTTGTTCCGGATTTTGATGAAGAATTCGACATTCGCGCGAACTGGATTCGGCCCTGACGGGAAGCTGATCGCAAGGCACTTCGACAGCTCCCACGTCTTGACTTCACCATCGACGCGGACAAAGCGCCCGTTCTCCGTGCGGTACCGAAAATCAACCCCGTCGCGGAGAAACTTCGCGTGGTGGAGATACAGCCATGCCATGTGCATGTGCACGACGAACGCCTCAAGAGACCGCTCGGCAGCTCTGCGGTTGTAGAGATCGACGGCCAATACCGCTTCGGAGCGGCTCGCCTGGAGTGTGTGCCACCACTTGGGACGCGCAGCCATACTGGGGAGACTAGTCGCTCGATTCGGCTGCGTGCCCAAACGAGCTCAGGCTCCGCCGAAACGAGCGCTGCTTCGTCGCGAGCAAAGCTCATCGTCGAGGGACAAATCGTGCAGAGCTGTCTAACGACCGTGACAACCTAGACCCTATGTCTTCCGAAGAGGTGTGCTGGCCACGGGAGGAACACACGAGAGCCAAGCATGAGCTCCTGCTGGCGTTCTTCAACAAGTGGGTGAGCATCCACTCTGGCTATTTCGCGGGACAAGCCAACGGCGGCTTGGTGCGGATCTACGACGGCTTTGCTGGGCCAGGGATCTACTCAGGCGGTGAACCCGGGTCACCTCTCATCATCATGCGTGCCCTGTGCACGAACCCGAATCTGTTCCGAGCCTGGGACAAGGTTCGCTACGACTTGCATTTCGTCGAAAAGAGCCACGCCCGGGCAGCCATGCTCCAACAGAAACTCGAGGAATTTCAGGAGGCAATGCGAGAGTGTGGTCCAGGCTGGAGTGCGAACGTGAACTGGGCGGTGACGTGCGGACGATACGAGGAGAACGTTCCGCAGCCAGTCAGGGAGCCATCCGCGCTGTTCCTCTTCCTTGATCCGTTCGGGTATTCGCACGCCCCCATGGAATTGACCCAGGACCTCGTGCAACAGCCCAAGAGCGACACGCTCATCTTCCTGCCTCTGTCGTTCGTCAACCGGTTCAAAGATCGCGAAGGGCAAGAGCTTGCACTCGATCGATTCTTCGGGACACCGAAGTGGCGTCGCATTCCGAATGGGGACGAGCGACCGCGACACCTCCTCTCCCTATTTGAGTCTCAGCTAAGAGAGGCAGGACTCGGCTACGTAGGTGCTTTCAGGCTCCGTCCAGACGCTGCCAATGAGTACTTCATAGTCGGTGGCACCAGCCATCCGAAAGGATGGGCGAGCATCAAAGAGGGATTCTGGGCCGTCGATCCGGTCAACGGCATGGAGTACCGGACTCCGAAGCAGCCGCCGCCGGGACAGCAGGCGTTCTCCTTCGAGGAGGCGCCAGTCGCAGGACCCAACACTGCTCCGCTGTTGGAGGCTCTACGAGCCGAGTTCGGCGAGCGTGAGTTCACGGTCGAAGACGCAATGCGAGTAACCGAGCGCTCCCGCTTCCTCGACACACACCTCAGACGCGCGACCCTCGTGCCGGCCGAGGCCGATGGCCAACTCATCGTGCACCGTCCACAGGGGGCGAGGCAATTCAAAGCGGGCAAAGGCATCACAATGAGGTTCGTGAGCCGTCCGGAATGAGGGCGAACATATGTTCGTTCAAGTTGGAGGGATCGCCGTCGCGGGCTCGAAAGGAGCGGTCGATGCCACAGAGCAGTTCAATCGAATGGACCGAAGCAACCTGGAACCCTGTCACCGGCTGCTCCCAGGTGAGTCCCGGCTGTGCCCACTGTTACGCAAAGACCTTTGCGGAACGATGGGTGGGTATTCCGGGTCACCCGTACGAGCAAGGTTTCGCGCTTCGGCTATGGCCGGAGCGACTCGATGTGCCGCTCCGATGGGCCAAGCCTCGGACGATCTTCGTCAACTCGATGTCCGACCTCTTTCACGAGGACATTCCCGACGCGTATATCGGCCGAGTCTTCGAGACCATGCGGCTCGCTAGCCAGCACACATTCCAAGTGCTGACAAAGCGCGAAGATCGGCTGGCCGAATTAGCGCCCTATCTCGAATGGGCGCCGAACATCTGGATGGGCGTCACGATCGAGAACCGTAGGTTCACCCACCGGGCCAACGTTCTCCGAGATGTACCCGCAGCAGTCCGATTCATCAGCGCTGAACCACTACTCGGCCGACTGGACGGTCTTTCGCTTGATGGCATCGATTGGTTGATCGCCGGCGGCGAGTCAGGCCCACGCCACCGACGAGTGGATGCGGACTGGATCCGGGATCTCCGCGATCGGTGCAACGAGGCTGGAGTGGCTTTCTTCTTCAAGCAGTGGGGAGGACCCCGACCTAAGTCTCGCGGCCGCGTCCTCGACGGGCGAGAGTGGGACGAACTTCCGAGTCCGAAGAACGGACGCGAGCCTCTTCTCACAGCACGCTGAGCGTCCAATGCGGACGCCGCGATGTTGCGCTCCACGTCAAGCTTCTCGCTTCACGATCTGATCGAGCGTTCAGCCCCAACTTTGGGCGGTCGCGACGGCGTCGACGGAGAACCGAGAAGACGCTCGAGAGCTTCGCGCGCGGCTTCTTCAAACTGCCGCGTTCTTTGGATTCCGTCCTCTACTTGCTCTGGAACGTTCGTCAGCGCCATCAACGATTCAGGCGGCTGGTGTATCCCCATACGACGGCCGATCAGCGCGCTTCGGACCGAGTTAATTGCGCCTAGATAAGCCTCGGCCGCGGTGGTTGCGCCGGCGACCAACCGCTCGCCGGCGTGGGGGCGAATCGCAAGACGAGCCACGGATGCGCGTGCGGCCTGGTAGGCATCCTCTGCGACTTGCAGTGGTTGCCCGAGCTCGTTCGGGTCATCGCCGTGCGTCATTGCCTTCTGCCGCATGACTGCGCACTTTTCGCCGAGATTCTCTAGCGCTGCTTCGACATCGTCGATCCTCGAAACCAGGTCGTCGACCGACTTCAAGCGGCGTTCATGGTCGAACTGTCTTTCGTCCTTGCGCTGGTCTTCCGACGATCGCCGTGAGTCGGCAAGCCAGCCACCAAGGAGGCCGAACGCTCCCGCGCCCAGTATCCCGGCGATCGCAGTCCAATCTGGCCCCTCCGAGACAAGATGAACGAACTCGGTCGACATTGCTCTCGAAGATCACCACTCTCCCCGGATGGCAGGCCGTTGCCCAAGCTATTGCTTTTGAGAACAGGTGGCCTGTTGCGTCACTATTCCTTTGGCGAGAGGCTGACCTGTGAATCCTCGGATTGGTGATCGCGTTTGGGCAGGGTCGTTTGGCGCCGGGCTGGTTCGGTCGGCGTTGGCCAGGTCGGGTGGGTTGTCAGCTCAGCTCAGGCGGTTTGTTCTGCTGGCTCGGTTTGCTCGAGGGTGACGGCGTAGCCGAGGGCTTCGAGCTGGCGCTGCAGCCGCCGAGCGCGGTGCTCGACGGAGTAGCGCTTGCGTTGCCAGTCGGGCCCGAGGTCTCGATATGGGACGTGGTCTCGGACGATGTGGAAGTAAGCGACGAGGAGGTCGTGGCGGATCGCGCCGATCGCTTTCTGCTCGCCACGGCGTCCGCGGAGCTGGGCGTAGTGCGCGGCGAGGTAGGTGTCTTTGGTGCGGACCGCAGCTCTGGCGCATTCGGTGAGCTGCGAGGTCAGCCAGGCGGGCCCGGGGCGGGTGCGTCCCGATCGCCTGTGACCGGCTGATTGGTGGTGCCCGGGACAGGCCCCGGCCCATGATGCGAAGTGCCCGACGGTTGGGAACACGGACATGTCCAGGCCGCACTCGGCGATCAGGACCTGCGCCGCTTTGGCTTGGACACCGGGGATCGTTGCGAGCAACTCGACGATCTCAGCATGAGGGGCGAGCACGAGCTCGATCCGCTCGCTCAGGTTCTGCAGCGCGACATCGAGCGTGTCGATATGCGCCAGCAGTTGCGCGACCATCACGCCGTGGTGCTCAACCCGGAATCGGCCCTGGAGCGCTTCGCGAAGCTCCGGGATCTTCGCGCGCATCTTGCCCTTGGAGAGCTCAGCGAGCTGCTCGGGATCGCTCACCCCGGTGAGGAGCGCTTCGAGCATCGCGCGCGCGGACTTCGAGTAGGTCGTTGAGGCAACGCTTGAGAGTTTGATCCCCGCGTCCTGGAGGACCTTCTCCAACCTCTGGATCGTCCGTGTGCGCTCGTTGGTCTGCGCGGCCCGCAGGCGGGTCAAATCACGCAGCCGACGGATCTCGACCGGCGGGACGAAGCTCGGGCGCACCAGCCCGTGGGCAACGAGCTGACAAATCCACTCCGAATCCTTCACGTCGGTCTTGCGACCCGGCACGTTGCGCATGTGATGCGCGTTGAGCAACCAGCACTCGAAACGATCCTCGAGCGCCTGGAACACCGTCTTCCAATACACACCGGTTGCTTCCATCCCGACCCGTGTCACCCCGGCGCCGGCCAGCCAGCCAGCGAGCGCGGCGAGCCCCGCGAGCGTTGACTTGAACGTCTGGGTCTGTTGATCCCACTGGCGGCGGCCCTGGCCCGGCACCCGGACCGTCGCGACGACGTTGTCGCGATGCACATCAAGCCCCGCGCACCGCTCTACGATCACATCCACAACACTGCTCCCTTCGGACGGCAACTGGACACTGTCGCCCGGAGGGGGCCTCCCAGGTATGAGTCTGACCTACGCGCTCACGGCAGCAATCAACGGTCCCACAGGTCCCCGCGCCACGCTGTCGCACGGGCTCTAACGCACCAAGCCTCACCGACGTCGATCCGGGCCTGAAGGATTCTCACCCCTCACAGGCGGCCGGCACGCCGGCCCCCGACCGCTGTCGCGTAATTA
>JAKAED010000261.1 GCA_021820105.1 Actinomycetes bacterium | reverse complement strand
GTTGTCTAACCGAGCTTCGCCGGCCGGCTCCTGCGGGCGCGCCGGACCCGGCTGCGCAACCCTTGCCAGGGCGGCAGGGCGGGCGCTACGGCCCCTCGCTTTAGCTACTGCATCCGAGGCAGCTATCGCGATCACCCTCCCTGGCAGCCAAGCCGGTTAGCTGGCGCCCAGCCTCTCAGGTGGCTTCAACAGGGCTGCGATGACAAGCCGCGCGTCGGCCGTGGCTTCCTCGGCATTCCAGCCTCGGTCGCTTGTCATCTCCACGGCGACGCCTTGTGCGAGCGAGAGGAACAGCGCCGCCATCGACGAGGAATCGCCAGCCAACGCAACTACGCCGTCTCGCTGCTTGTCACCGAGGACCCGGGCCAGCACGTCCCGCAGCTCGCGACTCATCTCACCGAGCCGCGCCTGGACATCAGGATCATCAACAGCGAGGCGGCTGACCTCCAAGATCAGCTCGTCGACGCCGCGCATCCTTCGTTGGTCCAGAAACGCCAGTAGCGCCCCGTGCAGGCCGTCCACCAAGCCTTCCCGCGACTCGGCGGGTTCGATGAAAGAGCGCAGCAGAGCGAGCCGCTCGGCGTGCTCGATCCGCAGGACTTCAATCAGCAGCCGACCCTTGCTGCCGAAGAACCAGAGCGGCGCCGCGGCGGATACCCGGCAGGCGGCCGCGACCTCGCGGACATTCGCTGCCGCGATCCCGCGCTGGGCGATCAGCCCACGCGTTCTGGCGACCATCCGCTGCGCCGCGTCGCCTGCGATCCGCTCTTCCCGCTCGGTGCGGGTTACCGGCCGGCGATGTCTCGCCGATGCCGGCGCCTTCTGTTCGGTCATGGAAGCCCGCCTAAACGCTGTTTGCCCGGTGTGCGCCAACCCTACCCGCCGGCGCGCGGTATGCCGGTCGCCGCCCAAGCCGGCATCGATACTGCTGAACGTTGTAAAGCGTGTCCTCCGCATGACAGGTACGGAACCCTTTGCTCTTTGAGTCCTGTGGTGCTGATCTATTGATTGTGCTGGCAGGCGAATGACTTTACAACGTTTAACATTTGGTACCGTCGAGACTATGAGCGGTCCGATGCACGGACGGGATGCTTTTCCTCGCTCGGTGGTGTTCCGAGCGGAATTGGTGCGCGACGCCGGGGGCTACACAGCGACGCTCGAGCTCCCTGACGGCAGCCTGGAGGATCTGAGCGCCGAGAGCGAAGTCGACGCGCGTGCAGATCTCCTGGCCGCTGTGCGCCGGTTCCTGGACCAGCACGGGCATCAGTTCGGGCGCCTGACTGTCGCCGACCCAGACCGCTCGTGGGAACTCGTGCTGCCGGCCGACGACGGTCAGGAGCCCGTTGTTCTTGGCGAGGTCGCTCGGATCAGCACGGATCCAGTCGACTCGGCCCGCGGACCGGTCAACGGCGAGCCTCCGCCATCTGCCCAGACAGACGGCTTTCCGGCCGACCCGACGTTGGCCGCGACGATCGCGCGGACCGGTTGGGGTCAATACAGCGCGACCCTCACGCTGCCCGACGGCCAGGAACATGCTTTCGCCGGAGCCGAACTCGACACGGTGCGCGGCCGCGTGTTGGAGGACACCCGCAGCTACCTCGCCACTCGCGTCCGGCACGCTGGCCGCCTCGAGGTGACCGATCCGGACGGCACATGGGTGCTGGGCGTTCCGCACGACGGCGGAGACGTGGTGGCACTCGAATCCGCATCGGCGTTGACCGCTCCCCTGATCGCCCGGACTGGGGTCCCCCGACCCTCCCGTCCGCCCCGCGTCCGCTCGCCGCGGTCTCGCCGCTTCGTCGCAAGCCGCCACGACCTCGCCGCTCGCATCCCCGGGGCAAATACCAACCGCACAATCCTGGGCCTCGGGCTGCTCGCTGCGGTGATCCTTGCGCTGATCGTTCTCCAGGCGGTAGGCCACGACAGCTCTACCACTGCCGCCAAGGTCGGCGCAAAGCACGTTCGCAGCGCCGTCCAGACCCCGGTCGTGCGGACGACGACCCAACAGCAGACGACGGCCAGCAGCGTCGCCAATCGTTCTAAGGCCATGCCGACGCACAAGCCGGTGCGCAAGGCCGCTCCCACGCGCACGACCAAGACCGAGACCAAGACCAAGACCAAGACCAAGACCAAGACCACGATCAAGACCAACGGACCCAGCCGAACGCGCCACAAGCCATCAGCTTCCAAGACGCCACGGCCGAAAGCCAACCGCGCCCACCAGCCCGCCGCGTCCGCCCACACAACGCCCGCAGCGAGCATCGCACCGTCGACCTCCGCCGAACCGAGCGCGCCGGCGCCGACCTATTCCTCGCCAGCGCCGCCGGCGTCATCACAGGCCACCGGTAGCAGCTCGGCGCCATCTAACCCGAAGCGCTCCGGCTCCGCGGCGCCCGCGCCGGTGCCCACGCGGAGCGGTCCTCCGCCGCTCTGATCGGACGCCACCCTTACGACACGACAAAAACTACGAACCACGAATGTCCACACGCCCGCGCCGCTACCAAGCCATCTCCGCGCTCCTCGCCGCGACAGCTCTGATCGCCGCCACTCCCACTGCGGTGGCCCTTGGGCAGACGACCACCACGACCTCGGCCGCAGCCAGTCCGAGCGCGACGAGCAGTCTCACTGCGACGACTTCTCCGCCCAGTAACACAGCGGCACCGCCGCCGACATCCACCACGACCCCGTCCGCTGCGGCGCCGGCCCCGCAGCCCAAGCTCGCGCTGCACTGGACCGTCCTGACCCGGGAATGAGATCGG
>JAKAED010000114.1 GCA_021820105.1 Actinomycetes bacterium | reverse complement strand
GGGCGGACCTGGCGGTACCGGCACTGCCGGTGGCCCCGGTGGACGTGGCCGCGGTCGCGGTCCCGGCCAGGGTGGCCCCGGGCGTGGTCCGGGTGGACAGGGTCAGGGTGGCCCCGGGCGTGGTCCGGGCGGTCCCGGCCGTGGCCCAGGCGGCCCCGGTCAGGGTGGCCCCGGGCGTGGTCCGGGCGGTCCCGGCCGTGGCCCACGTCCGCAGGGCGGCGGCCAGCAGAATCGTGGTCCGCGTCCGCAGGGCGGTAACGCCGGCGGCGGTAACCAGGGCGGCGGCAGCTCCTCAGGTGGCGCTGCGCCCCAGGGTGGAGGAAATAACTGATGCTCGCTCCCAAGCGTGTAAAGCACCGCAAGCAGCACCGCGGCCGTCGAGCCGGGCTCTCGCGCGGTCAGGTCAAGGTTCAGTTCGGTGAGTACGGGCTCAAGGCGCTGGATGCCGGTTGGATCACCAACCGGCAGATTGAGGCTGCTCGTATCGCCATGACCCGCAAGATCCGCCGCGGCGGCAAGGTCTGGATCAACGTCTACCCCGACAAGTCCTACACCAAGAAGCCTGCTGAGACCCGCATGGGTTCCGGCAAGGGCTCGCCTGAGGGCTGGGTCGCCGTTGTCAAGCCGGGCCGCGTGATGTTCGAGCTCGCGGGTGTACCGGAACCGCTGGCGCGGGAGGCGATGCGCCTGGCCGGCCACAAGCTCCCGGTCCGGACCAAGTTCGTTGTGCGGGAAGAGGCCTAGAACCATGAAGCCGACCGAATTGCGTGATCTGAACGAGCAGGAGCTCGTGGAGCACATCAAGACAGCGCGCCGAGACTTGCTCGGGCTGCGCTTCCAGCACGCCACCGGTGAGCTGGACAACACGGCGGGGCTGCGCCGGGCGAAGAAGGAGATCGCGCGCGCACTGACGATCGCCAATGAACGTGGAATTGAGACAAATGGCTGACGAAGAACAGATTGAAGAGGTAGAGACCCCGGTAGCGGAGCCCTCTGCTCAGGAGGACGCCGGTGAGGCTGCTGCGGCTGTGCCCGCCGAGCCCGCCGCGCCTGCTGAGCCTGAGGTCCAGCTGAGCCCCAAGGAGCGCCGCCAGGTGCTTCGCGCTCGGCGTGCTGCCAAGGTCGGTCCGCGTGCGGCCATGACCGTCGAGGAGCGTCAGGCAGAGCGCGATTCCGAGCGTCTCAAGAAGGCTGCGGCGCGCCGCACCCGGCGCGCCGCTGAGCGCACCGCGTATAAGGCGGCCGCGCATGAGCGCACCGCCACGCCCGCGCGCGAGCATGAGACCGGCACGCAGAAGACACGCCAGGGTGTGGTCGTCTCCGACAAGGCGGACAAGACCATCACTGTGCGGATCGACGTCGCCCGCCGGCATCGCAAGTATCAGAAGATCGTTCGCACCTCAACGACGCTGCACGCGCACGATGAGCGCAATGACGCGCACATCGGCGACACCGTCGTGGTGCGTGAGTCAAGGCCGCTGTCGCGCAGCAAGCGCTGGCGTCTGGTCGAAGTGGTTGAGAGGGCGAAGTAATGGTCCAGAACGAATCAAGACTGCGCGTCGCCGACAACACCGGCGCGCGTGAGATCCTGGTGATCCGGGTTCAGGGAGGCCACCGCCGCCGCTACGCCGGCGTGGGCGACGTGATCACGGCAACCGTCAAGCAGGCCACCCCCCAGGGTTCGGTCAAGAAGGGTGATGTGGTCAAGGCCGTGGTCGTGCGCACCAAGAAGCCGCACGGTCGCGAGGATGGGACCTACATCGCCTTTGATGAGAACGCCGCCGTGATCATCGACAACAACAACAACCCCCGTGGCACCCGCATCTTCGGCCCGGTCGCTCGCGAACTGCGCGAGCGCAACTTCATGAAGATCGTGTCGCTTGCTCCGGAGGTGCTCTGATCATGCCCGCCCGTATCAAGAGCGAGGATCAGGTCATCGTGATCAGCGGCAAGGACCGCGGCAAGCAGGGCCGTGTCCTGCGCGTCGACCCCAAGAACGACCGCGTCTTTGTGGAGGGCTTGAACATGATCAAGCGCCACCAGAAGGCCGTGCCCGGCTCGCTGACGCAGCAGACCAGCGGCGTGATTGAGCGCGAGGGCCCGATCCACATCTCAAACGTCGCACTCATCGACCCCAAGGACGGCAAGCCGACCCGGGTGGGCGTTGAGGTGATTGACGGCAAGCGCGTCCGGGTCGCCCGTCGCAGTGGAACGAGGATCGACTGATGGCTGCACGTCTGAAGACCAAGTACGAGCAGGAGATCCGTCCTGCGCTGATTGAGCGGTTCGGCTACGACTCGCCGATGCAGGCTCCAAAGATCATGAAGGTCACCGTCAACATGGGCGTCGGTGAGGGCAAGCAGGACTCCAAGCTGTTCGACGCAGCGGCGGAGCAGCTCGCCCAGATCACCGGCCAGAAGCCGAATGTACGCCGCGCGCGCAAGTCAATTGCGCAGTTCAAGCTGCGTGAGGGCATGCCGGTCGGCCTGGCCGTGACCCTGCGCGGGGACCGCCAGTATGAGTTCCTGGACCGTCTGTTCTCGGTGGCGATGCCGCGAATCCGTGACTTCCGTGGCGTGAACCCAAGGTCGTTTGACGGCCGTGGCAACTACACGCTCGGCCTGCGCGAGCAGATCATCTTCCCCGAGATCGACTACGACGAGGTCGACCAGACGCGTGGCCTCGACGTGACGATCACGATGAACCGTTGCACCGACGAGGAGTCCTACGCTCTGCTTGAGGCCCTCGGCATGCCATTTGCGAAGGACGGCCGTCGGCAGGCCGCAACCCAGAGTTAGGAAGCACACGTGGCCAAGACCTCACAACGAGTCCGTCAGCAGCGGACCCCCAAGTTCAAGACCCGCGGATACACCCGTTGCCGTCGCTGCGGCCGGTCCCGCGCCGTGTACCGCAAGTTCGGCCTCTGCCGGATCTGCCTGCGCGAGCTCGCGCACAACGGATACATCCCCGGAATGACGAAGTCGAGCTGGTGACCGCATGTCAATGACGGACCCCATTGCTGACTTCCTGACGCGCCTGCGCAATGCCGCCAAGGCGCAGCATCACGACGTCACAATCCCATCATCAAAGCTGAAGCGTGAACTCGCCCGGATCCTCAAGGAGCAGGGCTACATTGAGGCCTATGCGATCGTGCCGGCCAGTGCCGAGCATCCCGGTGAGCAGATCACCGTCACGCTGAAGTACACAAAGGACCGGAGGCCCGTGATCAGCGGCATTCAGCGCGTTTCACGTCCGGGCCAGCGCAATTACGTTGACCACGACCACATCCCCAAGATCCAGGGCGGCCTTGGCACCGCGATCATCTCCACCTCACGTGGCGTGATGACCGGTCATGAGGCTCGCCAGCTCGGTGTCGGTGGGGAGGTTGTGGCCAAGGTCTGGTAAGACCTGAGGACAAGCTGCAATGTCGAGAATCGGTAGAAAACCCATCCCCCTGCCCAGTGGCGTGACCGTCACGATCGAGCCTGAACTGGTGACCGTCAAGGGTCCCGGCGGCGAGCTCTCAGAACGGATTTCACGTGACATCAAGGTTGAGCAGACCAGCGGTGAGAACGGCGACCAGCTCGTGATCTCCCGCCCAACCGACCGCGGCGAGCACCGTGCGCTGCACGGCCTCACCCGCACGCTCGTGGCCAACATGGTCACCGGTGTCACGGCCGGCTTCCACAAGAATCTGGAGATCCAGGGCGTCGGTTACCGCGCCGCGCTGAAGGGTCGCGACCTGGAGTTGGCCCTGGGCTACTCCCACCCGGTTGAGATCAAGGCGCCGGACGGCATCACGTTCGAGGTTCCCCAGCCCACGAGGATCACCGTCAAGGGTGCCTCCAAGCAGATGGTCGGTGAGATCGCCGCCCAGATCCGCAAGCAGCGCAAGCCTGAGCCGTACAAGGGCAAGGGCATCCGCTACGAGGGTGAGTACGTCGCGAGGAAGGTCGGTAAGCGAGCATGAGCGTCAAGACCAAGGAAGCGCTGCGCCTGCGTCGTCGGCGTCGTGTCCGGGCTAAGGTCCGCGGCACCGCTGAGCGGCCACGCATCTCCGTGTTCCGTTCCAATCGCGGCATCGCCGCACAGCTGATTGATGACGAGGCCGGCCGCACGCTGGCCGCCGTCAACTGGATTGAGGAGCCCCTGCGTGAGCTCCGCGGCAGCGAGCAGGCCAAGCGGGCCGGCGAGCTGCTGGCCGAGCGTGCCAAGGCGGCCGGTGTCCAGACCGCGGTCTTTGACCGTGGCGGCTATCAGTATCACGGGCGCGTGCAGGCGCTCGCCGACGGTGCCCGTGAAGGCGGGCTGAGCTTCTAAGCGCCCTCCGGACGCTACTCTGGACTGAATTCATGGCAAGAGATCGCACAGTTTCCGCAGCAGGACTTGACCTCCAGGAGCGAGTCGTCGAGATCAACCGCGTCGCAAAGGTCGTCAAGGGCGGCCGCCGCTTCTCATTCACCGCGCTGGTCGTGGTGGGTGACGAGCGTGAGGTGGTGGGTGTCGGCTACGGCAAGGCCAATGAGGTGCCCGTGGCCATCCAGAAGGGTGTTGAGAAGGCCAAGAAGAACCTGTACCGGGTTCCCAAGCACGGCTCGACCATCACCCACCAGACCACCGGTATCTTCGGGTCAGGACGCGTGTTCCTGAAGCCGGCCGCTCCCGGTACCGGCGTCATTGCCGGCGGTGGTGTCCGTGCGGTCCTCGAGTTGGCCGGTATCCACGACATCCTCTCCAAGTCGCTGGGCTCACAGAACCCGATCAACCTCGTCAAGGCGACGATGGCGGGCCTTGAGTCCCTGCGCACCCCGGAGGAGGTGGCGGAGCTCCGTGGTCTGTCGATCAACACCGTGCTGGGACTCACCGGTGAGCAGCAGGCCACCGCCGAGCTCAGCGACGACGCGGATGCCGACGTCGCCGCCCCAGCGGGGGCGGGCGACGGAGCAGAGACCGCTGAGGTGACAGCATGAGCGCTGCCACCCTCAAGGTCACTCAGCGCAAGTCAAAGAACGGCTCGGACAAGAGTCAGCTCGACACGCTGCGTTCCATCGGTTTGCGTCGCATCGGCCACACGGTGGAGGTCAGCGATACGCCCCAGATGCGGGGCATGCTGCATAAGGTCCGACATCTGGTTGAGGTTGACGAAGCATGAGCGAGCAGATTGAGTCAGTGCCGGCAGCGGAGATCGGCCTCCATAACCTCAAGCCGTCCCCGGGTTCCCGCAAGCCGCGTAAGCGCGTGGGACGCGGTGAGGGCTCGGGCACGGGTAAGACCTCAGGGCGCGGGCAGAAGGGTGCCGGCTCCCGCACGGGCTCCAAGTCCCGTTCGAACTTTGAGGGCGGCCAGATGCCGATTCATATGCGGATGCGCAAGCTGCGCGGCCCGCACATGAAGAAGTCAATGCCGTTTGAGCCGTTCCGGACCCACACGCAGGCTGTTAACCTCAAGGATCTTGAGGCTCGCTTTGAGGCTGGCGCTGTCGTCGACCTCGAGGCGCTCAAGCAGAAGGGCCTGGCAACCCGCAGGGACATTCCGGTCAAGATCCTCGCCAAGGGCGAGCTGAGCAAGGCGCTCACGGTCAACGTGCACGCCGTCAGTGCCAGCGCGCGTGAGGCGATCGAGAAGGCCGGCGGGACAGTTGCACTCATCGAGAGCACTGCGTCCGAGTCCTGATCGGGTCGGCGGCCACCGCCTTTTAGAGCAGTGCTTCCTGAATCAGCGGCCGTGAGACTGAGATAGCGCGCAGATGATTTCGACGATCCTCGGAGCCTTCCGTGTACCTGAGATCCGTCGCAAGGTGCTCTTCACCTTCGCGATGCTGGGCCTGTACCGGCTCGGCGCCTACATCCCGGCGCCGGCTGTCAACTCGCACGCCCTGCAGTCGATCCAGCAGGCCGCCGGCGGCAACGGGGTGCTCGGGCTGCTCAACACCTTCTCCGGTGGCGCGCTCGCGCGCGTGGCGATCTTCGGCCTGGGGATCACGCCGTACATCACTGCGTCCATCGTCATCCAGATCCTGACCGCCGTGGTGCCCTCCCTGGAGAAGCTCTCCAAGGAGGGTGAGGTCGGCCAGGCGCGGATCACCCAGTACACGCGCTACCTCACCGTGGGGCTGGCGTTTGCGCAGTCAATCGCCTACGTCTTCCTGTTCAAGAGCCTGGAGACGCAGGCCGGCGTCACGCTGATTCAGAACTTCAACGTCGGCAAGCTCTTCCTGATCGCGATCACGCTGACCGCCGGCACCGTGGTGGTGATGTGGCTGGGTGAGTTGATCACGCAGCGCGGCATCGGCAACGGCATCTCGCTGATGATCTTCGCGTCGATCGTGGCCCGCATCCCCACCGGCGTCCAGTCGTGGTGGAACAGTCCCGACCAGTCCTTCAAGGTGATGATGCCGTTCATCGTCTTTGCCGTGGTCGCGGGCATCGTGTTCGTGCAGACCGGCCAGCGCCGGATCCCGGTCCAGTACGCCAAGCGCGTGATTGGCCAGCGGATGACGCAGGGCGGGCAGACCTACCTGCCGCTCACGGTCAACATGGCCAACGTGATCCCGGTGATCTTCGCCGCCACGGTGATGGCCATCCCGCCAACCATCGGCCAGATGATCGGTCAGAACAAGATCCACAACTGGGGTACGGACCTTGCGAACTTCCTGTCCCCCGGTGGCTGGCACTACGTGCTGGGTGAGTGTCTGCTGATCATCCTGTTCACGTACTTCTACACGGCGATCGTCTTCAACCCGATCGACCAGGCGGAGAACCTCAAGAAGTACGGTGGCTTCATCCCCGGGATTCGACCCGGCCGGCCCACTGCGGAGTTCCTTGATCGAGTGCTGGCGCGGCTGACCTTCCCGGGCGCGCTGTTCCTGGCGTTTGTCGCCGCGCTGCCGACGATCCTGATCGCGCAGACGGGCGCCAACTTCGCCTTTGGCGGCACCTCGATCCTGATCGTCATCGGCGTCGCGCTGGACACCATGCGCCAGTTGGAAGCACAGCTGATGATGCGCAACTACGAGGGCTTCCTCAAGTAGGATCCACCCAACCTGGATGCCCGCCGGTTGCAACGGCGAGCCACCGCGGAGAGGATGCGCACAAACGCCCCTGGCGGTGCGGACTTCCCGCAGACGGCAACCGCATCCCGGGTAGCTCGATAACATCCTCCGCCCGATGCCCTCCCAATTGAACCTGATCCTCATTGGTCCGCCGGGCGCCGGCAAGGGTACCCAGGCCGAGCGTCTCACCGAGGACTTCCGTCTGCCGTTCATCTCCACCGGCGAGATGCTCCGCGCGAACGTCAAGGAGGGCACCGAGCTTGGCAAGCAGGCCAAGCAGCACATGGAGTCCGGTGGCCTCGTGCCTGACGAGCTGATCGTTGCGATGGCGGCGGAGCGGCTCGATCAGAGCGACACTGAGGACGGTTTTATCCTTGACGGCTTCCCGCGCACCACTGGGCAGGCGGAGGCGCTGGAGGAACAGCTTGAGCGTGAGGGCCGCAGGGTGACTGCGGCGCTGCTGATCGATGTTCCCGATACGGCGATTGTCAAGCGCATCGCAGGGCGGCGGGTCTGCGTCAAGGCCGGCCACAACTATCACGTCGACTTTGACCCTCCCAAGCACGCCGACGTCTGCGACCAGGACGGCTCACGGCTGATCCAGCGTGACGATGACCGTCCAGAGGTGGTGCAGAAGCGGCTGGCCGTCTACCACGAGCAGACGGCGCCGCTTGTCCAGTTCTATGAGGATCGGGGCCTGCTGCGCCGCGTGGACGGCACGCGCACGCCGGCTGAGGTGCACAACCACATCCGGGCGCTGATCGCGACGCTGAAGCTTGAGGACTCGATCTAGGTGACGCCCGCGCCGCGGGAGCCCAGGGCACTACGCTAGAGCTGAAGTCAATGGCGATCATCAAGAAGAGCCCAGAACAGATCGAGCAGATGGCCGCCGCCGGTGAGGTGCTCGTCAAGACCATGAACCTGCTGGCGGGCAAGATCCGTCCGGGCGTCACCACGCGCGAGCTGGATCAGGCCGCTGAGAAGTTCATCCGCTCGCAGGGCTGCGAGCCGGCCTTCAAGGGCTACCGCGGTTTCCCCGGCTCGATCTGTGCCTCACCGAACTCGATGGTCGTGCACGGGATCCCCGGCGCCTACAAGCTCGAGCGCGGGGACATCCTCTCAATCGACATCGGGGTGGTCAAGGACGGCTGGGTCGCTGATGCGGCTCGCACCTTCCCGGTGGGACCGATCTCCCCCATCGCGCAGAAGCTGCTCGATGTCACTGAGGAGTCTCTGCATCTGGCGGTTGCGCAGTGCGTGCCCGGCAACCATCTGGGTGACATCGGTCACGCCGTG
Source organism: Actinomycetes bacterium (assembly GCA_021820105.1). GTDB lineage: Bacteria > Actinomycetota > Thermoleophilia > Solirubrobacterales > Solirubrobacteraceae > Palsa-465. The sequence goes on along the minus strand of JAKAED010000114.1, from coordinate 4,537 downwards.
CAGCACTACGTGGAGAGTGAGAACGGCTTCTCCGTGATCCGCACCCTGGTGGGTCATGGGGTCGGGCGCGACATGCATGAGGACCCGCAGGTCCCCAACTACGGCAAGGCCGGGTCCGGCGTGCTGCTGGAGGAGGGGATGGTCTTGGCTGTGGAGCCGATGGTCAACGTCGGTAAGCACCAGGTGCGCATGGCCGACGACAACTGGTCGATCTTCTCCGCGGACGGCACGCTGGCCGCTCACTTCGAGTTCACAATCGCGGTCACGGCCGCTGGTCCGCGGGTCCTGACCCCCTGGCATGAGGCCAAGGGCGGGAGCGCCGCGGCGGCCTAATACAATCGACGTCAGCGGGGCAAGACGCGCATCTGCGTTGTGTTGCTACTATCCGCTTTTGCGCCTGCAACGCATGGCTTGCGCTGCGCGCGACTCCCGCCCCGGTAGCGGAGACCTGAAGCGGTCTCCAGAGCCGTGGACGAGGACCAGAGCAAATAACTCACGACGAGAGCGAAGCGACGTGAAAGTACGACCGTCGGTCAAGCCGATGTGCGAAAAATGCAAGATTATCCGCCGGCACGGACGTGTGCTGGTGATCTGCTCCAACCCGCGGCACAAGCAGCGGCAGGGCTGAACCCATGGCACGTATCTCAGGGGTCAACATCCCGCTCAACAAGCGTGTCGAGATCGGTCTCACCTATATCTATGGGATCGGTCGGCCAACGTCCAACAAGCTGCTTGCCGAGGTCGGGATCGAACCCGACCGCAAGGTGCGCGATCTCACTGAGGACGAGGTCATCAAGCTTCGCGACCTGATTGACGGGTCGGTTGTTGTTGAAGGCGATCTGCGGCGCGAGCGCTCGCAGAACATCAAGCGCCTGCAGGAGATCGGCTGCTACCGCGGCCTGCGCCACCGGCGCGGTCTGCCCGTTCGCGGCCAGAACACCAAGACCAACGCGCGTACGCGCAAGGGCCCCAAGCGCATGCAGGTGGCCGGTAAGAAGAAGGCAGGTAAGAAGTAATCAATGAGCCCCGCTCCTCGTAGGCCTCAGCGCGGCCGCCGCCGGGTACGCAAGAACATCCCCATCGGCCAGGCGCATATCAAGACGTCTTTCAACAACACGATCGTTTCGCTCACCGACCGTGACGGCAACGTGATCGCTTGGGAGTCGGCCGGTGGCGCCGGGTTCAAGGGCTCGCGCAAGTCGACCCCCTTTGCCGCGCAGGTGACCGCTGATGCGGCCGCGCGCAAGGGCATTGAGCACGGTCTGCAGAAGGTCGAGGTCTTCGTCAAGGGCCCCGGCTCGGGTCGTGAGACCGCAATCCGCTCGCTCCAGGCCGCTGGCCTTGAGGTGACGGGCGTCAAGGACGTAACCCCGCAGGCGCACAACGGCTGCCGCCCGCGCAAGCGCAGGAGAGTCTGAGACATGGCACGCGATACAGGAGCTCAGTGCAAGCAGTGCCGCCGTGAGGGCCAGAAGCTGTTCCTCAAGGGTGAGCGCTGCCTGACCGACAAGTGCGGCGTCGAGCGCCGTGGCTACCCACCCGGAGAGCACGGCCGCGGCCGGCAGAAGCAGAGCGAGTACCGCCTGCAGCTGCGCGAGAAGCAGAAGGCCAAGCGCTACTACGGCGTGCTGGAGCGTCAGTTCCGGATCTATTACGAGAAGGCCTCCCGCCAGCCGGGCATCACCGGTGAGAACCTGCTGCGCACACTTGAGTGCCGGTTTGACAACGTCCTCGTCCGGCTTGGCTTTGCCGCCTCCCGCCGGCAGGCTCGACAGCTCATCCTCCACGGTCATTGGACCGTCAACGGGCGCCGCGTCAACATCCCCAGCTACCAGCTGCGGGACAACGACGTGATCGCGATCTCCGCCAAGTCCTCAGCGACCCAGGTGATCCGCGACGCGACCGAGCTGACGGGTCAGGTTCCCGCCTGGTTGCAGGCGGACCACGACTCGCTCACGGCGAAGGTGCTCCGCAGGCCGGAGCGGCGGGAGATCGCCGCGCCGGTGCAGGAGCAGCTGATCGTCGAGCTTTACTCGAAGTAGAAAGTTTGCTCGCCGCGTGGGGTGGCTCAGCCACCTCGCGCGGCCTTGAACCGCCGATGGACCGACCCCACCGGCGCCAGAACCCCCGATGCTAGGAACGTGCGATGCTTGACTTCCAAGTCCCCCGAATCACCAGCGAGTCCGTTGAAGAGAACCGCGGTTCGTTCACGATCGAGCCACTCGATCGTGGCTTCGGTTACACCTTCGGCAACTCACTGCGCCGTGTGCTGCTCTCGTCGCTCGCCGGAGCGGCGGTAACCAGCGTTCGCATCGAGGGCGTCGCTCACGAGTTCTCCACGATCAAGGGCGTCAAGGAGGATGTCACCGACATCGTCCTGAACCTGAAGGGCATCGTCTGCCGGATGCATTCGGACGCGACCGAGGTTGAGGCGCCACTGGTGGTCTCCGGTCCCGGCGAGATCACCGCCAAGGACATTGATCTGCCCTCCGGTGTTGAGATCCTGAACCCTGACGCGCACATCGCGACGCTTGAGAAGCAGACCAAGCTCGAGGTGTACCTGACGATCGGCCGTGGCCGTGGCTACCGCCCGGCTGAGGAGAACAAGTCCGCTGATCAGCCGATCGGCGTGATCCCGATCGACTCGATCTTTTCGCCGGTGCGCCGTGTGGCCTACAACGTCGAGCAGGCGCGTGTCGGCCAGAAGACCGACTTTGACAAGCTCACGCTCGACATCGAGACCGACGGCTCGATCGACCCGCACGCCGCTCTGCGTGAGGCCGCCGAGATCCTGATCTCCCAGCTGGCGATCTTCACCGACGCCGACCGTGTGATCGAGCTGCGCGACGCGCACACCGGGGCGATCCTGGACGCCGGCCTGGTCGGCGCAGATCCGGGGCGCAACTCCGGGGGCCGCACGCCCAATGCGATGGACGACATCCTGATCGAGGAGCTCGAGCTGGGTGTCCGTTCCTACAACTGCCTCAAGCGCGCGGGTATCCAGACCGTCGGTGATCTTGTCTCAAAGAGCGAGGGTGAGCTTAACGCGATCCCGAACTTCGGCAAGAAGTCCATTGACGAGGTGATTGAAACCCTGCATGCGCGTGGACTCGCGCTCCGCGAGGGCTAAGCTTCCTTCCGCACGAGGATCACTCAGAACCATGCGCCACCAACGTAACCGTTACCAGCTCTCCCGCAGCTCCGCCCACCGTAAGGCGCTGCTGATGAACCTCTCCAAGGAGGTCATCGAACATGAGCGCATCCAGACGACCGAGACCAAGGCCAAGGCTGTCAAGCCCGAGCTTGAGAAGCTGATCACGCTGGCCAAGCGTGGCGACCTCCACGCTCGTCGTCAGGCGCTCTCGGCCCTTGGCCAGGACAAGTCGGCCGTCTACAAGCTGTTTGAGGAGGTCGCCCCGCGCTACACGGCGCGTGACGGCGGCTACACCCGCATCCTCAAGCTCGGTCCGCGCCGCTCGGACGCGACCGAGATGGTTCTGCTCGAGCTCGTCTGAGCGCCCGGCTCACCCTCGAGTACGACGGGACCGACTTCTCCGGCTGGGCCCACCAGCCGGAGGAGCGAACGGTCCAGGGCGAGCTCGAGGCGGCCCTGCGGGTCGTGCTGCGCCGCCCGGTGCAGGTGACCGTCGCCGGCCGCACCGACGCCGGCGTGCACGCCTGGGCCCAGGTTGCCTCACATGAGGGCGAGGCTGCCCCGCTGGGCAGCCTCAACGCACTGCTTCCGGCCGACATCGCCGTCATCGCCTCTGAGACGGTTCCGGATGGCTTCGACGCCCGCCACGACTGCACCTCGCGGGCTTACTGCTACCGGGTCCTGGCCCGGCCGGCCCGCCCGGGCCTCGCGAGCGGCCATGCGCTGCATTGGGCCTATCCGCTTGATCTGGAGGCGCTGCACACCTGCGCTGCGCTGTTGGTCGGCACCCATGACTTCACCGCGTTCACGCCCACCGATACCTACCACGTGCGGTTTGAGCGCGACGTCTACGCCGCTTACTGGCAACCGGGCGAGCGGGGCATCGTCGAGTTCTGGATTGAGGCCGACACGTTCATGCGTCACATGAACCGCGTGCTCGTCGGAACGATGCTTGAGGTCGCGCGCGGCCGGCTCTCGGTGGAGGCGTTTGGTCAGCTGCTTGAGGGGGCGCCCCGTGCCGCAGCCGGGCCAACCGCGCCGGCGCACGGGCTGCACTTTGCCGGGGCCGGCTACGGCGGCGAGCGCCTGTTGCTGGCGCTCTGACTGCCGCTGGAGCCGCTAGTAGCCTAGGTGGAGAGTATGCGCGTACTACTCACCAACGACGACGGCATTGATGCGGAGGGGCTCCAGACCATGCGTGTTGCCCTGCAGGCCCTGCCGCACCTGGACCTGCGGGTGATTGCCCCCGACGGGAACCGCTCCGCGATGGCGCGTTCGATCACGATCCGCCGGCCGCTGTGGGTGCAGGAGGTTGACTTTGCGGATGGCACGGTGGGCTATGCGACGGACGGCACGCCGGTGGACTGCGTGCGGCTGGCGATC
>JAKAED010000113.1 GCA_021820105.1 Actinomycetes bacterium | reverse complement strand
AGCCCAGGCACCTGCAATGCGCGGGTTGTGTTCACGTGGCTAAGAGCGTGTTCTTGGGCGACGGCGCCAACGGCGGACTATCGACGTTTGTATCGCGTATTGCGGGCAGAACGTCGATAGTCGCCTTCGCCTCGATCAAGCGGCAAGTGACCGCACGGCCACGCATCCGTAGCTGGGCCGGCACCGGCTTCGTGGTCGCGGCGTGCCTCTCGGCGACAACGTCATCAGACCTACTTCGCGCGGATTTGAGGTCGATCTGAAGAGGAGTCCGGCCTGCGCGTTGGAAGTTCAGCACGCGCTCGGTGCGCCACAGTCACCACCCGAATCGAGCGGTTTCGTGCCCCTCCACAGCGGGGGTTCCCACCGAGGCAGGAAACTCCGGAATTGCAGGCATAACGTGGATATCTCAATCTCCGTCGGGTGGGTTCTAATCCCGGTAGCGGTACTGCCGAAACCCCGGCCTCTACGGGGGTTTTGATGTTGAAGAAGGTCTTTCAGAACGATGGCTGTCCGGATGCGTCGGTGGACTCGGCACTGGGTCGCCACCCGTTTCCCTGGCCGATACCTCCAGTATCGGCTCTGGAAACGGGCGTCGCCCAGCTTGGTCCACGACCGCCCCGGACGACGCCCTGATTGTGAGAGACCTTCTAAGCGCTGGCGGGTGTGGCGGTCCTGCGGCTACTGGCCAGCCCTATGCATCGCCCGGTGGCTTCGGCGGATGATGTCGAGCATCTTCATGTTGATCACGACGAAGCGGATCAACTGAAGCGGCAGGAAGGTCCGCTGGAACACCGTGAAGCGGGTCGGTTTGGCGGCGTAGCGAGCTTGATCCTTGGTCATCAGGTCACTCCGGGATGCGATGCCAGCCGGGAAGCAGGCGGGCCTTGTACAGGAACATGTGGTGCAGCAGGATCTTGATCCAATGGCCGGCGAGACCGATCTCACCGAACGTGAGGTCCATGTCGCGCCCGTACTCCGGGTAGCGCTCAAAGTCCGGCACGATCGGATAGACGATCATCGATGCGGCAGTGCCGGTGAACGGATTGGCGCCCGCGGATGCGACGCAGGCTGCACCCATATCGGCCATTGAAGCGGCCTGTGTCGGCTGTGGCGCGCCCCCGAGCATGTCGACGATCGACTGTGCCACTGCCTTGCCGATGGTCGCGGACGGCTGGCCGGTTCGTGGCGGGGCCGGTGCTATGACCGTCCCGTTGGGGCTGGTCCGCGGTGTTGAGATCGCGTGCGGTGGTGCAAACGCAATGCCGGCGGCGAAGATGTTCTGGTAGTCAGGGGACTGGTAGGTGCGAGGCCAGTCTGCGGCCGTCCACTCCTCGGGCGGCCTCTGCGCGTAGTCCGCGTCCACGCGCATGAACTCGTTCGGCATGAATAGCCGGTCGGTGATCTCACCACCGTCTCGGCCAAAGGCCTTCAGTCCCACGCCGCTGAATGGCGGCAGCAGCATCGCAAAGTCAAACTCCTGCTCCGACATGGCGCCATCAAGCGTCTCGTAGTGCACCCGGTCGGCCTCCACCCTGTGGACGTGGGCGCGGGTGATCCAGTTGATGCCGCGCTCCGCGAAGAGCGAGCCATTGAACGTGCTGGAGGGAATCACATAGCCCTTGTGGCGGATGTGCATGCCGCCCATGCCGAAATCCCCGAGCTCGTACTCGTTGGTGAGCCAGGTGATCTCGGCTCGATCCCTGACGCCGCGCCGGCGCAGCTCGAACTCGAGGTTCACGATGTACTCAAAGGCCGCTCCCTCGCACGTGCAGGTTCCGTGGCCGACGCCGACCAGGAATTTGCGCTTCTCGCCGCGCTTCATGCGCTCGACCTCCTCGTCGAGCGCGGCGGAGGCCATGACCGCGTGCTCGGGGGTGCAGACGGACATGCTGTGTCCACCTTCAGGGCCCAGCCCCTCCGTCTTGTCGAAGCGCAGCCGTGGGCCGGTCGCGTTGATCAGGAAGTCGTAGGGAACCTTGTGCATCGTGCCGTCTGCGGCCTCAGCCATCACGTAGGGAGCCGGTGACCCGCTGTCACCGTCAGGATGGATCGAGCGAGCGGCAGCCTGCACGAACTCAATCCCGGCACGGTCATAGATCGGCTCCAGCGGCACCGTCACCTTCTGTGGCTTGAGCAGCCCAACTCCAACCCAGATGTTGGACGGGATCCAGTTGTAGTCAGGTTTGGGCGAGACCACGGTGACCGAATCACCCCGTCCCAGCCAGCGCCTTGCGAATGCAGCGGCAGTGTGGCCTGACACACCGGCTCCGAGCACAACCACCCGGCTCATGGCTGGCTCCCTGACGGCCGGTTGTCTGAGGTTCTGGTCATGTCATACCCCCAATCCACATTGCCACCATTGTGTAAATCAACACAATACCACAAAGGATGAGTTGTGTAGTTGTGTGATGCATAAGTTGTGATATGCAAGCGACAACTGCGATCGGGCGCTGAAGCGTTCCGCGCCGCCGAATCGCGGGTAGATCCGCTTCGCGGTGCTCAAGTCCGATGAATTGACCACTCCATCTCGTGAACAGAGCGCTACGGCGCCGACGCTCACATCGCTGGCCAGCGGCGCGGGCTGTGGGTGCAAGCTGCCGCCAGGGGAGTTGATACCGCTGGTTCAGGGCCTGACCACAAACCCGGACGCGCGCCTGCTGGTCGGCGCAGCCAGTGCTGACGATGCTGCTGTGTACAAGCTGAGCAGCGAACTGGCGCTGGTGCAGACGATCGACTTCTTCACGCCGCTGGTGGATGACCCGTACGACTTTGGCCGCATTGCCGCCGCCAATGCGCTCTCGGACGTATATGCGATGGGCGGTACGCCGATCCTGGCGCTGAACGTGGTGGCGTTCCCGCTGGAATCGCTGGGGGAGGCGGTGCTCAAAGAGATTCTTCGCGGTGGCCTCGACGTGCTCATGCGGGCGGGCGTCGCGCTCGGCGGCGGCCATTCCATTGACGACCAGGAACCCAAGTACGGCCTCTCAGTCACCGGCACCGTCCACCCAGAGCACATCATCACCAACGCCGGCGGCGTCGTGGGCGACGCACTGGTTCTGACCAAGCCGCTGGGAACCGGGGCGATCATCGCGGCCCGCCGGCGAGCGGCTGCGGACGACGCGCTGCTGGCACGGGCCGTGGCGACAATGACCGAGCTCAACGACGTCGCCTCCAGGGCGGCCATTGCCGCGGGAGCACACGCCATGACCGATGTGACCGGCTTTGGCCTGCTCGGACATCTGCACAACCTCTGTCGCGAGAGTCGGCTCGCGGCGGAGTTGGACGCGGCGAGCGTGCCGGTGATCGAGGGTGCGCAGATCCTGCTTCAGGATGGGGGCCGCGGTGGTTCCGGCGGGAGTTCCAGGAACGGAACCTGGGCGGCTCGCTTCAGTGACTTTGCCGTCACAGTTCCGGCCTGGAGGCGGCGTCTGGTGCTGGACGCGACCACCTCCGGTGGTCTGCTGGTCGCGGTTCCAGAGGCAACCGCAGACAGCATTCCGGGAGTTGTGATCGGGCATCTGGTTGAGGGAGATCCCGGAGCCATCCATGTTCGGTGAGCCTGAAAGCCGCCTGCTGGGCCGGGCCCAGGGTGGACCCGCCCCGCCGGACACCCCATGGAGCGGCCAGGGGCCGGTGCCCCAAACGGCCTTCAAAGCCGTATGCGGCGCGACCCTCGTGTCGGGAAGGTTCGACTCCTTCGCCGCTCCGTCATCACTTGCAAGCAGACCTTCATCAACTGGTCGTCGCAGAGGGGGGGATGCGACTCGCTGCCTGAGGAATCCACCGAAGATCCTCTGACGATCGGCACCGCAGGCCACGTTGACCACGGCAAGACCGCGCTCGTGGCCGCCTTGACCGGAGTCGACACCGACAGGCTGCCACAGGAGAAGGCTCGAGGCCTGACGATCGAATTGGGCTACGCGCCGTTGGAGCTCCCCTCCGGGCGTCGCCTATCGCTCATTGACGTACCGGGTCATGCACGCTTCGTGCGCACGATGGTGTCGGGCGCTACCGGCATCGACCTGTTCCTGATGGTGGTGGCCAGCGATGACGGCGTGATGCCTCAGACACTGGAGCATGCTCAGGTGCTGAACGCACTCCAGGTCGAACACGGTGTCGTGGCTGTGACCAAGAGTGACATCTCAGATCCGAGTGCGGCGGTGGTGCAGGCCAGCCAGATCCTGCCGGGAACGCCGGCGGTGATCTGCTCGGCCCGCACCGGCGAGGGACTGAGCGAGCTGCGGGAGACGCTCGAACGCACGGCCGCCCGCGTCTGCAGCCGCGCAACGCGTGAGGGACCCGCGCGCCTGCACATAGATCGCGTTTTCACGATCGCTGGTCGCGGAACGGTCGTCACCGGGACGCTCTGGTCAGGGAACATCGCGGTGGGGGACACGCTCGAGCTGCTGCCGGCACATGTCTCAACCCGCGTGCGTGGACTTCAGGTGCACGATCGACAGGTGCAGCGTGCGCACGCCGGGCAGCGCTTGGCCGTCAACCTGACCGGTGTGCGCACGTCCACGGTCGCTCGGGGCGACACCCTGACCACGCCGGGGGCGTACCAGGAATCGCGGATGCTCGACTGCACGCTGGAATTCGTGAGTGCGCCACGTCGCGGTGAACGGTTCCAGGTCATGCATGGGACGCGAGCGGTCCCGGGGCGCGTGCACCCGCGCCCCAGCGGTGCGTGGAGGCTCAGATTGGAGCGCCCGCTGGTTGCCGCAGGCGGCGACCGCCTAGTTCTCCGGAGGCTCGCGCCCCCACAGATAATCGGCGGTGGCGCCGTGCTCGATCCCCATCCGCACCCGCGGGACCAGAGTCGATCACCGGCAACACCGATGAGCGTCGCTGCACAGGCACGCGTGCCCGCAGCGGAGCAGCACGATGCGCGCGCTCTGGAGCAGCGTCTCCGCGAACATCCGGGCCTGCTGCTGGCCGAGAATCAGATCGATTCGCAGGTGGCGCTGCGCGCCCTGCGTGATGCCGGGCTGGCCATCAGAGTCAGCGGACGGCTCTATGCGCATGTCGACACGGTGGCGAGCGTCCGCGACGGACTCTTCAAACTGATCCGCGAGCAGGGTCCGCTCACGCTGGCGGGGGCGAGAGATGCGCTCGGCAGCTCCCGTAGGACAGCGCAGGCCTTCCTCGAGCACCTTGACAATGAGCGTCTCACACGCCGCTTGCCGGATGACACACGCGTGCTGACGCCGCGTGCCAACAGGTACGAGCCAGCCGGGCGGTGAGTGTCACGAGCACGCGAGTGGAGGGTCGAACACGGCTGCGCGAGCTGCCCTCCGTTGACCGCTTGGCCGCGGCGATCGTGGACGAGACGTCACCCGCCACCGCGACCTCTGTGGCGCGGGCTGTGCTTGCTGAACGCCGGCGCGAACTGCTGGCCGGCGCAACCGATGAGGTTGACCTGATCGATCGCCTCCGCGCGCGTTGTGCCCCCTCGCTGAGGCGCGTGCTCAACGCCACGGGCGTGCTGATCCATACGAACCTCGGCCGCGCACCACTCTCCGCCGCCGCAGTGCTTGCGCTCACCGAGACCGCGCGCGGCTATAGCAACCTCGAATTTGAGCTGGACAGCGGCCGGCGTGGTGAGCGCGCGCAGCATGTCCGGGAGTTGCTCCAGGAGCTGACCGGTGCCCAGGACGCGCTGGTTGTCAACAACGGTGCTGCGGCAGTCCTCTTGGCGGTGGCGGCGGTCGCGTCAACCGAACGTCCCGTGATTGTCTCTCGTGGACAGCTGGTTGAGATCGGAGGAGGCTTCAGGATCCCGGAGGTGGTCGCCCAGGCAGGCGCGCCGCTGATTGAGATCGGCACGACCAACCGAACCCGGCTGCGCGACTACACGGCCGCCCTTGCGAAAAGCCCGGATGCGGTGCTCCTGCGCGTACACCAGTCGAACTTCCGCACGGTTGGCTTCGTCGAGGATGTCGGGATCGACTCGCTGTGCGCGCTCGGCGCGGTCGTGATCGATGACATCGGCTCGGGCGCCCTGTCCAGAGAGGTGATTGCGTTCGCTGAGGAGCCGAGTGCCAGCCGCTCGGTCGCCGCCGGCGCGTCACTGGTCTGCTTCAGCGCGGACAAGCTTCTTGGGGGCCCCCAGGCGGGGATTCTCGTGGGTGAATCGGGCGCAGTTGCGGCGTGCGCGCAACATCCGCTGGCGCGGGCCTTGAGAGTCGGCCGTCTGCCACTGGCGGCGCTGGCGGCGACGCTCGCGCTCTACCGCGATCCGGCGCGCGCCGCCCGGGAGATCCCGGTTCTGGCGATGCTCACGATCGACCAGGAATCACTGCGCGAGCGTGCTGACCGGCTCGCTCAGGCGACGGGGGGAACGGTGATCGAGTCCTCCGCTCAGGTGGGAGGGGGCGCGCTCCCGCTGCTGGAGCTGACCGGCCCCGTCGTGCGGTTGGAGCCGTCTGAAGGGAACCCTCTGGCACTGGCCGCCAGACTGCGCCTGGGAGATCCTCCGCTGATCCCGCGTGTGGCTGACGGCGGGGTGCTCCTGGACCCCCGCACGCTTGCCGAGGATGAGCTGGAGCCGGCTGCCGGCGTGGTCAGGGCCGCGATGCGCGACGACCGAACGGGCAGCTGAGCGCTGGCTGAAGGCTTGACGGCGGCGGGCTCTCTAGACGGTCACCCTGCTGTCCTTCTGCAGACGCTGCTCGCAGTCGGCGATCCGTCGCGTCGTCTTCAGGATCGTGTCCGGATTGAGGCTGATCGAGTCGATTCCAAGTTCCACCAGATACTCGGCCATGTCCGGGTAGTCAGACGGAGCCTGACCGCACAGACCAGAGTGGATCCCGTTGCGTGCGCATCCCTCGACCGCAAGCTTGAGCATCAGCTTCACGCCGTCGTCGCGCTCGTCATAGTCAAAGGCCACGATCTCTGAGTCACGATCGACCCCGAGGGTCAGCTGCGTGAGGTCGTTGGAGCCGATCGAGAAGCCGTCGAAGCGCTTGGCGAACTCATCGATCAGCAGCACGTTATTGGGGATCTCACACATCGCGTAGATCTGAAGTCCGTTCTCACCCCGGCGCAGTCCCAGGTCAGCCATCTGCTGCAGCACTGCGTCGGCCTCCTGAACGCGTCGCACGAACGGGAGCATCAGCACCACGTTGGTCAGCCCCATCTCATCGCGCACCCGCTTCATCGCCCGGCATTCCAGGGTGAATCCCTCCACATAGGCAGGATGGGCGTACCGGGAGGCACCCCGGAAACCGAGCATCGGGTTCTCCTCAGGCGGCTCAAAGACCGAGCCGCCGAGCAGCGTCGCGTACTCGTTGGTCTTGAAGTCCGACATCCGCACCACCACTGGCTTTGGCCAGAAGGCAGCGGCGATGGTCCCGATCCCCTCAGACAGCATTCTCACAAAGAAGCTCTCGCCATCGGGGTATCCGAGTGTCAGCCGCGCGAGCTCCGCCCGCTCGGCGAGGTTCGTCACCCGCTCAGGGTGAACCAGCGCGAGCGGGTGGGCCTTGATGTATTCGCTGATGATGAACTCCATGCGCGCCAGTCCGACACCGTCATTGGGTAGGAATGAGGTCTTGAAGGCCAGGTCTGGATTGCCAAGGTTGACCATCACCTTGGTTCGGGGACTTGGCAGCTCACCGACCTCGGCTCGATCGACATGAAATGGCAGCGCGCCGGCGTAGATGCGGCCCGTATCACCCTCGGCGCAGCTGACGGTGATCTCCGTGCCGTCGGCGATCGCCGACGTGGCGTTGCCCGTGCCGACGACTGCCGGCACGCCCAGTTCACGCGCGATGATCGCGGCGTGACAGGTGCGTCCGCCGCGGTTTGTGACGATCGCGGCCGCCGTCTTCATCACCGGCTCCCAGTCCGGCGTCGTGATGTCGGCCACCAGGACCTCGCCCGGCCTGAATTCGGAGAGATGCTCAAGGCTGCTGATCACCCGTGCCGTTCCGGTGGCGATCCGTTCCCCGACCGAGCGCCCCTCGATCAGGACGGCGCCGCGCCCATCCAGGACATGGCTCTCGATCACCGTCGGCCGCCGCTGCGAGGCGACCGTCTCTGGTCTTGCCTGCACTATGTAGATCTGTCCGTCGAGCCCGTCCTTGGCCCACTCCATGTCCATCGGACGACCGTAGTGACGCTCGATCTTGATCGCGTAGTCGGCCAGCTCGAGCACGTCGTCGTCATCGATGCAGAAGCGCCGGCGATCCACCTCTGGAGTGGGTACGTTGCGTGTGGTCTGCTTGGTCTCGCCCTCGACGAACACCATCTTGATGCCCTTCTCTCCGCGTAGGCGCCTCAGCACCGCGCGGTGGCCGAGCTCGAAGGTCGGCTTGTGAACGTAGAACTCATCGGGGTCGACCGCGCCCTGCACAACGTTTTCGCCGAGTCCATAGGCGCCGGTGATGAACACGGCGTCCCGGAAGCCCGACTCGGTGTCAAGTGAGAAGAACACTCCGGATGCCGCCAGGTCGGAGCGGACCATCTTCATCACGCCGATCGAGAGACCAACCTGGAAGTGGTCGAATCCCTGGTCGATCCGGTAGTGAATCGCGCGGTCGAGGAACAGGCTCGCGAAGCAGCGGCGGCAGGCATCCAGCAGGCTCTGCTCGCCGTGCACGTTCAGGTAGGTCTCATGCTGACCGGCGAAGCTCGCATTCGGGAGGTCCTCCGCGGTCGCGGAGCTGCGAACCGCGAGCCTGACGTCGCCACCGAACTGATCCTTCAGCTGATCGTAGGCATCCAGGATCTCCACCTGCAGGTCATCCGGAAGCCCGGCTCCGTACACGATCTCCCTGGCTCGCTTGCCCCTCCTTGCCAGGTCGACCACATCATCGGGATCCAGACCATCCAGTGCCGCTCGCAGCTGGGGCACCGCGCCGGCGGTCTCGAGCATGTGCCAGTAGCCGTCGGCGGTGATGGCAAAGCCGTTCGGCACCCGTACTCCCTCGTTTGACAGCGTGCGGTACATCTCGCCGAGCGAGGCGTTCTTGCCGCCGACCGACGGCACATCGCCGATCCCGATCTCCTCGAAGAAGCGAACGAACTTGGGAGCGGTCATGGCATGCCTCCTGAAGCCTCAAGAGCAGTGGGAAAGGAACTCTTTCAATCAAGCTTCACGCTAACCCGGCACCAGTTGCCGCAAGAGCGCAGCTACTCCGGAAACAGATCCGTAGAAACCACTTTCCGCTGTCGCAAATCGCAGCAGTCCCTGGGTAGGAGACAAGCGACCCAGCAAAAGACCTGAACCGAAAGGGGTTCGCCCAATGGCACTTGCGACACTCAACGACGTCTTCACCGAGCAGATCGAGGATCTCTACAGCGCTGAGCAGCAACTGGTTTCGGCACTGCCGAAGATGGCTCGGGCCGCAGCCGACGAGGAACTGCGAAACGCGATCGAGACCCACCTGGAACAGACCCGGGGCCATGTTGAGCGACTGGAGCAGATTCGGGGTGATCTGGGGATCGAAGGCTCCAAGCAGTGCAAGGGGATGCAGGGGTTGCTCGCTGAGGGGGAGGAGGTCATCTCCGAGCCCGGCTCGGGGGCGCCTAAGGATGCGGCCATCATCGCCGCAGCTCAGCGCGTGGAGCACTATGAGATCGCGGCCTATGGAGCAGCACGCTCAGTGGCCAAGGAGCTTGGGCACGAGGATGCGGGCAGGCTGCTCAACGAGACGCTTGATGAGGAGAGTGAGGCCGATGAGCTGCTGACGCGGATCGCGACCAGTGGCGTGAACTCAGCCGCCAAGCGGGGCTAAGACGAGCTCACGGGGGACGGCTGCGCTGCTGCTCGGCCCGCTGGCCAGCAGCAGCGGGTCACCGGTTCACGGATGCCACCCCCGCCCGACACCGGAGCTGCCAACCTCAGCCTCGGGCGCGATAGCCTCAAGGCATGCCAGAGCTAAGGTCAAACACCGTCACCCGCGGGCGCAACATGGCAGGCGCGCGCGCGCTGCTGCGTGCGGCGGGCGTTGCACGCGAGGACTTCGGTAAACCGATCATCGCGGTTGCCAACTCCTACACCCAGTTCGTCCCCGGCCACACGCACCTGAAGCCGGTGGGTGAGATCGTCGCCGAAGCGATCAAGGCGGCTGGAGGCATCCCGCGCGAGTTCAACACGATCGCGGTAGACGATGGCATCGCCATGGGTCACGGCGGCATGCTCTACTCGCTGCCGTCCCGCGAGCTGATCGCTGACAGCGTCGAATACATGGCCAACGCGCACTGCGCCGACGCTCTGGTCTGCATCTCCAACTGCGACAAGATCACGCCCGGGATGCTCAACGCGGCACTGCGGTTGAACATCCCAGCGGTGTTCGTCTCCGGCGGCCCGATGGAGGGTGGCTCGGCGGTACTGGTGGACGGCACCGTCCGTAAGCGACTGAACCTGATCACGGCTATTGCCGATGCTGTGGACGACGCCGTCTCGGATGAGGACATCGCGAGAATCGAGGAGCATGCCTGTCCAACCTGCGGCTCCTGCTCCGGGATGTTCACGGCGAACTCGATGAACTGCCTGACGGAGGCGCTGGGGCTCTCACTGCCCGGAAACGGCTCGACGCTCGCCACCCATACGGCGCGGCGCGAGCTGTACGAGGAGGCCGGGCGGATTGCGGTTGAGCTCTGCCGCCGCTACTACGACGAGGATGACGAGACCGTGCTGCCGCGGGCGGTGGCCACGCGCGCCGCCTTTGAGAACGCCATGGCGCTCGACATCGCCATGGGCGGATCGACCAACACGGTCCTGCACGTCCTGGCGGCCGCTCAGGAGGCTGAGCTCGACTTCACGATGCGCGACATCGATGAGATCTCCAAGCGCGTTCCATGCATCTGCAAGGTCGCTCCGAACGGCACCTATCTGATGGAGGACGTGCATCGAGCAGGCGGAATTCCGGCGATCCTGGGTGAGCTCTGGCGGGCGGGACTGCTCAATGAGGATGTGCACGCGGTGCACGCTCCGAACCTGTCCGACTGGTTGCAGAGCTGGGACATCAGAGGCGCTCGCCCGAGCGAGCGCGCGCTGGAGCTCTTTCACGCCGCTCCGGGCTGCCGGCGGTCGGCCGAGGCGTTCTCCCAATCTGAGCGCTGGGAGACGCTCGACACCGATGCGGCTGACGGCTGCATCCATGACGTCGCGCACGCGTACTCAAAGGATGGCGGTCTGGCGATCCTCTACGGCAACCTGGCGGTGCGCGGCGCCGTCGTGAAGACAGCCGGTGTCGACGAATCGATCTGGCGGTTCAGCGGCCCGGCCGTGGTCGTCGAGTCCCAGGAGGAGGCTGTTGACGCGATCCTCGGCGGCGACGTCAAGGAGGGCGACGTCGTTGTGATCCGCTATGAGGGTCCGCGTGGCGGCCCGGGCATGCAGGAGATGCTCTACCCGACCTCCTATCTGAAGGGCAAGGGGCTGGGTAAGGCGTGCGCGCTGATCACGGATGGCCGCTTTTCCGGGGGCACCTCCGGCCTCTCCATCGGTCACGTGTCGCCTGAGGCCGCATCGGGTGGAGCCATCGCCCTGGTCGAGAACGGCGACCTGATCACAATCGATATTCCCGGGCGCAGGCTCACGCTTGAGGTTCCAGAGCCAGAGCTGGCGGAGCGTCGTGAACGCCTTGAGGCGGGTCCTGGCTATGTTCCCAATCTGCGCGTGCGAGCGGTCTCCCCGGCACTGCGGGCATACGCGTTGATGGCAACCTCTGCAGACACCGGTGCGGTGCGCGATGTGAGCGCCGTTGAACGGGCGGTGGCTGCCGCGGCGACCGGCAAGCCGGTCGCCGCGTAGGCATCTGCGCCGCAGCCGCAGCGCTCAGTGCGTGGAGCGGGCTGTCTCGCCCTCTTCGGGCTCGTTCAGCATCGCCATGATCTTCGTGACGATGAAGAAGAGCAGGGCGACTTCCGGCGCGAGCGCTGCAGCGACAAGCCAGTAGGAGGGCGCGAGCGCCAGCACGATGATCATGCCGCAGACGAACAGGATCGGTGCCAGGAAGCCGTAGAGCAGCCTCATGTCCGCTCCCACCGCGGATTCCACCGCAGTGTCCAGGCCGTGGAGCGGATCGGCGCTCCGACCGTCCGCATGTCCTGATTCCTTGCCGCCAGGCCCATGACCCAGGCTGGTTACCGTCGCTTGCATCTGACCCGTCTCCTTGATGGCTTTCGCGTCAACCGAAGGTAAGCTCCGTGAGCGTCGTGGGCATCCGCAGGGCTCCGCTGGCTCTCCGCGGTTGGCCGCACTGTCAGAGCGGAAATGCCACATGGCAGATGTGGCGTCAACGCAACCGGCTTCTTGGCCGGATGGGTGCAATCTCCACACGCGCGAGCCTGCTTTGATGAGCCGGTGGCCAATCGCTATCGAACTGTGTTGGAGCGGCCGGGAGCCGCGCGATTGCTTGCGACCGCGTTGCTCGGCCGGTTGCCGCAGGGCATGTCCTCGCTCGCGCTGCTCTTGCTCGTACGGCAGGCCACGCACTCATTTGCAGCCGCTGGAGCTGCGGTTGGAGCCAGCGCTCTTGCCGGCGCCCTCTCAGCCCCGATCCTGGGGCGACTGATCGACCGCGTCGGCCGCCGCCTGGTCGTCGGCCCAGTGGTGACGGCGCAGGCGTGCCTCTACGTGCTGCTGGCGCTCGCGGCGTCCGCGCACGTTGCCGCGCTGATCCTGATCATCCTGGCCGCGTTGGCGGGCGGGCTGGTGCCGCCCATCGCCTCTGTCGTGCGGATGCTGCTGCGGGAGCTCTTTGAGGACCGTGCTGTGCTGGAGACCGCCTATTCGATGGAGGCGATCGCCCAGGAGACGATCTGGATCGTCGGGCCGCTGTTGGCGACGCTGATGATCACGCTCCTCTCCACACGGCTGACGGTGGCACTGCTGGGCGCCATCGGGTTCAGCGGCACCCTGCTCTTCCTGCGCTCACCGCTGCTTGATCTGCCGTTGCCG
>JAKAED010000260.1 GCA_021820105.1 Actinomycetes bacterium | reverse complement strand
TCGAGCAGGCGTAGACGACCCGCTCCACCCGCGCCCGGCGGAACGACTCCCGGGCCCGCTCCATCGACCCGATGGCCTCGCGCATCACGGCGAGCGGAGTCATGCGGCCTCCGGGGCCTGCACGGCGGCGCGGCTCGCGGCGTGCCAGGCAAGGAGCGCGGCGTCCAACTCCCGGTCCACGGCGTCGCGGGCCAACTGCTGCTTGGCACCTTCGGAGGCGTCGGCGGGCGGCCAGTAGTTGCTCGCCATCGTCGCCCGGTAGGCGGCGCGGGCCCGCTCCAGCCGCTCGTACGCGGCGACCTGTTCCGGCGTGGGCTGCGATTCGGTGGGGGGCGCCATGGCTAGATATGCCTCCAGGTTCTGCGCGCGACTACGTGACCAACCGTGACGGGGTGGACTCCAAACCGTTTCCCCAACTCCACGAGTTTGGCGCCGCCAGCGGCCATGCGGCGAATCTCAAGCGCGTCCGCCTCGGTAAGAACGGCCCAAGGCATTTGCTCGCCACGAATCGTGACGGTCCTGCGTCCCTGATTCTTGGCCTGTTCGGCTCGCGTCGCCCACCGGCAGTTGCCGGGCTCGTAGTTCCCGTCGTTGTTGATGCGGTCTAGCGTCATGCCTGGAGGCCGCTCGCCCATGTCGGCTAGGAAGTTGGCGAACCTGGCCCATCGCTCACACACCTTGATGCCGCGCCCGCCATACCGGTGGTAGTTGTGCTGATTGGGGTTCAAGCACCTTGTGCGCATGTGTTCCCAACTACGGAGCGTCGGGGACTTCCGTTGCTTTGTCTTCGCCATGTCCGTTCCCGTTCGTGCTGCGTGACGCTCGCTGGTTTCTCCGCTACCCCTGCTCCGGTGTGGCCGGCGTACCGAGCCACTCAGAGGAGCCGTGCCGTCTGGTTCGGCGGGCGCGGCGGCGAGCTACGGGAAGGACTCTAGCGCAAACTTGCGCCGTGCGCAAGTCCGACATGCGATAAAAGCAGGACCTAGGAGGGGAGGACTAACCGCAGGCGCGGCACGGCTGGCGCAGGCCGACAGGCCACGCAGTACCAGCGCGGGGGCGAGCCGTACAGCGCCCGCGCTTCGCTACCACACGCAGTGCAGCGCGGCGGCGGTGGCGGTGAGGACGATTTGCAGGGCATTGAGGTACCGCGAGACCGCCTCGATGTCGTTGTGGCGGCCGGCGGCTTCGGCGAGGCGAGCGAGATGGGCGATCCGAACAGTCAGATCCGGGAGGCTCACCGGCTCTGCCTGCTCAATCGGAGCGGCTAGGAGGTGCATGAAGCGGTACTTTACGCTGCCCGTGCGCGTGCGGCAACATGACACCCGCGTCGTACCATGAACAAGTACGCACCCTTGGCTTGATTCCTAGCCCTAGTGGCTCATTTTCTGGCCCCGGCCGGTGCCATCGCCCTGGGACCATTCCCATTCCTCGCCGGCCCGGAGAGGCCAGCCGGAGGGGGCCCGGAGCCAGCGGGCGAGCTGGACCAATTCGTGGGCACCGAAGGCGTATTCGCCCGACATCCGGCGCGAGAACCCGGAGTCGTCTAGGCCCAAGTGGCCGGCGGCTTCCTTGTCGGTATGCCCGCGCCGGGACAGGCCGTCCTGAACGTTGGCGATCACGATGGAGACGGCGGGGACTTGGGTCACCACCCACTTCTTGGGTCGCCTGGGCACGGGTCGGATCATGGCACTACCGCTGCGTCCGGCGCTACGGCCGCGTCATGCTTGCGCACCCCTACGGGATTTGCTATAAGCGCAAGTATGCAACTGGGCAAGAAACTCCGCGAATACCAGCGGTCGAAGGAGTTGACGCAGGACCAACTGTCTCGGTTGCTGCGGATCGACGCCGGGACCACCAGCCGCATCCTCGCCGGGAAGCGCGGCGTGTCCATCAAGCGTCTGAAGCAGATCGCCAGGGCCATCGGATTGCCGCCCTCGGAGTTGCTGTGACCCCGCCCCCGCCCGGCTCCGCTGCCCCCGGCCATGCAGAGTGGACCTCCCGCGAGAATGTGACAATGCCGCCAAAGGTCGCGCAACGCGCGTGCAGCGGAGATATCGCGTGATCCGCTACCGGCTGCACCGCGACCGGGCCGCGCTCGCTCGTATCGCTCAGGCCCGGTACGCCGCGCCCGACTATGCAGCCGCCGTCGCGCTCATTCGGATCGATGGCGGCGAGTCCTACACGATGGTCTCCGCCCACGCGGTTTCCGATGCCTGCGCCGAGGTCGCGGAGCGCGAGGACATGCTGGCCGCGCTCGCCGGGGAGCCGGCGTGACCGCCCAACTCGCGATGCCGCTCCGGGCCCCGGGTCGCGATCGGCAGGAGTCGATCACCGCCGAGGTGCTGCGGGTGCTGGAGGAGCGCGCGGGCGAGCCCATCTCACAGGCCGCGCTGGCCGAGCGGGTGCGGTACCGCCTCGCGCTGGACCACCTGTCGGCCGCGACGATGGCGAGACGCTCAAAGGACGCCGTCAGGGCCCTGCGTCTGCGTCGCGTGCTCATCGCCAGCGATGCCAGGGGGTACCGCCTCGACTCCGACAAGCGGGGCATGCACCGGGTCCTGGCGCAGATCCGCAGCGAGGCCGAGCTGCTTCGGGCCTGGGACGCGGCGCTCGCCGACAAGCTGACGGGATGGCTGGACGAGGCGGCGCCGTGACGGACCACCGCGTCGTGCTGGGCGATTGTTTGGACCCAGTCGCGGGTCTGGCGTCCCTGCCCGACAAGAGCGTGGACCACCTGATCTGCGATCCGCCGTATTCGGAGGATCTCTACGCTCGGACCCGCAC
>JAKAED010000112.1 GCA_021820105.1 Actinomycetes bacterium | reverse complement strand
CGCGTCTTGATCGCCGGACACATCTGGATCGTATCGCGACATCTAGCGGGGAGTATGATCGTCAGTACCGCTGATGATCTGTGCCGCAGCGCTATATCCGTTACAGCGAAAGGAACTCAAACCATGACGATCTTGATCACAGGTGGTACCGGCCTCGTCGGGTCACGCCTGCTGCCCCGGCTAGTAGAGGCCGGCTTGGACTGCCGCGCTCTCATCCGCACCGGCAAAGATGCTCCCGCCGGAGTTACCCGGGTTGAGGGCGACATCCTCGACCGCGACTCACTGGCCTCGGCGATGGAGGGCGTCTCAGCGATCGTGCACCTCGCCGCCGTCCTACGCACTCCTGACCCCGATGAGATTCGGCGGGTCAATGTCGAGGGCACACGCAACCTCATCGATGCAACTCGCACACACGCGCCGGATGCCCGTTTCATCATGGCGAGCACCGGTCTCGTCTATCAGCACGGCATTGGGCACCCCGCGCGTGAGAGCGACCCAGCCGAGGCAGACCGACCATATCCAGTAAGCAAGCTCCAAGCGGAGACCGAGTTGCGCGAGAGCGGGCTCAACTGGTCGATTCTGCGGCTCGCATTCGTATACGGCGACGAGGACGGGCACCTGCAGTCGGCCCCAGGACTCCTCGGCGACTGGAACTGGCATCCAGCGCTGAGGATGACCCTCATACACCACCGTGACATCGCCACAGCGGTCGAGCTCGCTCTCGCGGGCGCATTCGATGGACACATCGCCAATATCGGCGACGAGTCTCCAACGTCGATCTACGAGATCGCCCAGATCGTCGGTGCGCCGTACGAGCCGTCAAGCGAGCCTCTCACCAACCCATGGATGGGGCAGATGGACATCACTTTTGCCCGCGGCCGTGGCTTCCAGCCCAAGATCCCGACTGTCTATCAGGCCGCGCGTGAACGTGTGCTCTAGCTCAGACGCATAGGGTCGGGAGCGACTGGCCGGGGCAGTAGGTCTGCAAAGCGCTGTGGGTCTCAGATCGATCGCGGACCCGCAGCGTGGACTTCCCCCGGTTCGGTGGCCAGTCTGATCTAGCCGCGATAAATCGGAGCGGCATGCTGGAATCTCTCGGCAGAGGACTCGGTCGATGCTCAGTAGTCATACGCCAGAGGTTCGGCGTCACGTAGTTTGAGCTGGCTCGTGCCGCGACTGCGGTGATGGTGTTGGCGTCGACGTTCGGGATGACGGACGCGACGGTCGATAACTGGCTTCGCCAGGACCGCATCGATCGCGGCGAGGCCGACGGCCCGACGACGAGCCAGCAGCTCGAGCTTGCGGCGGCCAGGCGCCGGATCAAGCAGCTCGAGACCGAGTTGGCGGTCGCCCGGAAGGTCAACGAGGTGTTCTCGGCTGAGGGGTCGATTCCCTGCCCGGTCAGAGACTCGACGTCCTGGGTGTAACCGATGGTTGAGCGTGGTTGATCAGCGTTTCGCGCCTGAGGTTCGGTGTGCCACGACCGGGGTGAACACCGTTACCGCCTCTTCAATGGCGGCGTCTACCTCTTGTTGGGAGAGTCGGTCTGTAGCTGCGAGGGTGGCGAGGCCCTGGAGGGTCGCGACCGTCAGCGCTCGCAACGGACTCACGCGCGTCATGGAATTGTCGTCTGCAGCCTCCGCGACGAGCGCTGCGGTCAGTCCGATCAGCTCGCTGGCCGCCGCTGTGACGGGGTCTCCGGGTTGCCTGCGTCTCGGTGCCCACATGAGATCAAGCAATGGGCCGTTCTCCTGGGCGAAAGTTCGCGCCATGGCCGCCCATCCCGGCCTGGTCGCCACGAACATCTCCAACGTGCCCGACCAGAACGAGGGCTTCAGCCTCTGGCGACTATTGAGCAGGGCGCTCGCACAGGCCCCTGACGAGGGAGCGCTGCCGGTCCTGTACGCCGCCCTCGGCGATCTGCCCGGTGACAGCTTCACCGGCCCAAAGCACCTGATGCACATGCGTGGCGGGGCCGAGCTCATCGGACGCTCCTGCGCTGCCCAGGACCCCGCACTCGCTGACCGACTTTGAAGAGTCTCCGAGCAGCTCACCGGGGTCCGAGCAAAGATCCCGGCCAGCAGAGCACCAGTGGCCTAGATCACCGGTCCCGCCGTCAGCGCGCTGACTTTGCCCTGCCACATCCACAACCTGGCCGGCCCTGCAATAACGCGCGCTTGCTTCGGCGCTCTGGTGGGGTCGGTCAGCATCAAGAGCGGCCCGTGCTGGAGCGATCCGTTTCTGCGTGACCTCCGTCAAGAACTCCTCACAACACGTCCGCGACACCGGCCCACGACCACCTCCTGCCGGGCATGGAAGATGCTGTGATCGTGGTGTTTGGCGTGGCCTCCGCGGCGGCCCTCCTAGGCCTGCGCTTCCTGTACGTGAACTCAAGCGCCGCCGCTGCCGAACTCGCATTCTCAGAGGGAGACTGACCCACGCGTTCACGCGGGGGGCGCCTGTCACACGTCATTCCTGGGCTGGTCCTGGATCCCGTGGAGGACGTTGGCGAGCAGGTTGTCGGCGAAACCTTCCGTGATCGGCAGGCCGGTGACGAGCAGTCGGTGGTAGCAGGCGCCCCAGAGCTGGTCAACGATCGACTCCGGGTTGATGTCGGGGTGAAGCTGGCCACGCTCGCGGGCTAGGTTCAGCGCGTCGACTGCCAAGCGGAGCCGCGGACCGGCGTAGCGCGTCTGCAGCGCTGCGGCGAGATCTGGATCAGTCTGCGCGTGGCCGATCAGTTCGGCGATCAGCCGCCCGGCCGCCGTTGCGGTGATCAGGTGGACAAAGCTACGCAGCTGGCTTCGTAGGTCGGCGCGAATATCACCCGTATCGGGGAACTCGAGCTCCGCTTCGGTGGCGTGGAAGTAACCGTCGGCAGCCAGGGCACCCTTGGATGGCCACCACTTGTAGATCGTCGTCTTGCTGGCGCCGGCTTCGGCTGCGACGCGTTCAATCGTGAAGCCCGCCATCCCTTCGCGGAACAGAAGCACCGCGGCAGCGTCGAGGATGTCTTCTCTGACCTCGGCCGCGGGACGCCGCCCTCGGCCCCTGGGTTCACGATGGGCGGTGGCCCGGTGGGCTGCGATCTTGGGGCTCGCGGCGGGCGGCGCTCCGCCGGAGTCGGCAGCGGGGTGTTGAGCTTCCCTCTCGGGGCTCGGGGGCGACATGAGCGAGAGTCTCGCATATGTGGACGTTGCGTGCATTTAGTGCTATATATGGACGCTCCGTGCATATAGTGACGGCTGTCTTGTCCGACCAGTCACAACCTCGACCAGGAGACGTTCATGAGTCAGGAGCAGAAGGACGCAGTGGACCAGCTGATGCGTGAGGTCCCGCTGGATTTCGCCGGCGATCTTGCTGAGCAACGAGTCCTGTTAGAGCAGATCATGACCTCGCACCCGCTCGCCGACGACGTGGCAATCGGCAGCGATGCCATCGGCGCAGTTCCGGTGGTCAGTGTGGAGCTGGCAGACATCGACGCCGAGGGAACGATCCTTTACTTCCATGGTGGCGCGTACACGATGGGTTCGGCCGCGGCGGCTGCGGGGCTCGCGTCGGAGCTGGCACGGAGAGCAGAGTGCAGGGTTATCTCCGTCGATTACCGGCTGGCGCCCGAGCATCCATACCCAGCGGCGCTTGAGGACGCGCTTGCCGCCTATGAGGGAGTGCTTGGGTCCGGGATCTCGGCCTCGGAGATTGCTGTCGCCGGTGAATCTGCCGGTGGTGGCCTTGCCATGGCGATGCTGGCGGCACTCCCGGCGCGTGGACTGCCGCAACCCTCCTCGGTGACCGTCTTCTCGCCGTGGGTGGATCTCACGCTCTCGGGAAACAGCATCGTCGCCAAGGCGGCTGTCGACCCATCGATAACGGCCGCGGGCCTGCGACGGCGGGCCGCCGACTATATAGGGGAAGCGGACGCCGCGGGCGGGCTGATCAGTCCCGTGTTCGCGGATCTGCACGGGTTGCCACCGCTTCTCGTTCAGGCGGGCAGCAACGAGATCCTACTCGACGATGCGGCTCGCTTAGCCGCGCGCGCTGCCGCAGACGACGTCGCCGTCACGCTGGAAATCACTCCGGGTGTACCGCACGTCTTTCAGGCATTCGCGGCGATCCTCGACGAGGCCGACGCCGCCCTGACCAGGGCCGGTGCCTTCATCCGAGCGCACCTCCGCACCACCTCGACCACCCATCGCTGAATGCCCCGAAATCGGGACGACGCATCCACTGAAATTAGAGAGGAGTCGATATGTCGCTCAGCACCAGTCAGCGAGTCGCTTTGGTAACCGGCGGGTCACGCGGGATCGGACGCGCGTCCGCGCTGCGCCTATCCGAAGCGGGATTCTCGGTCGCCATCATCTACGCGAGCAACAGCGCCGAGGCCGAACAGGTCGTTGCTCAGATCATCGGCAACGATCGGGCAGGCGTTGCGATGCAGGCGGACGTTGCCGACGCCGACACTGTAAAGGCGGCCTTCGACCATGTCGAGAGGACGTTCGGCGGCGTCGACGTGGTCGTGAACGCCGCAGGGATCATGCCGCTGGCGCCGATAATCGACCTCGATCTCGAAGTCCTCGACCGCATCTATCGCACGAACGTCCGCGGCACCTTCGTGATCAGCCAGCAGGCAGCCCGGCGAATCCGGCAGGGCGGCGCCTTGATCAATTTCTCAAGCAGCGTGACACGGCTCGCGATCCCAAGCTATGGCGCATATGCGGCGAGCAAGGGCGCGGTCGAGGCGCTGACGCTGGTGCTGGCGCGCGAGCTGCGTGGCCGCGACGTGACGGTCAATGCGATCGCTCCGGGTCCGACCGCCACCAAGCTCTTCTTCGAGGGCAAGGACCAGGAGGCGATCGACCGCGCCGCCGGCTTCGCGCCCCTCGAACGTCTCGGGACCCCCGAGGACATCGCCGAGCTGACGGCGTTCCTCGCCGGCCCAGGCCACTGGATCAACGGCCAGGTGATCTACGCCAACGGCGGCGCCGCCTAACCCACCAAGAACGCTTCTCACTAGCGCGAAGAGAAAAGGAGAGTCGGAATGTCTGTCGTCCTCGTCACCGGTGCGAGCACCGGGATCGGAAACCTCACGGTCAAGGCTCTCGCCAGCGCCGGCCACACCGTGTACGCGAGTATGCGAGACCCAGCCGGCCGGAACGCGACGGCCGTCAGCGAACTCAAAGACATCGCAAACCGCGACGACGTCGACCTGCGCGTCGTCGAACTCGATGTCCAGTCACAGGCGTCGGCCGACCAGGCGGTGTCGACGATCATCGACACCGCCGGCCGGCTCGATGTCGTCGTGCACAACGCCGGGCACCTTTACGTTGGTTACGTGGAGGCGTTCACCGCGGGGGACATCTCTGACCTGTTTGACATCAACGTGCTCGGCGTCCAGCGCGTGAACCGTGCCGTGCTACCGCACATGCGTGAGCGCCGCAGCGGAACGCTGGTGTACGTAGGAAGCACGACGACGGTCAGCGTGCCGCCGTTTCTAGGCCCCTACGTGGCCTCCAAGTTCGCCTTCGACGCGCTCGCGATGGTGACCGCGTACGAGGTCAGCCAATTCGGCATCGAGACCACAATCGTGATGCCCGGCGCGTTCACACAAGGGACGCAGCACTTCCCGAACGCAAGCCACGCAAGCGACGACGCAATCACCGCGGCATACGCCGCGCTCGACCCGATGGTCGCCCGCAACGAAGAAGCAACGGCCAGCCTGTTCGACCCCAAGATCGACGCCGACCCGGCCACCGTCGGGGTTGAGATCGCACGCATCCTTTCCCTCCCAGCCGGTCAGAAGCCGTTCCGCAGCGTCGTCGACTTCACGCAATCGAACGTCGAGCAGGTCATCAAGGTCACCGAGCAATCCCGCAGAGACTTCCTCACCCGATTGGGGTTCAGTGAGCTGCTCGAACTCAAGGCCGCCTGACCAGGACCGACATCTGAACTCAACTCAGGAGACAACCATGCCATTTGATGGAAAGCACGTGCTCATCACCGGTGCGACGACCGGGATCGGCAGAAGGCCTGCGGTACTGCTCGCCCAACAGGGTGCCGACACTGTTCTCGCCGGACGCAACGAGCGCCGCGGCCTGTAAGTCGCAGACGAGATCCACCGCGCAGGGGGATCTGCACGGTTCATCGCCGTCGAGATGGCCGACCTGGAGTCGGTCCGACGGCTCGCCGATGCTGCCGGCCCAGTTGACGTGCTGGTCAACAACGCGGGGATCTTCCCGTTCTCGCCGACCGTGGATCAGGATCAGAGATCCTCGACCAGGTGTTTGCGATCCACCTGCGGGCACCCTTCATTCGCACATCGCCGAGATGAAGGGGCGATCGTCAACGTCAGTACCGCAGGCGCCGAGATCGGAGTGGCGGGGACGGCAGCTTACGCAGCATCGAAGGCAGCGCTCGCGTCACTCACTCGCACCTGGGCGGCTGAGTTCGGGCCAACTGTTCGGGTCAATGCCGTCGCTCCCGGGCCGACGCTGAGCGAGACGGTATTCGAGAGGGTGGGCCAAGAAGCAGCCGAGCAGATCGCGGGGTCGGCCCACCTCGGTCGCGCCGCGACGCCTGAGGAGATAGCAAATGCGATCGTATTTCTCGCCTCTCCAGGTCGGGTTATCGTGGCCACGGTCAGCACACGGCGGTCGGTGGCATCCAACGGGCGGCGTTGACCGCGCGGCGGGCGACGCCGTCTTCTGCCCGCACAGCGACGCGAGCACCAGCTCGGTCTTCTGCTGCGCGAAACTTCCGATGCTGCTTCCTCGCCGTCTCGCCCATGGTGTCCTACTCGGACGTGGGCGGCCCATCCTGCGAGGCGCCCCGGACGGATCGCCAAGCCCCCTCGTGCTACGCGCTCGGGGGTCTCGTCGACCCGCCGGGGAAGAGAAAACCTCGCAGAGGAAGTGTCAACGCACCACCGGGGTCCGGGCCAGCGTCTCACGGCGTGGGGCCTCCTTCACGGTCTTGCAGGATTAGAAGGCCTAGGCCGTCTCTCTGACAGCACCGCCACAGCCATTTTTCAGCAGTCCTGGGACGCAACCGCCCGCGGTTCAACACCTGCGTTGCGCGGAACGGGTGGTCTGATCGCTCGATGTCAGAGGCCGACGCCGCCCGAGGCCTCGATCCGTTGACCGGTGACCCAGTGGCCGGACGCGGTGGTCAGGCCGGCGATCAGTTGGCCGATGTCTTCCGGTGTAGCGAGGCGACCGAGGGCGGTCCCCTTAACGACGATGTCCTGGAGGGCCGGGTTGGAGCGCAGGTGGCCATTGCCGAAGTCGGTTGGCACGCCGCCCGGGGCAATGACGTTGGCGGTTATGCCGCGCGAGGCGAACTCGAGCGCCTGGTAGCGCGTGAGGACCTCGATCGCGGCCTTGGCTGACGCGTAGGGGCCCGAGCCGGGGAACGAGATGCGCGTCAGGGCGGAGCTGATGTTGACGATCCGACCACCGTCGGCGATGAGCGGCAGGAGCGTCTGGGTCAGGAAGAACGGCCCCTTGACGTGGACGGCGAAGACTTGGTCGAACTCGGCCTCGGTGGTGGACTCGAGCGCGCTGTAGAGCGCGCTGCCGGCGTTGTTGACCAGGATGTCGAACGTGTTGTCGGGCAGCTCTCGGCTGAGCGCGCCGCTGAAGGCGTCGAAGGATGCGATGTCGGTCGTGTCGAGCGGCAGGGCCGTGCCGCGGCGGCCGAGCGCGTCGATCTCGGCGATGACGTCTCGGGCCTGGGTCTCGCCCGTTCGATAGGTGATGACGATGTCGACGCCGGCGGCCGCGAGGGCCAGCGCTGTCGCGCGGCCGAGGCCGCGGCTTCCGCCGGTGATGAGCGCGATGGGGGTGTGGTCTTGAGTAGTAGTCATGCATCCATGGTGGGCCCGCGCCGGGAGATCGAAAAGAGACCCGCCCAACCAGGGATCGGCGATCCCTGGTTGCGGATCGGCGGCGGTCACATAATGGGAAGCATGGATCGTGCGCAGCTCGCCGATTTCCTGCGTCGCCGCCGCGCGGCGACACAGCCCGAAGACGTAGGGCTTGCGCGCTCGCCACGGCGGCGCACCAGCGGGCTGCGGCGTGAAGAGGTCGCCATGCTGGCCAGCATGTCGACTGACTACTACACGCGCTTGGAACAGCAGCGTGGCCCGCAGCCCTCCCCGCCGATGCTCGCGGCGATCGCCCGGGCACTGCGGCTGACGCTCGCCGAGCGCGACCACCTGTACCGCCTGGCCGGCCACACGCCGCCGCGCGGCGACGTCCGCACCGACTACGTCAGCCCCGGCCTGCAGCGCGTGCTCGACCGGCTGGATACACCGGCGATGGTCACTAACGACCTCGGCGAGGCGCTCGCGCAGAACCCGCTCGCGGTCGCGCTACTCGGCGATGAGAAGCGCTTCGCGCCCGATGATCCCAACCGCTCGCGCTTTCACCGCTGGTTCACTGACGCGGCTGAGCGCGCACTGCACGCGCCCGAGGAACACGACCGCCTCTCGCGCTCCTACGTCGCGGCATTGCGGATCGCCACCGCCCGCCACCCCGACGACCCGCACGGCCAGGCGATCGTCGACGGCCTGCTCGATGCCTCCCGTGAGTTCGCCACCTTGTGGGCCGCCCACGACGTCTCCTGGCGGCCCGGTGTCGAACCGAAAACGTTCCAGCACCCCCAAGTCGGCCGCCTACAACTCGAGTGCCAGACACTCGTTGCCGAGAGCGAGTCGCAAATCCTGCTCGTGTACACCGCACGGCCCGGCACGGACTCAGCCGACCGCCTCCGTCTGCTCAGCATCATCGGCAACCAGCACTTCGCGCACGCACCGACCTAAGCCTCCGCGCCGAATGTGACCAGCCAGATGCCATCTCGGTCCTGCTCAGGTCACCCGACGGGCATCTCGGGCTCGCCCCCGCCATTCCCTGCACCGTGCGGGAAGGGGAAGCCGGGGAGTGGCGACCGCGTGATGAGATAACAGCAGCAATGCTGCTAAATTGCAGGCAATGGGAGTGGCGATAACAGTCCGTGATGTGCCCGACGACGTTCGGGATGAACTTGCCGCCAGAGCTGCACGGTCCGGCAAGTCGCTACAGGAGTATCTGCGAGCGATGCTGGTCGACGCCACCGCACGTCCGTCGGTTGGTGATGTGATCGCCCGCGCACGGGCCAGGGTCAGCGCGACTGGCGCCCGAGTCGACGCCGAGACGATTCTCGCGGCGCGTGACGCCGACCGGCGGTGAGCCGCCGAGTCGTCTGCGACGCCTCGGCGATTGTCGCCTTGTTGCTCGATAGCGGGCCGGACGGTCTGTGGGCGACAAGCGAGCTGAGCGATGCCGACCTGCTGGCCCCGGGTGTGATCAGCTTCGAAGCTGCCAACATCATCCGCCGGCACGAGCTGGCGGGCGTCGTCAGCGCAGACCAAGCGGCGCAAGCGCACGTTGATCTGCTCGATCTGAGCATCGAGCAGTGGCCCTACGAGCTGCTCTCAAGGCGCGCGTGGGAGTTGCGGCAGAACCTGTCTGTCTACGACGCCAGCTACGTCGCACTCGCCGAACTCACCAGCACTGCCTTGGTCACGCTGGACAAGCGCATCGCCGGTGCTCCGGGTCTGCGATGCGCCGTCACCACCCCGTAAGCACGCTGCGGCACCGGCCGGACCGTCACCGAGGACCGCGTTCCCATCGCACGCGCACCGTCAGCTCCGAGCCACGCCACAATGTGCAGCTTCCGCGTCCCCTCGCCTGGGGCATCGAAGAATCGGCACTGGTCCAGCTGCACCGAGGTTCGCGCGCTGGAGATCGCTTCGCTCCCGCTTAGGATCTCGCTGCGCTCGATGGAGATCACGCGACGCCAGTCGCCCGCGTCGATGGGCCGTGCAACCTCCGTCTACGACCGCTCAGACAGCTCGAGTCCAGGCATACACTCCACGCACTCTCTTCGGGTGCTGAAGTTGTCCCAAGTCGTCTCGCGCAGTGAACTCGGGCGGCAGCCCGAAAGACTCGGCTAGCTGGCCAGCAGTCACGTCCCAGGAAATGTCCCGAGCTGCGCAATCACGAGTCCACGTAACTGCACTGGTTGCACTCAATCACCAATAGTTACGGCAATTGCCCTGCTGTTAGGCATCTTTTAATCCGAAGCGCCTGGGTTCGAGTCCCAGCGCCGGCACCGGCAGCTCCATGGTCGCGTTCTGGCGGGTCGTCGCTGATTGAGAACGAATGGGGACCCAGTAACGCTCACGACGGCAACTCGGGTGCCGCGGAGAGCGTTGGCGCCGCGTGGGCGCTGGCGTCGGTGCTGGCACCCGTACCGCACTCGGCCGCAGGTACCGTCGCGGCGTCGCGGATGCCCAACAGCCCGAAGATGCCGGCCAGTGTGACCAGCACGATGATCACGATCAGGCCTCGGTGAAAGCCGCTGATGGCGGCGCTCCGCGCGGCCTCGACCAGGCTCAGTTCGGTCGGGGAGTGGCCGTGGATGATCGGCACAGCCAACGGCTGGTGTAGCGCGGAGGTGAGGGCTGCCTGGTCTACAGCTGACAGTGGGTGCGGGAGGCGTGCCTGCAGGGAAGCGGTGAACCGGGCTGCCACCACTGCTCCGATCGCTGCGGTGGCAAGTAGCCCGCCGACACGCGCCATCGTGTTGTTGACCGCCGAGGCGACACCGGCGCGGGATGGGTCGGCGCCAGAGAGCACGCCTGCGGTCAGGGGCGCGACCGTCGCTGCCAGGCCGAGCGAGAACACGACGAGACCTGGGAGAAGGTCGGTCAGGTAGGACACGTGGGCGTTGAGTCGCAGCAGGTAAGCCAGGCCAGCAGCGGCCAGCAATGGGCCGCCGCCCATGAACCAGCGGACGCCGAAGCGGTCGGCCAAGCGACCAAACGGTCGCGACAACGCGAACATCACGATGCTTGTGGGCAGGGTCGCGAGGCCGCTACGCAGGGGGGAGTACCCAGCGATCTGCTGCAGGAAGATCACGAGGTAGAGGAACAGCGCTCCAAGGCCCCCGTAAAGGACAAGTGTCTCGAGATTGCCGAAGGCGAAATTGCGGATGCGGAAGAGCTGCAGAGGCAGCATCGGCGCCTGGTTCCGGCTCTCCCAAACGGTGAAGGCGCCGAGCAGGACGATCCCGCCCAGCGCCGGTCCGAGCACTGCCGGTGATCCCCAGCCAAGCTTGGGTTGTTCGATGAGCGCGAAGACCGGGCCGCCCAGGCCGGCGGCTGCGAGTGCCGCGCCGAGCACATCGAGGTCCTGCTCGCGACGCTTGTCCGACGCTGGCACTGCCGTCGTCAGGGCCAGCGTCAGGGCGACGAATGGGAGGTTGATGGCGAAGATGAACCGCCACGAGACGACACTCAGCAGCTCACCTCCCGCAAGTGGGCCGACGACGGTCGCTATGCCTGACCATGCCATCCAGGTACCGATCGCGGCTCCGCGCTCCCTGGAGGGGAACGTCGCGATGATGACAGCGAGGGCCGCGGGGGTGAGCAGAGCGCCGGCCAAGCCCTGGATGGCCCGCGCTACGACCAAGACGTCGATGCTCGGTGACAGTGCGCACACGGCCGACATCAACCCAAAGCCGGCCACGCCGGCGGCGAAAACCCTACGCTCGCCGAACACGTCCCCCAGCGACCCTCCAAGCAGCAGGAACGAGCCGAGGGCAAGCAGATAGGCGTTGACCACCCACTGCTGGCCCGCGAGCCCGCCACCGAGCGATCTCGAGATACTCGGCAGAGCGACGCTGACCACCGTGCTGTCGAGGCTGGCCACGAACGACCCCATGATCACGGCGAGCAGGGTGAGGTGCTTGCGCCTATCGGGCAGAACAGCTTCCGGGCGACGGCTTACGGTGCGTACTAACCGAGCCAGCAAGATGAGCCTGAGTGCTGACGGGTCGGTGAACTCACCGGATCAGCGTATCCCGCCAGATGAGCGCTTCGGCCGTGGCAGCTCGAGCAGTGCGGAGCTGTGGCTGACTCCCACGTGCATCGCGTGCGGCCGGGGCCAGCCCGGTCGTGTGGAGGTACGCGACTGGGAGGGCCGTGGGCCCGTTCGCTTCGATCATTTGGCTGTCGCCGCTAAGGACAGCCGACGACGGTCCCCGAGCCCCCACCCGCATCCGCTAGACCGCACGCATCTTGAGCCGCAAGCCAAGACAGG
The DNA here is from genome assembly GCA_021820105.1 of Actinomycetes bacterium. Lineage (GTDB taxonomy): Bacteria > Actinomycetota > Thermoleophilia > Solirubrobacterales > Solirubrobacteraceae > Palsa-465. Next base: position 971 of record JAKAED010000112.1, on the reverse strand, counting down.
TCGCTTTGCGCCGACGGCGCGTCTGATCCAGGTGCTGCGGCTGCCGGCTAACGAGAGGTCATACGGATTTGGCGGCCTGTGTGGTCCGGGTATTGAGGCGGGTTGAGTCTCGGCTGCGTGGGTTACCAGCTCGCGTGTCGGTTGGCTCGTCAGGCGTATCGAACTTGGCGGCGGCAACGATTTCCTGCAGCGCGGCCAGATGCCCCTGGAGGGCGACGCGGCCAGGTTTGGTAAGCGCTTTCTGCCGACGAGAACGCGAGTTTGCCCGGACACGGGCAACCTCCACGTAGCCGGCTTCGGCAAGTGCTGAGAGATGCTTGCTCAGGACCGAATCGGAGATCTCGAGTCTGTCGCGTACGTAATGCACGCCTCGCTCTGGCTGACGGTCACGCTGGTGGTAACGCTCAGCCCGCCGTTCGCCGACGGTGATATCGACGTGATCGTGCCGGATGCGGCGCTTGCGACACCGGGCAACACGAAGGCCACCACGAACGTTGTCATCACTACGCCAAGGGATCCGAGCACGCTACACCGAAGCATCCGCCCCATGACCACTCCTTTAGAACGACACGCCCACCACGCCGATAACCTCAAAATACCTGAAACAAGCACGCAAATCGCGATGCCTTCGGTGCGCGGCGCTTTGATGGTATTGCGATCAGCAGAAGGCCGTCGGCACCGCAAGCGCTTGGCCACGCCTGCGATAGCGGTGCCGGAGTCCCGCATCCGTGCCAGCGGGGGTATCTTGGACCACGCGCCGAGATGCACCCTTTGCGCGGATCTGAGGGCCGGCGTGGTCCAAACTGTGGTCCGTCTCAGGCGGCTGCTCCTGTCGGCTGGCCGTGCCGGATCACGCGTTGGGGGTTGCCGTTGAGGTCGACGAGTACGCGAGCGCCAAGGGGCTCGCGTAGCAAGGCTGGCACGCGATGCACATGACCGACCGCGGTCCGAGCCCCGGGCGGACCGATGTC
>JAKAED010000259.1 GCA_021820105.1 Actinomycetes bacterium | reverse complement strand
CCATCTCGCGACTCCGGCGCGGCACCGGAGCCACGACATCCCCGACGACGAGGCCACCACCACCGATGGCATCGACATCCGCGCGCATCGCCTGTGCCACCACGGCAAGTGCACCCGGCTGAAGCACGTCATCCGAATTGACCCAGTTGAAGATCTCGCCGCTGGTTCTGGCGAGACCTTTGTTGATTGCTTCGGCCTGGCCTCCGTCAGGCTCGCTCACCCACCAGCTGAGCCATCGCTGGTACTTTTCGATGATCGCGACGCTCTGGTCACAGCTCCCACCGTCAACGACCACGTACTCAAGGTTGGGGTAGCCCTGGAGTAGCACCGAGCGGATCGTCTCCTCGAGGAACGCTGCCTGGTTGAACGACGGCGTCACGACCGCAATGGCGGGCCATGGTCGCCCATCCGGCATCGCCGCCGGGAGTTGCGCTCCCCCCTCGACCCAGGGCCATCCCGACCCCCTCTTCTCGGGCGACGGCAACTCGTCGAGGGTTGGACAACGCATGTGCTCATCTCATCCCACCTCGAGCTTCTGGTGCCGTTGCGGCTTTGTCAAGCTCACCCAGGCGCCCGAAGACGCGTTCGGTGAGTGGCGGACCTCCAGGGACCGGCCATCCCGCCTGAGCATGCGGAACGTGAGAACATGACAGGCATGTCAACGCGGGGGGCTGCTGATGGGGCGGTGGTGAGGCTGCTCGGGCTTCGGCAGGGCCGGCCGATGATGCTTACCGACAGGGGCATGGCGTGAGGAAGCCGTCCGTCAAAGCACACCAGGCCCGGCTCACGGTCGTTTCGAGCGGCAACTTTGCGCGCGGGTACGGCGGCATCGCGTATCTGGCGGAGGCCTTGCACACACGGGGTGCAGCGGTTCAGGTCATCGCCCCCATTCCGCTCGACCAGATGGCCGACGTCCGCCGGTTCGCCTTCCCCACTAGGAGCATCTATTCGACGACTCCGAGGTCGTCATGGCTGTCCCGGCGGATGTTTCATCTCGAGCTGGCACTTACCGGTGTCTTTCGCGACACGGCCTGGCTCTTTTCCGACTTGAGCTTCTTCCGTGAGGCGGTTGCCATCCGTCGCCTGCGCCAGCACTCGCAGCTGATCCATTACTGCACCGAGCTCCTCACCCCTGAGGAGTTTCCGGATCTGCGGAACACGAACTTCTACGCCAAGCACGCCGGTGTCCCTGACCTGATCATCGACGTCAATCAGGCTCGCGCCGCCAGACGGCGCGAGCGGTTCGGCCTCCTCCAGGAGATCCTGGTGCTCCCGAACACGCTGCCACTGTCCGAGATCCCTCGACCCGCTCCTTCGGGAACGCTGGCACAGCTTGCCGGCGGCGAACTGCCCGAAGGCACGCCTGTGCTCCTGTACGCCGGCGGGACCCACGCGGGCGCGGCGCTCGACAGCATCGTCGCCGCTGTTGCCGGGCTCGACCGACCGGCGTTCTTCCTCGCCTTCTGCCACAGCGAGCTGGCCGACGACGTGGTTCGGTTCAGGGACATGGTGAACGACCGTCTCGGGTTTCGTCAGGGAAGGGTCTGCCCGGCGGTGCCACGACAGGCCCTTCTGGCGTGCATGCACGAGGCGGCGGTGGGGCTGGTCACCTACCCCTACTCGGCGGCACCGTCGTGGAACCAGCTCCACTGTGCGCCGACTAAGGCGTACGAGTGCATCGCGACAGGTCTTCCGATCGCCGCGTCCGCCAACCCATCGCTCCAGGCGCTTGTCGCTGACCGCGCCGTCGGTGCGTGCGCCGCCGACGACAGCCCTGCAGCCCTCCGTGATGCGATCGGGCAGTTGCTGGCCCAGCCCGCACGGCTACGGGCAATGTCGGAGCGAGCGAAACGCATGTTCGTCGAGGAGCTTTGCTTCGAGCGTGTCTCTTCGCCTGTTGTCAATCGAATCATGGATACGCTCGATAGCATCCCTCAGTGAGTCGGGAGGGTCGTATGAAACCAGTTGATTGCGCGTTAAGAGTTCCCAATGGACGCTTGGGAAGCTCTACGATCCAGTCCGACGTGGATGCCCCACTCGCCAGTGGCGCAGTAGATAGCTGCGAGAACGCATGGGACCATTTGCACCTCGGCCCAGGATGCGTAGGGCTCTCGACTTGTGGGGGAAGTGATGAAGCCCGTGGCGTTCGTTCCCAATATCCCGGATGAGGGATTCCGAGGCCTGCGGGGCGCCGCCGAGGGGGCCGCGGCGGTTGCAGGGATGACCCTACTCAACCGTATGAGCGGTCATCTCCAGACTCCTTTCGACGACGCAGCGCTTGGAGCCACGCTCGAACGACGATCCGGTCGCGCAGAATTGAAGCCCCGAGCCGCAGCGGCAGCCAGGCGAGGTGGGCGGCCAGCCGCAGCGGCGTGGCGTGGCGCCAGGTGATGAGGAGGCGGTTGCGCTCGTAGACGAGGCGGCGCGCCCGCGGGTCCTCGGCGGCGATCGTCACGCCGTGGCGGTGACGGGCCACCGTGTCGCCGAGCACCACGAGGCGGCGGCCGGCCCGCAGGCGCAGGCAGAGGTCGACGTCCTCCCAGTAGTACGGCGCCAGCCGCTCGTCGAAACCGCCGGCGTTGAAGAACTCGTCGCGGCGCACGGCGATCGCGGCGCCGGTCAGGTACGGCACGTCCCACTCGCCGCTCGCCGGGAGCGCGTCCTGGCGCGTATCGAGGACGCCGCGGCGCCACTCGAGGCGGCTCCCGCTCTCGCTTCGCCCGAGGCGCTCGCTCCACACGTTGGGGCCGGCCGCGGCGACCGCCGGGTCGTCCAGGGCGACGCCGAGACGGGCCACTGTCGGCGCCTCCAGCTCGAT
>JAKAED010000258.1 GCA_021820105.1 Actinomycetes bacterium | reverse complement strand
GACAACGCATGTGCTCATCTCATCCCACCTCGAGCTTCTGGTGCCGTTGCGGCTTTGTCAAGCTCACCCAGGCGCCCGAAGACGCGTTCGGTGAGTGGCAGGCCTCCAAGGACTGGCCATCCCGCCTGAGCCTGCGGAACGTGAGAACATGACAGGCATGTCAACGCGGGGGGCTGCTGATGGGGCGATGGTGAGGATGCTCGGGCTGCGGCCAGGCCGGCCGATGATGCTGACCGACAGGGGCATGGCGTGAGGAAACCGTCCGTCAAAGCCCACCAGCCCCGGCTCACGGTCGTTTCGAGCGGCAACCTCGCGCGCGGGTACGGCGGCGTCGCGTATCTGGCGGAGGCCTTGCACACACGGGGTGCAGTGGTTCAGGTCATCGCCCCCATTCCGCTCGACCAGATGGACGACGTCCGGCGGTTCGCCTTCCCCATTAGGAGCATCTATTCGACGACTCCGAGGTCGTCATGGCTATCCCGGCGGATGTTTCATCTCGAGCTGGCACTGACCGGTGTCTTTCGCGACACGGCCTGGATCTTTTCCGACTTGAGCTTCTTCCGTGAGGCGGTTGCCATCCGTCGCCTGCGCCAGCGCTCGAAGCTGATCCATTACTGCACCGAGCTCCTCACCCCTGAGGAGTTCCCGCGTCTGCGTAACACGAACTTCTACGCCAAGCACGCGGGCGTCCCTGACCTGATCATCGACGTCAACCAGGCTCGCGCCGCCAGACGGCGCGAGCGGTTTGGCCTCCTTCAGGAGATCCTGGTGCTCCCGAACACGCTGCCACTGTCCGAGATCCCTCGACCCGCTCCTTCGGGAACTCTGGCGCGGCTTGCCGGTGGCGAACTTCCCGAAGGCACGCCTGTGCTCCTGTACGCCGGCGGGACCCATGCGGGCGCGGCGCTCGATAGCATCGTCGCCGCCGTTGCCGGGCTCGACCGACCGGCGTTCTTCCTTGCCTTCTGCCACAGCGAGCTGGCCAACGACGTGGTTCGGTTCAGGGACATGGTGAACGACCGTCTCGGGTTTCGTCGGGGAAGGGTCTGTCCGGCAGTGCCACGACAGGCCCTTCTGGCGTGTATGCACGAGGCGACGGTGGGTCTGGTCACCTACCCCTACTCGGCGGCACCGTCGTGGAACCAGCTCCACTGTGCGCCGACCAAGGCGTACGAGTGCATCGCGACAGGTCTTCCGATCGCCGCGTCCGCCAACCCTTCGCTGCGGGCGCTTGTCGCTGACCGCGCCGTCGGCGCCTGTGCCGCCGACGACAGCCCTGCAGCCCTGCGTGACGCGATCGGGCAGTTGCTCGCCCAGCCCGCACGGCTACGTGCAATGTCGGAGCGAGCGAAACGCATGTTCGCCGAGGAGCTCTGCTTCGAGCGTGCCTCTCCGCCTGTTGTCGATCGCATCCTCGATACGCTCGATCGCATCCCTCAGTGAGTCGGGAGGCTCGTATGAAACCCATCAAAAGAGACCTGATCGGTTTGCCATACCGCTTCACCGTGCATAAGCCGCAAGAGCCGGGCACCCATCCGGCACTCTCGCGGCGCCTGCTGATTCACGCGGATGGTGTCGTTGAAGCGGGCCTCGATTCAAGGGGGGCGCTGGCTCCCTGCTATCGCTTTCACCCTGACAGCGTCGACCATCCGCGAACGTTCTTCATGTCCGTCCTGAGGGAACTTCGCCGTTCGGAGCGCCAACGCTGACTCGGGCGGATGCCGGTGGGTTGCAGGGACGACCCTCCTCACCTGTATGAGTGGCCGTCTCCAGGTTCATTTCGACGACGCAGCGCCTGGAGCCACGCCCGGACGACGACGCGGTCACGCAGGCAGGAGGCGGCGAGCCGCAGCGGCAGCCAGGCGAGGTGGGCGGCCAGCCGCAGCGGCGTGGCGTGTTGCCAGGTGACGAGGAGGCGGTTGCGCTCGTTCACGAGGCGGCGCGCGCGCGGGTCTTCGGCGGCGATCGTCACGCCGTGGCGGTGACGGGCCACCGTGTCGCCGAGCACCACGAGGCGGCGGCCGCGGCGCAGGCGTAGGCAGAGATCGACGTCCTCCCAGTAGTAAGGCGCCAGGCGCTCGTCGAAGCCGCCGGCGTTGAAGAACTCGTCGCGGCGCACGGCGATCGCGGCGCCGGTCAGGTACGGCACGTCCCACTCGCCGTTCGCCGGGAGCGCGTCCTGGCGCGTATCGAGGACGCCGCGGCGCCACTCGAGGAGGCTGCCGCTCTCGCTGCGCCCCAGGCGCTCGCTCCACACGTTGGGGCCGGCCGCGGCGACCGCCGGGTCGTCCAGGGCAACGCCGAGACGGGCCACCGTCGGCGCCTCCAGCTCGATGTCGTCGTTGACGAAGAGCAGGCGTCGTCCTCGCGCCGCTCGGGCGCCCGCGTTGCACGCCGGCGCAAAGCCGCGTTGCCCGGTGTGGGCCACCGTGCGAACGGAGGCCGAAAGCTCGGCACCCGCAAGGGCCACGTTGTCGGCGACAACCAGGATCTCACCGCGATCGCCGACCGCTGCGGCGAGCGCCGGCAGCGACCGCTGCAGGTTGGGCCAGCCGACGCGGGTCGGGACGATCGCGCTCCAGTCGTGCTCGTCTTGCGGTGCCGTCATGGCCGGATGCCATCGTATCCGGCCAGGGCGGCCGGGTCCAACTTGCGGCGCTGAGGCGTCAGCTCTCGGTCGCGGCGGCCGGCGGCGCGGCCCGTTTGAACGTGAGCGCGTCGCCGGCGACGCCGAGGCGGACGGTGTCGCCGTCGCCGACCTCGCCCGCGAGGACCATCCGGGCGAGCGGGTCCTGCACCAGACGTTGGATCGCGCGCTTGAG
>JAKAED010000111.1 GCA_021820105.1 Actinomycetes bacterium | reverse complement strand
GCTCTCGACACCCCGCTCAACCCCGCAGATCTCTCCACGAAGCCGGGGCCTGCTACCGGGCGCTCCGGCGCTTACCCGGACCGGACTTCCACCGGTTGGCCTATCGCAGCTTCCAAGGCGCACCATGGCCCCGATTCTAGGCGCGACCGGCGTCGGAGGCCTGCCCGACTCGCACGGTCTCAATCACGCGTGGCGCATCCTCGGGCGCAACGCCCTCCCGGCGCATTCCCATGAATGCGCCGATGAACAGCACGAAGCTCAGCAGCAGCCCGATGTAGGCGCCCGGCTGGGCTGTGATCACGTTGCGCCCGTCTGCCTGCGCCAGGTGCACAGCCGGTCCGTCTAGCAGCACCCGCACAGCCACCAGCACTGCAAGCACCAGCGAGACGGGCAGCAACAGCGTTGTGATCACCGCGGGCAGCGCGGGCGAGCGCCGCGTCGCCGTGAGCAACCAAACGGCGGCTCCAGTCAGGCAGACGAGCAGCGTGAGCGGCCCGATCACCTCGAAGCTCTGCCAGCCGTTCGCGCTCGGAGCCTGTCCGAGCATCACGGCGGTGGCGTGAAACTGCGGCCGGTAGGCGAACCATGAGAGCCCGAACAGGTCAATCAGCAAGAGGATTGAGGCTGAGCCCAGGATCCATTCGCCAGCTCCAAGCCTATTGATCCGCAGATTCATCGCAGCACGGAACGTTTAGCCACGAGCACTCAGCTCAGAACGCGAACGGAGGATCCCGAGGGCCATGACGCGCCGGTCTCCAACAATCAGCCTCAGCTCCCCCATCATGGGCACGCGACAAACATATCCCTTAGCCAAGCTTGCCCCCGCTCAGCGCCGGGTCAGGTGCGCGTACTGGCTGAGCAACTTCCGCTCAGACCCATCACGGCTGAAACGCACAACCACGATGCCTCCGGGCTCAACACCGATCACCGTACCCTCACCGAACTTCGCATCGCTGACCTCCTCACCCAGGCGGAACTCCGGCACATCCTCCTGTGGCCGCGCGCGGCCGATTCTGATCGTCCCAGTCATGCCGCCAGGCTCTGTGGCCGGCCCGCTGGCCGGCCACGAAGTGAGGCGCTCACGGAAGCCGGCGACACCACGCGGGCGCTGCTCCTCGCGGTCGGTCAGATGCGAGGGTATCTCGGCCAGGAAGCGGCTGGGGATCGCGTAGCCGTGCGCCCCGAAGACGGTTCGCTGTCGGGCGCAGGTGACGTACAGGTCGCGTTGGGCGCGGGTGATGCCGACGTAACAGAGGCGTCGCTCCTCCTCAAGCTCGCCCTCCTCAAGTGCCCTGGAGTGCGGGAAGATCCCCTCCTCACAGCCGATCATGAAGACGATCGGGTACTCGAGGCCCTTGGCGTTATGCAGGGTCATAAGCGTCACCAGACCCGCATCGTCCGTGCGCGTGTCCACGTCTGCCACCAGTGAGACCTGCTGCAGGAAGTCGGCAAGCGACTTTGTCTCACCATCGCCCTCGTCGTACTCGACTGCCACATTGACGAGCTCATCGAGGTTCTCGATCCGTCCCTGGGCCTCGATCGTCCGCTCAGCCCGCAGCGACTCCAGATAACCGGTCTGCTCCAGCACGCCGCTCAGCACCTGCGCCACCGGCGCACCCGTCTGCGCACGGTCGCGGAGCTCGGCCATGGTCTCCATGAACCGGCCCACCGCCTTGATCGCAGCCGCCCCCAGGCCGGGGACCTGGTCTGGACGGGCCGCCACCTCCCAGACGCTCTCACCCAGCGTGTTTGCGTAGGCGAGGATCCTCGCAACCGATGTCGCGCCGATCCCGCGCCGCGGTGAGTTGACTATTCGCGTGAAGGCACCCGCATCCTGAGGGTTCACAAGCGCCGTCAGGTAGGCCACCGCATCCTTGATCTCGGCGCGCTCATAGAAGCGCGTACCGCCCACGACCTGGTAGGCGATCTCGGCTCGGACGAGCGTGTCCTCCAGCACGCGAGACTGGGCGTTGGTGCGGTAGAAGACGGCTATCTCACTACGTGAGGCGCCGGCGTCCACCAGGCGTTCAATCTCACCGGCCACGAACCGCGCCTCAGCGTGCTCGTCATCGAGCTCACGGATATGGATGGGGTCCCCCTCCCCCAGCTCAGTCCAGAGCTCCTTCTCCTTGCGCCCCCTGTTGTTGGAGATGACGGCGTTGGCCGCGTCCAGGATCGTCTGCGTGGAGCGGTAGTTCTGCTCTAGCTTGACGACCTTCGCATCTGGGAACTGCTGCTCGAAGTCCAGGATGTTCTGGATGTCAGCCCCACGGAAGCCGTACACGGACTGGTCCGGATCGCCGACGACGGTGAGGTTGCGTCGCTCACCCGCCATGAGCTGCAGCCAGCGATACTGCACCGGGTTCGTGTCCTGGTACTCATCGACCAGGATCGCGCGGAAGGCGTCCTGGTAGGTGCGGCGAACCTCAGGAAACAGCTCGAGCACGTTGACCGTGCGCACCAGCAGGTCGTCAAAGTCCATTGCGTTCATGCGGTGCAGCTCACGCTCGTAGCTCCGATACACCTCGGCGACGGTCTGTTCAAAGAACGATCCGACCAGCTGGCCGTACGCCTCGGCGTCGCGCATACGGTTCTTCGCGTCGGATATCTGGTTGTGAATTGACGCGGGCGTGAACCGTTTGGGGTCCACCCCGTGCTCCTCCATACAGCGCTTCACCAGCCGGCGTGAGTCGGCCTGGTCGTAGATCGTGAACTGCCGCGTGTAGCCGAGCTTGTCGGCGTGTGCTCTGAGCATCCGTGCGCAGGCGGAGTGGAAGGTCATCACCCACATCGCCCGTACGCGGCGACCCACCAGCAGTTCCGCCCGCTCGCGCATCTCACTCGCGGCCTTGTTGGTGAAGGTGATCGCCAGCACCTCACCCGCCTTCACCGCACCGGTCGCGACCAGGTAGGCGATCCGGTGAGTCAACACGCGTGTCTTGCCTGATCCAGCGCCGGCGAGGATCAGCAGCGGCCCGTCCCCGTAGGTCACCGCCTCACGCTGGGGTTCATTCAGCCCCTGAAGCAGCGCGTCGATTTGTTCTCTTGCCTCAAGCATCGGCCCTGACCTACGGTACCGACCGTACCGGGCGTACTTGCGGCCCTCTGATGGGCTAGGCACGCCCCTCTGGTCGCAAGCGCGACTCAGCCGCCTCGAGCAAAGCTGCCGCAGTCTCGTCAGCGTCACCGCGCTCACCGACCAGCACCGTTGCGTCCCTGAGGGCCAATTTGAAGGTCGCGATGGCTTCGGCTGCACGAGGCCGAGCGCGACTCGCGTGCTCCATCAGCGCGATCACGCCTTCAGCGGCGCTGCCCTCTCGCGGTGCCCATTTCGCCCCGTCACGGTAGGAGGTGACCGCCACCAACGAAACAGGCAGAGGTCGATCCGGCCCCTCAGCAACGATCTCCGTCTCTTCCCGCCCGTTGGGTCCGCGAGCGATCAACGGCTCCCGGTACTGGATCACATGTCCGTCACGGTTGAAGATCGCATACTCGTCCGAGTAGAACTCGGCACCGGCACTCAACAGCGCCCGTACTAGCGTGCTCTTCCCGGCAAATGAGTGCCCGGGCATCACGATCACGGAGTTGCGGCAGGCAACTACTCCGGCGTGGATAAAAAACAGCTCTGGCGTGTGGAACCCAACGTAACGGCGCAGTTCTTCTCTCAACGCCCTCTGAGCCGCTTGAATATCACAGCGCTCGGTTTCAACCCCGGCTCCATCAACGGTGGTTAGCCGCCCCGATGCCCGCCGGACCTCAAACCGCCAGCCATCACCGCCGCCGCTTGGTAGTACGCCCCATCCTGTCGGCACGGCCCTCAGCAAGGCTCGCAACATCGACTCGTCGGCCGCCACAACCTGGAGCGACGCGCCGTATGCACCAAGAACTGCTGTGTCGGGCGCCAATCAGTACCGAGTCCGAATGCTCACTGATGGCGCTGCACCGGTCCCTACAGACTATGAGTAGCAACCAGCAACCGCGCACGGGTTGAGCTCAATGCACCCCGTCGAGCCAATTCCGGTGCCACTAGTCTTGGGTCCCAGGCAGCCCTTTACAGTGCCCCCGCTACAAGTCAGAGAGCTAGCAGGTTGTCCATTGTGGAAGTACCACGCAACCAATGTGTAGCCGGAGGGAACGTTGACTGCTATCCCACGAACTCCCTGAATGATGCTGAGCCCAGTAGGACACGGGGTTGTGAACGCCTTCCCAAGATAGGATGAAACAGAGGTCCCGTTGCAATACGTAAACGGCCCACAGGTCAGGTTGTTGTTGGCATCCAACTTCATGGCGTAGTAGTTGCCGCTCTGGTCCTCGACAACAATCGCCAGCTCAGAGAAACCGCACTGAAGGCTTCCAGCCCCACCTGACGGCGCACACGGAGTGGGGGAGGCGGCGGCAAGCGCCGGAACAAGCGCGCTTGAGACCATCACACCCGCAGCGGTGGCACCGCCCACCTGTAGCAAGCGGCGTCGCGAGATGCCCTCGCTGAGCGTCTCTGACGGCTCGACCATGAGTCCGACGCTCTCCAGTTCGCTGAGCGCGGCATCGACTTCGGACATCGTCACTTCTCGACCCAGAGTGGCGCCTACTGAGGCTGCCAAGTCCTCGACTGTCGAGTTGCCATCGGCGGCTGAGAACACCGCTGCCGCCACCGGCTTGAGCGCATGCGCTTCAAACGTGGTTTCGTCAAAGACCACCAACTCATCGCCGACCTGCTCGACGAGCAAGCCTTCGCTGCGTGCCTCAGGGCAGTCGTTCCATGATCGCTTAGTCATCGGACACATTCCATGATTCCGTTGATTTCCCCATTCCGCATGGCGGCAGTCTATTGACTCAGACGGCGTCAGCCTCCACCCTGAGCTGTGCCGTCGCCAACCCTGGGTCGTTCGCCCAGATGGTTGACTATAGTGGTTTGGGCTGCTCAACGCAAATGATTTGCGATCGCGTCTTCCGGAATACACCTGCGGTAAGGACGCGCGTTCAGTCACCCTCCGAGCTGCGTACGACCCGCAACGGCTAGAGATCGGCAGGGTCCAACCCCTGCAGGAGCGCAGTTGCGGTTTCTTCCGCCTCACCGCGCTCCCCCCTGAGCAGTACCGCTGATGTGAGTGCTCGGCGCAGCGTCGCAAGCGTGCCGGCGCTGAGACCGCCCCCAGCCACGTGGGCCATCAGGTTGGCGACTCCCTCCGCCGGCGACAAGTGGCTGGGTGCCCAAACAGCCGCCGGCTGATAGGTGGCCCAGGCGACCAATCCGATTTGAGCGCGAACTCCTTCAACCGCCTGACCTGCGGCACCGCCATAAGCCCACGCGCTCCCGTCGGGCGTGATCAACACCACATCGTCCGCGTACTGCTCTCCCCCGGCTCCGACCAGGGCTTCCGCGAGGCAGGTTGTTCCCGCGAGAGCATGTCCGGGGAGCAGGATCCCCTTACCTCCGAAGTTGACAAACGCGCCCCGGATCGGGATCGAGTCCTGAAGACGAGCACAGACGGCGTCCCGGAGGTGGCGGCGAAGCATCCAGATCGCCAATTCGGCGTCGGCGAATGATCGCTCGAACCCGTCATCGCTCCGGATTCGGTAACCGTCCGGCTCCTGGATCAGCTGGACCTTCCCAGCGACCGCGGGTGAGGCGGCGTCTTCTGGCTCCACGACCCATCCTCTGGGCAGGCCATCGACGATCGACTTCAGCTTCTCCCCATCGGGCGCGACGACGGTGAAGCACACCCCGTCCACCTCAACCAATGTCGTCGCACCAGAATCGTTCAAGGCATTTACACCGACGCGGCCAGATCGTGCGCAGATAGTATCCGCGTCATGGGAACCGCCACGCTCGCGGCGCGAGTCCTGCTCGCCCTGGTCTTTGCTGCTGCCGCGATCACCAAGCTGAGGGATCCCTCCGGTTTGGCGGGCACATTCCGGGACTTCGGTGTACCCATGCGCTTGGCCCGGGTCGGCTCGGTCGCGCTGCCGCCGGTTGAGCTCATCCTCGCGACAGGTCTGATGCTCGTGCCCACCGAGCGTGTCGCGGCCATCGGATCCGGGATCCTGCTGCTGACTTTCATCGCGGGCATCGTGAACGCCCTCAGCCAGGGCCGCGCGCCGGACTGCGGCTGCTTTGGAGCGTTGAAGCCAGCGCCGGTTGGCCGCACAACGATCGTGCGCAACGCGTTGCTCGTGCTCGTCTCGGTGTTCGCAGCCGTCAGCGGTCCAGGTCCGTCAGTTGACCAGTGGGTGGCAGCTCGCACACCCCTCCAACTCCTGCTGAGCCTGATGCTGTTGGTCGGCGTGGTGGCGGCGATCATCTACTGGCCCTCCTCAACCGCGGTCGAGCTCGATCCCGCGCCGGTCACGACCGGTTCCGAACGGGTTGCGATCGGGCAGCAGGCACCGCCCTTCACGCTGCGCGACTCAGCGGGCGAGCAGCGGACACTGGAGTCACTATCCGATCGAGGACTTCCGCTGGTGCTCGTGTTCGGCAGCAGCACCTGTGGCGGATGCGTGAACCTCTTTCCGCACCTGGGACGCTGGCGCCGGGTTCTGAGCGAGAACCTGAACCTGGCGCTGATTGTCACCGGAGACGACGAAGCAGTTCGGCAGATCAGTCACGACCATGGCCTACCGGAGGTCCTGGCGGATCCGGCAGGAGACGTGTTCCGCGCCTACGGGCTGCACGCAAGCCCGTCTGCTGTCGCTCTGACCGCGAGCGGGACCGTGGCCAACGGCCCTGCGATTGGCCAGGACGCGATCGAGGATCTGATTCGCTTAACCCTTCACCGAAACCGGCCGACTCCTACGGAGTGGACTCAGACGACCCGCGCCGCGTAGCGGCGATCACAGCTGCCGCGGCCCGTCTGCGCGTTGATAGCGCAGCGACCGTGGCAATCGCCGCGCTGGAGCGCGCCGGCATTCCGAGTCTGGTCCTCAAGGGTCCGAGCATCGCGCGCTGGCTCTTTGCGCCTGAAGACGCGCGCGCCTACGCAGATTGCGACCTGCTGATCCCATCCGACAGATTCGAGTCAGCCGTGGCCGCGCTGGCAGCAATCGGCTTTGAGCCGGAGTACGAGGAATCCAGCATGCCAAGCTGGTGGCGCGAGCACGCTCTGACCTTGATCCGCCGCGAACACCGGGCGATCGTTGACCTGCACCGCAACCTCCCAGGTGTACATGCCGATGACCAACTTCTGTGGGCGACGCTATCCGCGTCCACAGAGTCGATCACCCTCGGCGCAAGCAGCGTGCGCACGCTGTCGGAGCCTGGCCGGCTGATGCATCTTGCGCTTCACGCGGCTCAGCACGGTGGCAGCCATCGCGATCTGGAAGTCCTCAGGCGGGCACTGGCACAGGTCGATGAGGCCGTGTGGAGACGCGCCGCCGAACTGGCGCGGCAGGTTGACGCCACGGCGGCGTTCACCCAGGGTTTGATCATGGTGCCTGCCGGACAGGAGCTCGCATCAAAGCTTGGGCTGGGGCCGCCACTGGACATGGACGTGGAACTCAGGGCCACAGGCGCCGTTGAGGCGCTCACCGTCGCCAGGCTGCTCGCCGCCGGTGGGATATCTGCGCGCGCCGCGCTCATCCGTCACAAGCTCTTCCCGCCCGCCACCTTTCTTCGGGCATGGTCACCGCTGGCTCGTAGAGGTCGCCTCGGTCTGGTCCTCGCGTATCTCTACAGGCCGATTTGGGTTCTGCGCCGAACGCCTCGGGCGCTGCGTGGTTGGAGCGACGCCCGCAAGCGACTGAAAAACCGCGATGATGCGCGGAATCGGGTCGATGCTGACAGTCACTGAACCGTTTCCCCGAGCCTTCCGACCATGTCTCCTCCTTTGCCAGAATCCAGATCGCTGACGGATCAGCTTCGCGCACTCAGTGCCTGGGTCGCCGCCAGATCGACGATGGTCCGCGTCAACGAGGCGAGGATCGCGGACTACGCACTGGGGCTGCAGGTCGTGGCGAAGGCGCCGGTGGCCGCAACCAGCCTCGGCGCGGGTGCCTCGCCGGGACGAGAGACGGAGGCCGCTTTCTGGCTCACGCTCGACGCGATCAACTTTGGCTCCGGCTGGTTCCCAACGCTCAGGAAGGGCCGGCAGAGGACCGGCTACCGGACCATCGCGGCCGGCGTCCGGCGGCGGTTTGAGAGCGAGGGCCGCTGGCGTGCGGATGAGCTGACCAGAATCACCCCGGCGGAGATTGCGGCATGGCTCGAGCAGGACCCTGACCATGAGCTGATGGCATTGATGGCCGTCGCGCTGAGGGACCTGGGCGAGCAGGTGCAGCGACTCTACGGGCGCTCGTTTGCGGCGGTCGCTGACGCCGCCTGCGGCTCCGCCGTCAGCCTCGTTGAGACGCTCGCGGGCTGGCGCTGCTTCACCGATGTATCGACGTACGACGGGCGCCAGATCCCGTTTCTCAAGCGCGCGCAGATCGCTGCCGCGGACCTGCACCGCGCCGGCGTTGCCGATTTCAGAGACCTGAACCGACTGACGATGTTCGCCGACAACCTGGTCCCGCATGTGCTGCGCCTGGACGGCGTGCTCTGGTTCGACCCCGAGCTTGTGGCGAGGATTCAGCGCGGTGAGCTGATCGAGCACGGCTCACCGGAGGAGGTTGAGATCCGCGCCTGTGCGGTGCACGCCGTGGAGCTGCTGGTCGCTGCACTGGCCCGGGCAGATCCGCCGCGAGAGGTGACGGCGGCGCAGCTTGACGAGCTCCTCTGGAACCGTGGTCAGGCGCCTGAGTACAAGGCGCTCCCGCGCCACCGCTCGCGCTCAACCGCCTACTGAGGAGCCCACCGGCCTCGTGGCCGTTGGCTCCTCAGCTTCGCAAACGCGCACCTACTTGGCGGCCTTGACCCGCTCCTTGGCGATGGCCTGCGCGCCCTTGACCCCGACCAGCAGCTCGGGCCGCATGGTGCCGCTGGCAAGCAGATCAACAGCGGGGTAGCGGCCGCTCACCGCGAGCGTCGCGTCAAGGGCAATCACGGTCGTCTCACCGCCGAGCGGCTTTGAGCTGGTGGCGATCACCGTCAGCGAGCCTCCGTCGCGCAACTTGCGCGCGGCGGCCAGCGCACGGCGGGCGCTCAGCGGATGCAATCCATCCAGCGTGTCGATCAGGACCACGGCGTCGGAGCCGCGCGCGGCCAGCCGGCGTGCCTGATCGACCACGACCTCAACCGCGTTGTCCTGGGCCTCCGCTGAGGCGGCGAAGCTGACCGCGGCGCCCGGCTTGACCGGCGCCTCTGACCACTCGCTCAGCTCCTCCGGACGGACGCCGGCAAGCGCCACAAACACGCTCAGGTCCTCACGCTGGGAGAGCAGCTCTCCGAGCTGACGCAGCAGATGTGACTTGCCGGCCCAGGTGCCACCGGTGATCGTCACGCGCGAGCCGCGGCCGAATGGTGTGAGGAATTCAACCGCCTTCAGGGTCGGATCGCTCGAGCCCAGCTCGAACCGCGTGCTGGGGAACTCGGCCGCCAGATCGTCGAAGCGGCCGCGGTCGGCGAGCTCCTCAGCCGGCCTGCCGTTGACGGTGTCAATCCGCACCAGGGAGGCAAAGCGCTCGGATCGGTGCGGCGCGCGGCGGGGGCCGGTCACACGGTCGCCGTTGACAAGTTCGCAGCGCTTCACCTGCGCGGCTGAGATGTACACGTCGGCGTCCGAGGGCTCGGGGGGCGAGACGCGCACGAAACCGGAGCCGTTAGGGAGCAGTTCCACGACGCCCTCCACCAGTTCGGGCGTCTCCTCCTTACCGGCTGGGGCCGCGCTCTTCTTGCCGGCAGGTTCCCTGCCCGCAGGCTCAGCGGCAGCGGCCTCACGCGTGTCGCCGGCGTCCTCACCGCCATCCGGCTCAGCGCCGCCGCGCGTGCCCGCACGACCGCGACCACCGCGTCGCCCACGGCGACGGCGGCCAGCAGACCCCTCCTCATCCTCGCCGGCTCCACCCTCTTCGGTGGCGGCGGTCTCGGCCGGAGTGGACGCGGCGGGAAGTTCTTCCCCGGCCTGCTTGGCAATGATCGTGTTGATCAGGTCGCCCTTGCGCAGACGGCGGTAGCCGTCGATGGAGAGCTCGGAGGCGATGGCATGCAGATCGGCGAGCGTGCTCTCCTCGAGCGTGGCACGGTCAAGTACGGACATAGGTTTCTCCTTCGGAAGGATCGGTGGGCTCCGGCTGCGTTGCGGGCAGCAGTCGGCAATCAACTGCAGTCAGTCTGGCACAGGGCCCGGCGAATCAGCCCGGTGCCCGGTGCGCTCGGCGACTATCGCCTGCAGCTTGGCCAGGGTCGGCCGTGAGAGACGCTTGATCTCCCAGTGCGTGATCTTGATCGCGAGCATCGGCTCAGTCACCACCACGTCAGCGTTACGGCGCGTCTTCTCCAGCACACCGATCTCCCCGACGATGTCCCCGGGCCCCACCCGATCAACCAGCGTGCCATCACGCACGATCTCCGCGCCGCCCTCCTCAATCACGTACAGCTCAGTTGAGAAGTCGCCCTGGCGCACGAGCACCTTGCCCACCGGAAAACTCTCCTCCGTCGCGAGCGCCGCCAGCCGCGAGAGCTCCCCCGGCTCCAGCTGGGAGAAGATCGGGTGGCTCGTCAGGCGGCTCGGATCCATGGCTGGATGCTCAGCTCCCGGCCGGCACCGCCACCGCCTGTGCGCCGCCCGTCTGGTGCCCGCCGCTCTCCTTGAGCGCCGCGATGATGTCCATCACGGATGACTTGGCGTCACCGAACTGCATGGCGCTGTTCTCACGGAAGAACAGCGGGTTCTGCACGCCGGCGTAGCCGGAGGCCATTGAACGCTTGAAGATGATCACCTGCCGCGACTCCCAGACATGCAGGACCGGCATGCCGGCGATCGGGCTCGTGGGGTCGTCCATTGCCGCCGGGTTGACGGTGTCATTGGCGCCGATCACCAGCACGACGTCCGTTTCCGGGAAGTCGTCGTTGATCTCGTCCATCTCCAGCACGATGTCGTAGGGCACCTTCGCCTCCGCCAGCAGCACGTTCATGTGGCCCGGCAGCCGCCCGGCCACCGGATGGATCCCGAACCGCACCTCCGTGCCGCGCGCCCGCAGCATGCTGGTCAGCTCGGCGACGCCGTGCTGAGCCTGCGCGACAGCCATGCCGTAACCGGGCGTGATGATCACGGACTTGGCCTCCGCCAGCAGCTCCGCCGTCTCCTCCGCCTTGACCTCACGGTAGTCCCCGTAATCCTGCTGGGCGCCGGAGGGCGCCTCGATCCCGAACCCACCGGCGATCACCGAGATGAAGGAGCGGTTCATCGCCTCACACATGATGTAGCTCAGGTAGGCACCGGAAGAGCCGACAAGCGCCCCGGTGACGATCAGCAGGTCGTTATTGAGCAGGAAGCCGGAGGCGGCGGCGGCCCAACCTGAGTAGCTGTTGAGCATCGAGACGACGACCGGCATGTCACCACCACCGATGCTGGCCACCAGGTGCAGCCCCAGCACCAGCGCAAGCAGGGTGACGATCACCAGGAGACCCAGCTGGGGCTGGATGACGAACCACGTGGTCAGCCCGGCAAAGGCGGCCAGTGCTCCCAGGTTCAGCCAGTTGCGCGCGGGCAGCATCAACGGTGTTGACTTCATCCGCGCCGACAGCTTCAGGAAGGCGATGATCGACCCGGTGAAGGTGACCGCGCCGATGAACACGCCGATGAAGACCTCGGCGTGATGGATCCCGTAGGTGCCGACGCCCTTGAAGCTGAGCGCCTCGGCGCCAAACGGCTTGCGCTCAACCCCGAGGTAGCCGTCCCAGCCGACCAACACCGCGGCCAGGCCGACGAAGCTGTGGAACAGCGCGATCAGCTCCGGTATCCCGGTCATCTCAACGATCTTTGCCCCATAGAGCCCGATCGTCGCGCCGATCAGCACGCAGACGACGAGCAGGACAGCGCCGAGCGTATTGATGCCATCGTGGGCGGCCAGGACGACGGTGGCGACCAGGGCAATCGCCATGCCGCCGATCCCGAAGTAGTTTCCTGCCCGTGCGCTCTCATGCTTGGACAGTCCAGCCAGCGCGCGGATGAACAGCAGCGCGGCAATCAGGTATGCGGCGGCTGCCGCGGTGTTCACGGTCATCAGCGTTCTAGCTCCTTAGGAACATCGAGAGCATGCGGCGGGTCACCGCGAAGCCACCGAAGATGTTGATGCTGGCCAGCAGGATCGCGGCTGCCGAAACGATGGTGATCAGCGTCGTGTAGCGCCCCACCTCGAGGATCCCGCCCACGAGGATGATGCCGGAGATGGCGTTTGTGACGGACATCAGCGGCGTGTGCAGCGCGTGGTGCACGTTGCCGATCACGTAGTAGCCGATCACGATCGCCAGGGCAAAGACGGTCAGGTGCGGCAGCAACGCGCTGGGGGCGATCGCGACCAGCACGAAGAACAGCAGCGCCCCGATCGCCGTCAGCGTGTACTTGCGGTTCGGTGAGGCCGGCTCCTTGGCAGGCGGCGCCGCCGCGGGCGCCGCAACCGGCGCCGCGGGCGCCGCCGACACCTGTACCGGTGGTGGTGGCCAGGTGAGCTCGCCCTCACGCACCACGGTGATGGACCGCTGCACCACGTCCTCAAAGTCCAGGACCAGCTGGCCGTCCTTCTCGGGCGTCAGCAGCTTCATGAGGTTGACCAGGTTCTGGCCGTAGAGCTGAGAGGCCTGCGTCGGCAGTCGGCCAGCCAGATCGGTGTAGCCGAGGATCGTGACTCCGTTTTCACTGACCACGCGCTCACCGGTGACCGTCCCGGCAACATTGCCGCCGTTGGCGGCCGCCAGGTCGACCACCACGCTCCCGGGTTTCATGCTCGCGACCATCTCCTCGGTGATCAGCCGTGGGGCGGGCCGCCCGGGGATCAGTGCGGTGGTGATCACGATGTCCACGTCAGGGACGGTGCGCGCGTACAGCTGCTCGGCCAGCTTGTTGTAGTCGGCCCCCATCTCACGGGCATAGCCTGTGGCCGAGACCTCCTCCTCCTGGCCGGTGTCGACCTTGAGGTACTCACCGCCCAGCGACTGCACCTGATCGGCAACCTCCGGACGAGGGTCGGTCGCGTACACGATCGCGCCGAGGCTGCCGGCTGCGCCGATCGCCGCCAGGCCGGCGACGCCGGCACCCACGACCAGCACCTTGGCCGGCGGCACCTTGCCGGCGGCGGTCACCTGGCCGGTGAAGAAGCGGCCGAACTCGTGTGCCGCCTCGACCACCGCTCGGTAGCCGGCGATGTTGGCCATGGAGCTGAGCACGTCCATCGACTGTGCGCGGCTGATGCGTGGCACGGCGTCAAGCGCAAGCGCCGT
>JAKAED010000110.1 GCA_021820105.1 Actinomycetes bacterium | reverse complement strand
CGCCGAGGCTCAGGCTCCCCGATCCGCTTCCGGAAACCCCCGCCAGCGGGCTCTGCGGCGTGGCGGTGTGGTAGCCGACCACCGCCACAAGCCCCAGGGCGGTGCTGCTCAGAACTATTGGTGCTCGTCTCATTGTCTCGTTGTGCTCCTGATCAGAATGCGAATTCTTCGTGGTGGATGTGCTCCTCGGGGATCCCCAGGGCACGGATGCTGCGCAGCACGTTTGTGGTGAAGCCCGGCGCGCCGCAGATGTAGATGTCGCGCTTGGTGATGTCGGGGACCAGGCGGCGCAGGGTGCGCTCGCTCATGGGCACCTGGTTGCGCGTGCCGATCAGCTCGTGCAGCTCTCCGTCGCGGATGTCAATCAGCTGACGGAGCTCATCCCGCAGGATCATGCTGCGCTCATCTGTGTTGCGGGTCACAAGCACCGTGTCAACGTGCCGAGGCAGATCCTCGAGCAACGAACGCAGCGGTGTCACGCCCACGCCCGCCCCGATCAGCAGGACCCGGTCGGACTTGCGTGAGTCGGCGGTGAAGGCACCGTAGGGTCCCTCTATGGCGACGCGCGTGCCCGGCTTGAGCCTTGCCAGCGAACCGCTGTGGTCGCCCAGATCCCTGACCGTGATGCGCAGGTGCCGGCCATCCGGGAGCGCCGAGACGGAGTAGGGGTGTGCCTGCCACCAGAGTCCACGCTTGAGGATCCGGAGCTGGATGAACTGGCCACCGGAGATCGGCAGCAGCCGCAGGCGCTTGCCCTCCATGATCACCGACACCACGCCAGGCGCATCGGGGACCACGGCAACCACGCGGAACTGGTGCAGCAGGCTGCGCCAGAGCGGCAGCAGGATACGGTGTACCAGCACCACGCCGGCGGTGCCGATCCAGAGCGCCGTCCAGAAGACACGGGCAACTGGATGGCCAAGGAACATCACGCCCGTGGCAAGCTGGTGCGAGAAGGACAGTGCGAGCCCGAGGTAGGTGTAGAGGTGCACCGCCCACCACGTCTCGTAGCGCATGCGGCGCTTGGCGATCCGGGCCGACGTCACCGCCGCCATCACCAGCAGGAGAAAGCCCACGGTCGCCGCGAGCATGCCGGTGTAGCTGGTCAGCAGCTGCGCAAATTGGTGCAGGACACCGGACTTGGCGGCCTGCGCGTAGCCGATCGTGATCAACACTATGTGCGCTGCGATGAAGACGAGCGTCCACGGCGCCAGCTTGCGGTGCCAGCGCACCAGCACGTCGTGGCCGAGCGTCCGCTCGACGATCGGCACGCGACCCGCCATCAGGACCACCAGCAGCATCAGGTAGGTGCCGATCAGGCCGGTGATGCGACCGCCCGCCGTGAACCAGCCGCCGGGCGCGCTCAGCGCGCTCCACTTCTGCGCGGTGACGCCCAGCGCGATGCTCGCGCCAAGGCCGAGCCCAGCCAGCGCGGCGACCAGATCCACGCTGCGCTCGCTGTGCCAGGGCCGGCGCGCCGTCCGGCCAGAGCGAACCGCGGTCCGCATGCGGTTCAGTGTCAATGTGTCGTCCATGCTGTTGCTCTCTTGAAATGAGTTCGGGGGTGACTTCCTGCGATGACAGGATCGGCGTCACCTTTGAGAGCCGCGTAGAAACGCGCTAAGAAAGATGTGAGCCCTGGGCTGGCGGAGCCCGCGGCTCCAGTCGGGACTCAGGAAGCCGCAACCGCTGCGGCGTAGTGCCGGTAGCGCTGGCGGATCCCGGGGTGATGGTCGGGCTCCAGTTGCGCGTCAAAGGCGACCGGCCAGCGCGGAAGCGTGCCGGTCAGCGCCCAGGCCGCCTGAACCGACGCCCCAGCTGCTACGTATTCACCCGGTGCCGGCACCACGATCGGAGCGTCGAACACCTGCGATGCCACCGTCTGCACAGCACGGCTCCGCGCGGCGCCACCGATCAGCAGCAGCCGCCGCTCTCGCACGCCAACCGCACGGACTGCATCGAGCCCGTCGGCCAGACCGCTCAACATCCCCTCATGCGCAGCGCGCGCCAGGTTCTCACGAGTGCACGAGCTGAGCGTCAGACCGTGCAGCGAAGCCTTGGCGTCCGGCAGGTTCGGCGTCCGTTCGCCCTCAAAGTAAGGCACCAGCACGAGCCCCCCGGCCTCCGCCTCTGCCTGGAGCGCCAGTTCTGCGAGCTGCTCGATGCTGACGTCGAGCAGCGTCGCCGCGGCAACTAGGACTCGCGCCGCGTTGAGCGTCGCAACCAGCGGCAGATAGCGGCCGCTGGCATCAGCGAAACCGGCGACCGCACCGGTCGAATCGGCGCTCAGCTCATCGGTCACGGCAAAGACGGTGCCGCTGGTACCGATCGAGATCACGACATCACCGGGCCCGGCACCCAGCCCCAGGGCGGCGCCGGCGTTGTCTCCACAGCCGGCGCCCACCACCACACCCGCGGTGGTGCGGCCGGCCGCCTCGTGAGGACGCAGCACCCGCGGCAGCACGACATCAGCTCGGCCCAGCGCGCGCTCGAGCAGATCCAGGTCGTACTCATCGGTTACAGGGTTGAAATAGCCGGTGCCGGCTGCGTCGGAGCGGTCGGTCGTGAGCGCTCCCAGATCGGGCCCGAGCACCGACTCTCCAGGGGGACCGTAGCCGAGCAGCCGCCAGGTGAGCCAATCGTGGGGCAGCGCCACGGCGGCGACGCGGGCCGCCAGGGCAGGCTCGTGTTCGCGCAGCCAGCGCAGCTTCGTGATCGTGAACGACGCACCCGGGACCGAGCCGGTGCGGCGTGCCAGCTCCCCGGCTCCCACCTCCTGCGTGAGCGCCGCGGCCGCAGCGGCGCTGCGCGTGTCGTTCCAGAGCAGCGCCGGCCGAACCACGCGGCCCTCCGCATCGAGCGCCACCAGACCGTGCTGTTGACCGCCGACAGAGAGCGCCGCCACGCCCTGCGTGGCCCCGGCCTCCGTGAGCGCCGCCCCCAGCGCCTGCCACCAGGCTTCCGGGTCGACCTCGGTGCCGTCCGGATGCGGCGCCCGGCCCACTCGTACCAGCGCCCCGCTATCGAGGTCGCGCACCACGACCTTGCAACTCTGAGTCGATGAGTCGACACCGGCGATCAGCGTCATCGGAAAGGAAGCTAGCGGGCGACCAGGTCGTATGGCGGAGCGGCGCCTGTCGTGCCGATCAATCCCCTGGCGGGTAAAGGTCAGGCATGAAGAGCGCCATTCCGGTCTCACTTGACGAGGCGCGCCGAAGCTTCTGGCTGCTGCCTGGTGTCGGACTCTTGCTCGGAGTCGCTCTGGGTCTGTCGCTGCCGGCAATTGATGCCGGCGCGCACCTGCACATCGCCCTGTTGAGCTTCAAACAGCCCACCTCCGCGCGGACGTTGCTGCAGACGCTGGCAACAGGCGCGGTCTCCGTCGGTGGGGTGGCGTTCTCCGTCACGGTCGTGTCGTTTCAGCTGGCGTCCCAGCAGCTGAGCCCGCGTGTGCTGCGAACCTTCCAGGCCGACCGGCTGAGCCAGTCGCTGCTGGCCGCACTGCTCGGGCTGTTCGTCTACAGCCTGGTGGTCCTGGCACGGCTCCCGCCGCGGGGGCACATGATGCCCGAGCTCTCGCTGACGCTGGCCGTGGTGGGAGCGGTGCTGGCCTTTGCGCTGTTCGCCGCGTTCATCCACAACATCGTGATCAGCCTCCAGGCGTCCACCCTGATCCGGCGGATCGCGGCCGACGGACAGCGGGCGGTGAACGCCGCCTACCCCGCACCGATCGGGTTCCCGCCGACTGATCCGGAGGCTGCGACGGCGTTGGTCTCGTCGATCAAACGCGAGCAGCGGGGTGTTGAGATCCGCGCGCGGCGGGCCGGCTTTCTACAGACCGTTCAGGGCGGTGAGCTGTTGAAGGTTGCGCAGCGGCACGACGCGCTGGTCGAACAGCAGCTGCCGATCGGGGACTTCGCCGTGACCGGCATTACCGTGGCGAGGGTCTGGGCACGTGCCGCACAGGACGGTATGGAAAGCGACCTGGAGGCGGCCTTTGCGTTCGGGGACGAGCGCACGGTCGTGCACGACGTGGCCTTCCCGATCCGCCAGCTTGCCGACATCGCGCTGCGCGGTCTGTCGCCTGCGCTGAACGACCCGACCACCGCCGAGAACGCCATGGGCTCGCTCGCGGACACGATCGTGCGGTTCGTCCGCCACGAGCGACCGAGCAGCGTCCGCTGCGACGCTCAGGGGGTGCCGCGGCTGCTCGGATTGGCTCCCGATCTGGGCGCCCTGGTGAGGCTGGGCTTCGACCAGGTCCGCCGCGCGAGCACGACCTATCCGACGCTCTCACGCAGGCTGGTGACGCTGCTGCGCCACATCGAGCAGACAGCCGTTGAGAACGAGGTTGACTGCGCTGAGGTGCGACACCAGATCCGGCTGCTGGAGGCAGCCCTGCGCAGCGAGTCGGAGCAGGAGGATCCGGAGGGGGGCACGGCGGATGATGCCGGCGTAATGGGCGAGCGGCTGAGCTGAGCGCCCGCACCGGCTCGCGCCTTGGCCGGAGTGGTCGTGCTGCCGGCCCGCTGGCCGGCAGCACGGACCTATCCCGCTCAGAAGGTCGCTGTGTCGATCACGAAGCGGTAGCGGACGTCACCTTCGACGACGCGATCCCAGGCGGCGTCGATCTGCTCGCCGCCGATCAGCTCGATGTCTGCGCCGAGGCCGTGCTCCGCACAGAAGTCGAGCATCTCCTGGGTCTCGCGGATGCCGCCGATCATCGACCCCGCCCAGCTGCGCCGGTGCGGGATCAGGCTGAAGGCATGCACCGACAGCTGCTCGCTGGGAGCGCCGACGTTGACCAGGGTTCCGTCAAGCCCGAGCAGACCCAGGTAGGCGTTCATGTCGATCGCTGCCGAGACGGTGTTGATGATGAGGTTGAAGCTGCCCGCCAGGCGCTTGAAGGTGTCGGCCTCACCTGTGTTGGCGTAGTGATCGGCGCCCAGCTCGAGCGCGTCCCGCTGCTTGGCGTCAGAGCGGGAGAAGACGGTCACCTCGGCTCCCATCGCGTGTGCGAGCTTCACGCCCATGTGGCCCAGCCCACCGAGCCCGATGATGCCGACACGGGTGCCCGGCCCGGCGTTCCAGTGGCGCAGCGGCGAGTAGAGCGTGATCCCGGCACAGAGCAGCGGTGCCGCCACATCCAGTGAGATCCCCTCCGGGATCCTCAGCACAAAGTCCTCCGTGACGACGATGTGCGTCGAATACCCGCCCTGGGTCCAGGTGCCGTCCCGATCCAGCGCGTTGTAGGTTCCGATCATGCTGGCGCAGTACTGCTCCTCGCCGGCCACGCAGGCGTCGCACTCACCGCAGGAGTTGACCATGCAGCCCACGCCCACGCGGTCCCCGACACTGTGCTTGGTGACCTCCGCGCCGACGGCCTCGACCGTGCCCGCGATCTCGTGGCCCGGCACGAGCGGGTAGTGGCTGGCGCCCCACTCGCCGCGGCCGGTGTGGATGTCGGAGTGGCAGATGCCGGCGTAGTGGATCTTGATCAGCACATCCTTGGGGCCGAGGTCGCGACGCTCGATCGTGGTCTTGTGGAACGGCTCGCCGGGGCCGGAGGTCGCAAACGCGGTCACTGAACGCATCTCTGTGAGGCTTCCTTTCGGTTACTCAATTCGATTGGTGTCGAATCATATTAGGGGCTCTGGGAGCCTTCGCCAGATGTTCACGACCTGGTTACCACGACGCGCGCAGCGGTTGCGAGCATCCGTCACCGCGGTCGGCCAAGGGGTGGCCACCGCGCATGGTCACCCGGCCCTCCGATCACAGGCGCGGGTGACAACCACAAACTCATCCGTGCACTGAGAGGAGCACTCTTCCCAATGTGGAAACCTGCATTGGCGCTGGCCTGTGGCCGGCGCCTGACCGCTGGTGTCAGTCTGACGGTGATTGGAGCGGGCGTGGCGATTGCCGCGAGCGCTACATCAGGAGCGACCGCCGCAGCGCATGAGTTCCGCGGCCGTGCCATCGCGGGACATGAGTTCCAGCGTGAGGGCGGGCGGGGCCCGGCGGTGTTCGCACCGACCAGCACCCCGATCAAGCACCTGGTGGTGATCTTCGGGGAGAACGTCTCCTTTGACCACTACTTTGGCACGTACCCCAACGCCGCCAACCCCGCCGGTGAGTCGCAGTTCCACGCAGCCCCCAACACGCCTGCCGTGAACGGCCTGAGCGGGTCGCTGCTGACCGCCAACCTGAACCTGGCCAACCCGCAGCGCCTGGATCCGTCACAGGCTATGACCTGCGACATGAACCACGGCTACAGCGCCGAGCAGAAGGCCGCCAACGGCGGGCTGATGAACATGTTCGTTCAGAACACGAGCGGCGGCGGCTGCACGGACAAGAGCCTCGTCATGGACTACTACGACGGCAACACCGTCACCGCGCTGTGGAACTACGCGCAGCACTTTGCCATGAGCGACAACTCCTTTGGCACCAACTACGGGCCGTCGACCCCGGGGGCGATCAACGTAGCCGCCGGTAACACCTACGGCGCGATCTGCGGACCGTCGTGGGCCGTCTACAACGCCCAGCCGTGCACCGGCACTCCCGGCTCAGAGTCCGCAACCCCGGGTCAGCCCGTGGCGATGGGCGCCGGCACCGACTACAGCGACGCGGACCCGTACTACGACGTCTGCTCGAACAAGAACGCGGCCAACACGATCCAGATGGGCGGCCAGAACATCGGTGACCTGCTCAGCAAGGCCGGCGTCACCTGGGGCTGGTTTGAGGGCGGTTTCCAGAACGCCGGCTACATCCCCGGCCAGCCGTCGACCTCCACCATCGCAACCGCCGGCTGCACGTCCACGCACACCAACGTCGGCGGCGGCACGGTGACGGACTACATCCCGCACCACGAGCCGTTCCAGTACTACCGCTCAACGGCCAACCCGATGCATACGCCGCCCAGCAGCATCTCGCTGATCGGCACCAACAATGACGGCGCCAACCACCAGTACGACATCAAGGACTTCTGGGCGGCGGCCGACAGCGGCAACCTGCCGGCCGTGTCGTACCTCAAGGCGCCGGCCTACCAGGATGGCCATGCCGGCTATTCCGACCCGCTCGACGAGCAGCAGTTCGTGGTCAACACGATCAACCGCCTGGAGCAGCTGCCGACCTGGTCAAGCACCGCCGTGGTCATCAACTACGACGACAGCGACGGCTGGTATGACCATGTCTACGGGCCGCTCGTCAGCGCATCGCAGACCTCCCTTGACGCGCTGACCGGAACGGGCGCCTGCGGTGGCCCCAGCCTGGTTCCGACCACCAACACCGGCACCGCCGAGCAGGCACGCTGCGGCGTCGGTCCCCGGCTGCCGATGATGGTGATCTCACCGTGGGCAAGGACCAACTACGTTGACCACACGATGACGACGCAGACCTCAATTGTCCGCTTCATCGAGGACAACTGGCTGAACGGGGCCCGGATCGGTAACGGCAACGCCGACGCCTGGACCGCCACCGGTTCGCTGAACGGGATGTTCAACTTCCGGGGCGAGCACGAGGGCGGCCGCCGGCTGTTCCTCAACCCGGTCACCGGCCAGCCGTTCTTCGGCTGACACCGCAGCAAGCGGTCGCAGACTGAGCCCAGGATCCCTCTGCCCGCCCAGCGGGGCGGGCAGAGGAGGGCCGGCAGGCGGAATAGCTGTTTGTCGATCAACGCCTGTTGAGCGCGTTAGGATCGTCACTCAGGATGGGTTGACGCGGGGGGCGCGATGCGGTGCGTCCGTGATCAGCTGAGCCTGGCGCTGATGGCATCCACGCAGCTGCCGTTGGTGGTGGCGATCACGAGCATCGCGGTCGCGCGTGGCGCCATGCGTGCCTCGACCGGCGTGGAGCTGGTGACGGCCGGTGTGCTGTCGGTCCTCATCTTTCCGACGGCCGCTCTGCTGCTGAAGGGCACGACGCTGCCGACCGGTGAGTCGCGCATACCCAAGGAGATCGTCTGAGCTTTGCCCTGGCCGGTGAACGCGCCCGGACGGCGACGGTCAGGCGGTGGCGGCGGTAGGGTTTGAGGTGTGACCGATGGTGGCTCATCGATCAGTGCCGTGCGTCAGCTGCTAGCGACCCTGGTGGCGGCCAAGCCGCGGGGCCGGATCGCCGAACTGGGTACCGCGTTCGGGGAGGGGGCCTACGCGATGGCCACCGCGCTGCCGGAGGACGCGAGCTTCATCACGGTCGAGAACGATCCGGAGCGCTTCCAGGTCGCCGCTCAACGGCTGGCGGGCACGCGCGCTGAGATGGTGCTCGGCGACTGGCGGGAGCTGATGCCGGAGCGCGGTCCGTTCGATCTCATCTTCCTGGACGCCGGGGACGCAGCCGCGAACGCTGAGCTCGCAATCTCGATGCTCGCCGAAGGGGGGATCCTTGTGAAGGACGACCTGACTCCCGGGCCGCCGGATGAAGTAGACCCGGTTCGTGAGGCGCTGCTGCGTGACCCGCGTCTGGCCGCCTGCGAGATCCAGACGACGGCTACCACGGCGGCGATCATCGCTGTACGCCGCAACTAGTAGTTGTGAGCGCTGCGGGGGCTCGACTTTTGGACGCCTGACGCGCGCGTTGTGAGTCTTAATTGCGCTTTCACACGAGCCGATAGGATCGCGCAAATTGCGCGGTTCGCGCCGGTGCGCCGCCGACAACGAGTTCCGCGATGAGCCTCCTCAAAGACCGACCCAGCAAACCGCCCGCTCCCGTCGGTCCCCATCCCGTCGAGCCCCCGTCGCCTTTGGGTCCCAGGCCTCGCCGTCGTCTGACCGGCTGGCGGCTCCTGCTCGGCTGCGTGATCGTGATGCTCGCCAGCGCCGGCGCCGCGGTTGTCTTCGCCGTTGAGCAGGTCCACACCTTTGTTCAGGACATCAGCGTCAACAAGTCGCTGCAGGTGAGCTCCAAGGTGCTGGTCTCATCCAACTATGGGCGACCGGAGACGATCCTCTTTGTCGGAAACGACACACGCTCTGTCTTCAAGAACTACACGGGAGGCTACGTTCCGAACCTCGCCAACGAGATGATCCTCGTGCGGTTCGACCCGAGCAAGCCATGGATCTCGATGATCTCGCTGCCGCGAGAGCTCTGGGTGACGGTCACCGAACCCAACGGCCTGACCTACACCAACCGGCTCAACTCGGCCTACACGTACGGGACCACGACCCTGCTGAAGACGATCAAGAGTGTCACCGGCCTATCCGTCAACCATGTGATCGCCACTACCTTCACCCAGTTTGAGCACGCGATCAACAAGCTCGGCTGTGTCTACGACACGATTGACGAGCGTTACTTCCACAACAACGCGCTGGGCGGAGCCCAGTACCAGAACATCGACCTGCAGCCTGGTTACCAGTGTCTCAACGGCAGTGAGGCGGAGCAGTTCGTCTCATACCGTCACACCGACACCTCACAGGTGCGCGATATGCGCGACCAGAGCTTCCTGCTGGCGGTCAAGCAGCAGTACGGGCCGCGCCTGGCCGGCAACGTCAGTGAGTTTGAGAAGATCTTTGGTGAGTCGGTGCGCACCGACGCGGGGCTGCGCACGTCCAGTGAGATCCTGCACCTGGCGGACCTGCTGATCAGGGCCTCAGGCCTGCGTGTCCGGCAGGTCCCATTCCAGACCACGCCGTGTGACGGCGTCGCCTGCCCGAGCGGTGACCTGACCGCCACACCGCAGCAGATCCATGACAGCGTCCACAACTTCCTGTACGGGGGCGACGTCATCCCCAAGCGACAGGTTGCCGCAATCGGCAAGAAGCTTCACCACCGTGGCGGTCTGTCCAAGCTGCCACTGACCACGACGCTCAGCTCAAACGTGGCAGCCGAGCGCGCCGCGGTGGCGAAGATCCCGTTCACCGCTGAATTCCCACGGGTTCAGGATCTGGCCGGAAGCGCGGATCCAGTCACGGCACAGTGCACGGAGGTGATGCAGCCGTGCATCCGCAGCTACGTGATCCGCGCCCCCGGCGGACGGGCATACCCAATCTACGTTGAGGTCTTCTCCAACGGCTTGATCGGGCAGTACTACGACGTACAGGGCACCACCTGGACGGGCGTGCCGCTGCTCTCACACCCCACACAGACGATCCGGGTGGGCAGGCGGGTCTATCAACTGTTCTACAGCGGCGGGCATCTCACGACCATCGCCTGGCATGAGTACGGAGCCGTCTACTGGGTGCACAACTCACTGTCTGAAGCGGTCGGCAACGGTGAGCTGCTGGCGATCGCCGAGCAGACGGTGCCGATGGGCGCCATCCACCGCCCGACCAAGATCGTGCTGCACCGGGTCGCGTCTGTTCCAGCTCCGTCCGCGGTCACCAGCTCCCCTGTTGTGGCCGGCGTGTCAACACTGGTGTCCGCGGGCCGTATCGCCGGGCTGGTCACCTTCCTGCTGCTGCCGGTTGGGGTGCTGGTCTACTTCCGCAAGCGCAGACAGTTGCACGGTCTGCGTGAGCAGACTGAATCAGCGGCGGCTGTGGTCACGGCGCTGGAGCTTCAGCTGGGGGTGGCCAACGGGAGCGGCCCAGCATGGACCGCGCCGGTTGTGGAGTCCGGCCGTGGTGGGCGTTGGCTCGGCGGCGCGCGCTCACGAAGCGCCACGGCGCTGTCTTTGGGTGTCGCGGTCGGACTGGGGATCCTCGCTGTCGCCCTGTACGCCGCCTTGGGTGCCGGCACGCCCCCGAAGCGCCACGCGGCCAAGACCCTCCAGGCACCCACGGTGGCGGTCGCAGTGCTCAATGCCGGGCGGGCGCCACATGCCGCCCAGACGCTCGCGCAACAGCTCACTCGGGAGCACGTTCACGTCACCGTCGCCGGCACGCTCACAGCCGGGGCGCCAAAGACCTATGAGGTGCTCTACGCCCCCGGGCACCGTGCCCAGGCGTTGCGCCTGCGACCTTTCCTGCAGCCACACCATGTGGTCGTGGCGCGGACCAACGCAGCGGCCAGGCGGATCATCGCCGCCGGCGCCAAGCTGATCGTGGTCATACCGTGAGCCCAGCGGGGGGAGACGGTCATCGCGTCTCCCGGATCGTAGCTTCACCGCCAGCCGCACCTTGTCGGCGGACGCCTGCATCGCACTAAGCTCAGCCGGATGTCCGACTCTGGCCGCCTGGGCGTGGTGCATGGCACGTCCCTATATGTCGGCGCCCTGATCGGACCGGGCCTGCTGCTGGTTCCGGCACTGGCGGCTCAGGCCGCCGGACCGGCGTCGGTGCTCGCCTGGGCGGGACTGCTGGTGCTGTCAGCTCTGCTGGCGCTGACATTCGCCACGCTCGGCGCCCGCCACCCTGTATCGGGTGGCGTGGTGGTCTACGTCCGTGAGGGTCTCGGCCATGCCGCCGCCGCCACCGCCGGCATGTGCTTTCTGACCGCGGTCCTGATCGGGGCGCCAACGGTCGCGATCATCGGTGGCTACTACGTGGAGGACCTGACCCGCTCCGGACCTGTGACCGCGGCTGCCGTCGGCGCCGCCATCTTCGCGTCCGCGCTGGCCGCCAACGCGGCGGGAGTACGAGTCGCGGCCCGCGTGCAGCTGTCGCTGATGACGGTGATGGTGGCGGTCGTTGCGCTTGCGATCGCGGTGGCGGTGCCGGGCCGGATCACCCAGCACTGGAGTCCGTTTGCGCCACACGGCTGGTGGTCGGTCGGAACGGCGGCGAGCATTCTCATCTGGCTGTTCGTCGGCTGGGAGGCGGTGGCGCAGCACGCGGGCGACTTCCGTGACCCGAAGCGCAACCTGCCCCGAGCGGTGGCCGCGGCCTTCACGGTGGTGACGGTGCTGTACCTCGGCCTTGCGGTCGCGACCGTGGTGGTTCCGGCCGCGCGCCACTCCCGTGTGCCGCTCGCGGACCTCCTGGCCGTTGGCTTCGGGGCCGCCGGTCGTAGCGTCACGGTCGTCCTCGCGGTGGCGCTGACGCTGGGCACGATGAACGTGTATGTCGGTGCCGCGGCGAAGCTCGCGGGCGCGCTCGGCCGGGACGGCACGCTGCCTGAGTGGTTCGGTCGCGGCTCGGCAGATGTTCCGCGCCATCCATTGGCGCTGCTGGCCGCGATCGGGAGCCTCGAGCTGTCAGCGCTCGTGTCCGGCGTCGCTACGCCAGACACGCTCGTGAGGGCGACATCTGCGTGCTTTGTGGCCGTCTATCTGCTCGCGCTGGCAGCAGGCACTCGAACCCTCGACAGGGCGCCACGAGCCGCTTCTGTCATGGCGCTGTTGATGATGCTGGCGGTGGCGGTCTTCTCCGGACCGTTCCTGTTGGTGCCGGCCGCGGCCTCGGTGGTCGCGGCGGTGGGCATGAGGCGACCTACCGCTGCGCTAGTGAGACATCCCAGCCGTCAATCCGGGTCCCGAGGACACGATGAGGGTTGATGCTCGCCCCGCCCCTGAGAAGTTCTAGGTAATACGCCCCGCACGTGGCTGAGCGGAACGAGTCGACCACCTGGCCGTCCTCGTCAAGGATGCTGGTCAGGTTGGGGTTATAAGGATCCGGCGCTAGCCGGTATGCCTGCTGTTGGATCATGGCGATGGATGTTCGAAGTAATCCGGGCGCGGCACAAGACGAATCTCCAACAACAGAAATAGGGTCGCGGTATGGACCCCACGACGACCCCTTAAGGCAGTGGCCAACAGCCGCTGAAGCACCTTGAGGTTCATGTCGAGCTCGTCGGGCCGGGCGGGAAGGCCACCGGGAGGCTCTGGATAAAAGCAAGGTCTCCTCCCAGGAATTGCCAGCTGGTCGGTTCGGCGGACTGCCCCAGAGCGAGACCTGGAAGGCGTCGGATGAGCTCCCGGATCCCCAGCCGCAGCTCCGCGCGCGCCAGCGGTGCGCCGACGCACGCGTGAATCCCGAAGCCAAATGCCACATGCGGGTTCGGTCTACGATCAATGACGAACTCGTCAGGCTCGGGGAATGCCTCCGGGTCGCGGTTCGCTGCCGCGTAGTTCAGCATCACGTCGGCGTTGGGGGGAATGGTGGTACCGGCAACGTCCACCGGACAGGTTGTGGTCCGCCGAAAGTGGTGAAACGGGGTGTTCAAACGTAAGGCCTCCTCGATCGCACTCGAAAGCAGGCGATCGTCCTCCCTGATCGCGGCGACAAGACCAGGTCGCGAAAGCAGGTGGAACAGCGTGCTCGACATTGCGGCCGTGGTGGATTCGTGACCGGCGAGCAGAAAACCAACCATCGACTTCACAATTGAGTCGTCGCTGATGGGTTGCCCCCGGAAGGGTTGCGTCGCCAGGCGCGTTAGATAGTCGCCCCGGGGGTTCGCACGCCGAGCCTCGATCTGTGGCATCACGAACGCAGAGAAGTCGGCAAGGGCGGCAGCAAAGCCCGCTGGCGACTCCCAGCTGCTCCCGAGTCGGATCGACACATCGCGCATCTCCAGCGCGAGCTCCTCATCGAGACCCACGAGCCTGCAGATGACCGTTGGCGGAAGAGA
>JAKAED010000004.1 GCA_021820105.1 Actinomycetes bacterium | reverse complement strand
CCTCCAACAGATGCTCGCGATCGATTTGCTCGGGCATCACCTCGACCCGCTCGAACGCGTCACGGATATCGGTGATAGCTCGCCGCACGCTTCGGGTACGGCAACGATGAGCTAGCAAGGTCAAGGCGGCGGGCGTGAACAGAACAGCAGCCCACCCACCGTCCGGAACTGCGAGGTCATCGAGCACGAGCTGGGCACGCCGGTCGATGATTGCGGTCATCAGATCAAGTGCTTGCTTATCGGACTGTGGTTGTGCGATGTCCAGCCTGATGCCAGCCCGTTCCGCCAGCTCGCGATACTCCTCGCGCGCAGCCGCACTGACCCCGCTCACAGCCGCCGGGTCCTCGGACCACTGGCTCTGCACCGCCACAATGAACGTGATCTCCGGGCAATCCAAGAGAGTACGGAGCGCCGAGAAAAAGCTGCGTGCTCGCGACGCCATCTCACTGTCGGCCACGCTCCAGATGTCGGTGTCGTG
The DNA here is from genome assembly GCA_021820105.1 of Actinomycetes bacterium. Lineage (GTDB taxonomy): Bacteria > Actinomycetota > Thermoleophilia > Solirubrobacterales > Solirubrobacteraceae > Palsa-465. The sequence goes on along the minus strand of JAKAED010000004.1, from coordinate 62,519 downwards.
GAAGATCACAACAAGGCGCGCCTTGTGGGCGTCGGCAAGATCTCGCAGAGAGAGCAGCCTGTCCTTCGGACTGCCCCCCTGCCAGGAGGGATCGGTCGTGGAGGCAACCAAGTCCTTTCCGAATGCTCCACCCACCGTGGCGCTCAGAACCCCCGGATGGCCGGCGGTGATCGAGCCGGTCAGGCCGCCAGGCTGCCTGTAGCTCGTGACCGTGATAGCGAGAGCCTGGTCGAGCTTCTTGACCTGGCTGGGCTTCAGGTGGCCCCGAAGTGCTCGCGCTACGCCCTGCGTGACAGCTTTCACGAGGAGGTCCGGCGTGATGTTGCCCTCGAAGTGGGCGACCGGCACCAGCAGCGGCAGGGGGTGGGGGGGAGCATCCGGGCTCGCCGCGCTCAGCGCGGCTGAGGTAAGGATGCTGCTTTTCCCTGAGCCAGGAGGGCCGAGAACGATGACGAACGCCTCGTCCTCAGAGGTCATCGCATGCAGAACCTGACCCTCGATCGGATGGGGAATGCCTACCTCGGCGAGCGGGACATGCGCGATCGCCAACTCATAGTCGGGCGGCGTCGGCTTGAACGCACGCGCAGCGTGCAGACGCTTCAGGATCTCGCTGCTCACGGCGCCCGGTTGATGTCGTAGTAGATCTTCGGCCTGCCCTGGCCGCGGCTCTCCGACTCAGGCGGGCTGACAACGGTGAGCACACCCTCCGCGGCCAGCGCTCGAAGGATCTTGCCCAGGCGTGTGCGGGTCACCCCAATCGTGCTCAACAGCGACTCGTCGCTCCCGCTGGCGGCCCCTCGACTCCAAATCTCCGAGAACACCATCGCACCGGCACGTCCAGCCGCCTTCTGCGCTCGCGTGAGCAGCTCATGCTGAAGTTCAGCGTCGTGGCGGATCCCTGACGGGCCCGCCTCCGCGTCCAACAGGATGACGCGCGGCTGCAGCGGCTGCGAAGAGTCGATGATCTGATCAATCTCGCCGCGGTCCTTGCGGCGACGCAGCATCTCAAACGTATCGTCGGGCCCAAAAGGCAGCAGCTCGATGGTCGTGTCGAAGAACACGTTTGCGGGCGGACGGCTCAACGCCTTCTTCTGCACCTCAGGAGTCACCGCCACCGTGAACCAAACGGCACCGTCAAGCTGAAGCAGGACATCCCGCATACGGCCAAACAGAATGCGCGCCTGCGCCTCGTCCGGATCGTCCAGCAGCACCATCGAGCCCTGCGGACAGGCGGCGAGGCGGGCGAGCTGGGCTTCCAAGCCGAACGGGTCATCAGGCGCGGGGGTAGCCGCCGGCGGGATCCACTCAGCCTCGACAGCAGAAGCAATGATCTTGTCCGCGAGCAGTCGCGGTGTCTCCGCCCGTCTCGCATCAACGTAGACGGCGCGCGCTCTCCCGTCGGGAGCCTCGGACGCTTTCGCCCTGATGTGGTACAGGAGCGTCGTCTTTCCCGAGCCCGACTCGCCGACAAGCAGGGTGTTACGCGACTGAAGGGCAGTCTCAACCGCCAGGCGCCGCGATCTGTCCAACACTAGAAGGCGCTGGTCGGCCGCAGTATCAAGAAGAGCGCGTTTTGTGATCATTTACGCGCTTAAGTTTATCAAACTTATGGGCCATATCGCTCGAAAAGAATAGCGGAAGAAAAGGACCAAAAGTTTTATAAACTTATGGTCCTTCCTGCCCGTAAATCGCTCGGATGCCGTCACCCTGAAAGGTGCCGGCCGGCGGATCGTTGAGCCGTCCTCGATGCTCGAGCTGGCCGCCGCCGGGCTAGCGCCGCCGAATCGAGCGGTCGACAGGGGAGTTGTCTGCTAACGGACCGTGCCCCGGGCGGCTACCCGGGGCACGGTCGACTTCCCAACACACATTGCCCGGACTAGGAGGGTTCTCAGGCACGCCCCAAGGTAGCTGCGCCTCGCGAGGTGTCAAATCGCTCGCGTTGGGGTGCCGGTAAGAATCGTGTCACCAGCCGCCAATTCGGGCTCAGGTCGCCCCGTCTGAGGTCCGGGTGGCCTCATCACGTCGGCTCTTTGGTGTTCTGAGTCCGCAGTTTGCGAGGTGGCTGCTTGCCAGGCCGCCCGCTCGCCGTTACAGATGTGCTGTGGCTGCATCAGCCTCCCTTGATCTGGATGAGCTTGTTGATCACTGGACGGTGCTCGATGACGAGCGCGTGCTGGTGGAGGCCAAGCATGGCGCGACGAGGTTGGGCTTTGCGCTGCTGCTGAAGTTCTACACGCGCCACGGTCGGTTTCCGTCGGGCGTGTCTGAGCTCCCTGACGGAGTGGTTGAGTTCGTCGCTCGGCAGCTGCGCGCCGTACCGTCGGATCTGGCGTCGTATGAGTGGAGGGGGCGCACGGTCGAGCGTCATCGCGCGCAGATCCGCGAGCGGCTGGGTTTCCGGGAGTGCACCGTGGCTGACGCCGACCAGCTCACCGCTTGGCTTGCGGACAACGTCACCGAGCGGGAGCGCCGGCCGGACCGGGTGCGCGAGGAGCTGTTGGCGCGGTGTCATCTCGAGCGAATCGAACCGCCGTCTGAGGGGCGGGCCGACCGGGTGGTTCGGTCGGCTCTGCGCATCGGTGAGGAGGCGGTCTCTGCGCAGGTCGCGGGTCGGCTCGATCGGGAGTCGAAGCTCAGGATCGCGGCGCTCCTTGCCGTCGACGATGTCGAGGACGCCGTTGACGACCAGCCAGCGGACGATTGGCTCGCGTTGGGGAGGCTCAAGGCGGCGGCGGGCAGCGTGAGCTTGGAGACGATGCTGGTCGAGATCGCGAAGCTGCTGGGCGTTCGCGCGGTCGGCATCGGCCCGCACGTTTTCAAGGATGTATCGCCAAGTGTTGTCGCGGGCTGGAGGGCGCGGGCGGCGGTGGAGTCGCCGTCGCATCTGCGGACCCATCCGGAGGAGCTGCGGTTGGCGATGCTGGCGGCGTTGCTGCGTGAGCGCGAGCGGGAGATCTCCGACACGCTCGTTGAGTTGTTGATCTCGACCGTGCATCGCGTCGCCGCGCGGGCTGAGAGGAAGGTCACGAATGAGCTCGTCGCCGAGTTCAAACGTGTTCACGGCAAGGAGAACATCCTCTTCCGGGTCGCCGAGGCGTCGCTGAATACCCCGGACGGAACCGTCCGCCGTGTCGTTTTCCCTGCCGTCACGGGCGGTGAGCAGACTCTGCGTGATCTTGTGAACGAGTTCAAGACGAGCGGGCCGCTGTACCGCCGCACGGTGCAGACGACGCTGAAGGCGTCCTACACCAACCATTACCGGCGAGGGCTGATCCGGCTGCTCGACGTGCTGGACTTCCGCAGCAGCTCCGCCCATCAGCCCGTGATCGAGGCGCTCCAGCTGATCCGGCGATTCGCCGGCGCGGGCAACATCACCTACTACCCGCTCGGGGAGGTCATCCCGATGCACCGCGGGCTGCGCGGCGACTGGGAGGACATTCTCTACCGCGAGGACACCCGCGGGCGTCGGCGGGTAGTACGGATGGTGTATGAGGTCGCGACGTTCCAGGCTTTGCGCGACTCGCTGCGCTGCAAGGAGATCTGGGTTGTAGGCGCCGACCGCTGGCGCAACCCTGACGAGGATCTGCCGGTCGACTTCGCCGAGCGTCGCGTGGAGCACTACCGGACGCTTCGCAAGCCGCTAGATCCCGGCGAGTTCATCGCCGAGCTGCGCGGGGAGATGCGCAGCGAGCTTCAGGCGCTCAACGATGCGCTACCCAAGCTCGACTGGCTCTCGATCGCGGAGCGGCGCTCCGGCGCGATCAAGCTCACTCCCCTTGACGCGCAGCGCGAGCCGCGGAACCTACGGCGCGTCAAGGCAGAGGTACTGCGGCGCTGGGGCACGGTCCCGCTGATCGACATGCTCAAGGAGACCGTGCTGCGAACGCTCTGCCTGGACACGGTCACCTCGGTAGCCGGCGGCGGCAGCATCCGCTCCGATGTCCTCGCGGAGCGACTGCTGCTCGCGATCTACGCGTACGGCACGAACACTGGCATCCGCGCGGTCTCCTCCGGCGCGCACGGTCACAGCGAGGATGAGATCCGCTACGCCCGCCGGCGCTACCTGACCATCGAGGCAGCCCGCTCGATCGCAGTTCAGATCGCCGACGCGACGTTCGCCGCCCGCAACCAGGGGTTGTGGGGTGCAGGGTCGACCGCCGTCGCATCAGACTCCACGCACATCCGGGCTCTGGATCAAAACATCCTGACCGAATGGCACTCGCGCTACCACGGCCGCGGGGTGCTGATCTACTGGCATGTCGAGAAGAAGTCGATGGTTGTGCACTCGCAGCTGATCTCCTGCAGCGCCTCCGAGGTCGCGGCGATGATCGAGGGCGCGATGCGCCACGACACCACTATGAGCTTGCAGGCCAACTACACCGATTCCCACGGCCAGTCAGAGATCGGGTTCGCGATCACGCGGCTGCTCGGGTTCGATCTGCTTCCACGGATCAAACAGATCAACAAGGCACGCCTCTATCGGGTCAGCCCCGGCGAACCTCACGCGTATCCCCACCTGACCCCGGCGCTGACCCGGCCGATCCGCTGGGACATCGTCGCCCAGCAATACGACCAGATGATCAAGTACGCCACCGCGATCCGTACCGGAACCGCGTCAACGGAGGCGATCCTTCGGCGCTTCACCCGCAACGCGTCGCACCCGACCTACGCGGCGATGCTAGAGGTCGGCCGGGCGCAGAAAACGATCTTCATCGCCCGCTACCTCCGATCGCGAGACCTGCAACGCGAGATCGAAGAGGGCCTCAACGTGATCGAGTCCTGGAACAGCGCCAACGGAATCCTGGCCTACGGCAAACGCGGCGACATGCAGAGCAACCGCCGCGACGAGCAGGAACTCTTCGTGCTCTGTCTGCGGATCCTGCAAGCGGCGCTGGTGTACATCAACACGCTGATGCTTCAGGACGTCCTCGCCGAACGAGCCTGGGATGACCTCCTCACCTCAGCCGACCGCCGCGGCCTGACGCCACTGTTCTGGACGCACGTGCTGCCCTACGGCGAGGTCAATCTCGACATGACTGCCCGGCTGAGCATCCGCCCGCCGGCGCTCGACGCGGAGGCATCCGTGCTGGCGCCCGGGTGTGAAACGTCAGCAGAATGACAGCGCGGCTATGTCAGCGAACACAAGTTCGCAGAGAAGCCGAGAGGGAGCCCGGGTGACAGAGGCGCGCGAGGTCGGTAACTGAACCGCTGCGGGCGAACAGCGCCTGGCTCGTGGGCCCAATGCGGCCTCGCGGGGCGGTAGGGGCGGATGGGGTCACCCGCCGCTGAGTTGTATGGCTTTCACGACGAGCAGCAGGACGGCGATTACGAGGTAGCCGCGTAGCGCGAGCATGCCGGCTTTGCGCCCGGGCGACCATTCGGGTCGGCCGAGCAGGGCGAGCGGCGGCATCGTCCAGGAACGACGTTCCTCCTCAGACCGAGCTGGCTTTTCAGGCCGCGATCCTCGGCCGTAGAGCGTCCACCACGATGCTGCGAGGACCGCGACGGTCATGATCGCGAAGAGGACGATCGCGAGCTGTCCGACGTTGACGCTCGGGAAGAGTGTGCTGATCACGAGGATGATCGACAGCACGAGCAGGATGGACACGATCACGCCTGCGATGGCGTTCAGCCAGGGGCGGTTGACCCAGGGACCGAGGACTTCTCGATCGTTGCAGAGCAGCAGCAGGAAAACGGTTGCGCTGGGCAGCAGCACACCGGCGAGCGCTTGCACGGCGGTGGTGATGACGCCGAGTGGCGCGCCGGGGATCAGCACGATCGCTCCGGCGAGAACTACGAGCCCGGTGAAGATCGCGTAGAAGCGACGAGCGTCGCGGATGCCGCGGTGCAGTGAGTGTTTGAGCCCGAAGACGTCCCCGAAGGCATAAGAGGTTGAGAGCGTGACTGCGGCGGCGCCTATGAGAGAGGCGTTGAGCAGGACGATCGCGAACATCGCGCCGGCGGCGGACCCGAGCTGGTGGCCGAGTTCGTGTGCGGTCGCTCCGGCGTTTGCGAAGTGACCAGGCCCGGCTGGGGCGAGTCCGAAGGCGGTGACCGCGATCAGCGCGGAGGCGCCGATGACAACGACGAATGCGCCGATGACGGTGTCGGCTCGCTCGTAGTTGATCCACCGTGGGGTGATGCGCTTGTCGATTATGTTGGACTGTTGGAAGAACAGCTGCCATGGCGCGACGGTGGTGCCGACGATCGCAACGATCAACAGGATCGCGTTGGATGTCGCTCCTCCCCGGATGCCGGGCACGACCGTGCTGTGGATCATGTCGCCGATGTTGGGGTGTGCGAGGATCGCGAGTGGAATCACCAGGAAGTTCGCGGCGACGAAGATGTACATGAAGCGTTCCCATTTGCGGAAGCTGCCGGTTGCGGTGATCGCGACGAGCATCAGGACTGCGAGCGGGACTGCGATGTACTTGCTGACGCCGAGGTATCCGAGTGCGAGGCTGACACCGATGAACTCGGTCACGATCGTCAGGAAGTTCAGGAGGAACAGGTCGCCGACCGAGAACCAGCCCCAGAACCGTCCGAAGCGTTCGTTGATCAGGCGTGCGTGTCCGACGCCGGTGACGGCGCCCAGTCGGACGACCATCTCCTGGTTGACGATCAGGACCGGGATCAGCAGTAGCAGCACCCAGAGGAGACTGGTGCCGTAGTTCTGGCCGGCTTGGGCGTAGGTTGATACGCCGCCGGCGTCGTTGTCGCCGACCATGACGATCAGCCCTGGTCCCATGATCGCGAGCAGGGCGAGCAGGCGGGCTCGTGTACCTGCGCGGTGGCCGGCCTCGTGCACGCGGATCGTTCCCAGGGCGCCCTGGATGTCGCCGACGTGAGCGGCGTCAAGGACGGCGCGGGGCGCGTCGTGATCCGGGGCGATCATCGGATCGCCTTGGGTAGGACTGGGGTCGGTCATTTGACCCTCAGTCGTTGGAGATGCGCTGTCGCGATCGCCAGTCGTGCGGCAGTACGAGCTCCAGCACGTCATCGACGGTGACGACGCCGATCGGACGTTGCTCGTCGTCGATGACCGGCAGTGCTGTGAGGTTAAAGTCGCTCATCAACCTTGCGATCTCAAGCAGTTCGGCGTCGGCACGGACGACCTGTACCTCGCCTGTGGCCAACTCTGTTAGAGGCACATCCGGGCTGGCGCGCAGCAGTGCGAGGGTCGGGACTGCGCCAGCCAGCTGCCCTGAGGCGTCGACCAGCAGGATGATTCCGAGCGCCTCATCCGGGCACTCGGATGCGCGCGCGGCTGCGATCGCGTCGGTTGCCGTTCCTGTGACGGCGACCGCCACGAACTCGGGGCTCATGAGCCCGCCTGCGGTGCGTGGGTTGTAGCCAAGCAGCGCTTTGATCTGCCGCTGCCGGGCGGCGGGGAGAAATGCGAGCACGCTCGCACGGCGCTCTTGTGGGAGCTCGGCGATCAGATCGGCGGCGTCATCGGTCGCCATCCGGGCGATCAGCGCGGAGGCGTCCTGGTCGCTGCGGTCGGTCAGGAACTCGACCTGGTGCTCGTCGTCGAGTTCCTCGAAAATGTCAGCCTCGAGCTCACGATCGCTGCCGACAGCCTGGATGATCTCCTCGCCCTCATCGTGGGAGGCGGCCTCCACGAGATCGGCGATCTGCGCCGGGTGGAGCTTGGCGAGTCTCCGCGACCCGATCCGCAGCCTGGAGGTTGGCACGTGTCCGACGAACGGCTCGAGTTGATTCCAGGCGATGGCCGCCTCGCCTTCGCGATGCTCGCCCGCGCGACGCATGATGCTCTGCAGCGCTGTGCGGCGCCCGGTCAGGATGCCGGTCACGCGCCACTGACCGTCCATTTGCTCAAGCTCGACGTCGTGGGCGGTGACCAGTCGAGCGCCCTGCACGTCGATGAGCCTGTGACGCAAGACGTCCTCGCCCAGCAGGATCTCTCCGGGGCGACGCTCGAACCGGCCGAGATCGAGCTTGTCTTTGGAGAGGCGGATCGAGCCGCGTTCTAGGTCCGCGATCCGCTCGGCGGGGACGAACAGCTCACGTCCGCCGATCCTCGCTTTGATCCCGGTGACCACCGGCAGACCCTCGTCCTCAAGCCTGACGATCACGTCCTCTACGCGGCCGAGTTGCTCGCCTGCGCTATCGACCAGGGCGCTGCGGATCAGCTGTGATAGATGAAGGATGGTGGGCATCATATTTCGGAGGTTCGACGGCTCCACATAGTATGCACGAATGTACATGCTTTCATGGAAGCTGTGATACGGGGTCAACCGAAACGAGCCACGGGCACCTTGATTCGGTCGCCAAGCCTTGCGATCGTCGTAGGTGCGCTGCTGGGTCTCGCGCTCACGCTGCTCGCCGACCCGCCAGACCCAGCACAGACGATCACTGCGCTGGCCGCAGCCGGAGGGTTCCTTGCCGCAATATGGCTCGGTCCCCGCGCCACCCGCCGGGACTGGTATCCCGTTCAGTTGATGCTGTCCCTGAACCTCGGCGTCTTCGCTGTCACAGAGCGCAGGACGCTCGGCACGCCGGTCACTGTGCTGATCGGCGCGAGCGCGGTTCTACTCGCACTAGTCGCGGTAATGCAACGCTTCGGGAAATGACCGGGAGGGATCGAAGGTAGCCTTGCGACCGATGGACTATCACTACGTTGCTGAGAACGCGACGGGCGGCGCGAAGGGTTGCGGTGGATCGTGAACGAGCGTGTGGCGGAGCGGATCGCTGACACGATGTTCGCGCTGGCGACCCCGAGCCGGGTGCTGATCCTCGGCTGCCTGCGCGAACGTCCGCACACAGTCGGCGACCTCATCGCCGCGACCGGCATGGCCCAACCAGCGATCTCGCACCAGCTGCGGTTGCTACGCGACAACCGCCTGGTCATCGGCGAGAAGCACGGTCGCGAGCGCGTCTACGCGCTGTACGACGAGCATGTGGCCTCACTGCTCGACGAGGCCGAGCGACACGCCAATCAGCTCAGCTCCGGCCGTCGCGGCCAGTCACGTGCGTTCCCCGGCCGTCAGGCCAGCACCGGCTAGCGTCGGGTCAGCCGTTCGCGAGTTCGATCGCCTTCACGACCAGCAGCATACCTGCGGTCATCAGGTACCCGCGCAGCACAACCAGACCGATCGTGCGGACGGACGAGCGGCGTGGTGGCCCGATCCGCTCAACGGCGGGCATCGTCCAGATTGCGCGCTGCCATGGCGTCTGCGCCTCCGCCACAGGCTGTCGACGGGCCGCCCAAAGCGCGGCTCCCCACAGCACGAGTGCGACCACGCCAGCGCAGCCGATCAGCGACCCGACCAGACGCGGATCAGCTTTAGGAAACAGCGTCGTGACCGTCAGCGTTCCCGACAACACGACCAGCGCGGTGACCACTACCACCCCGATCATGTTCAGCCAGCGTGGGTTGGTCCACGGCCCCAAAACGTCCGGGTCGTTGCACAAGAGCAGTAGAAACACCGACGCGCTCGGCAGCAGCAACCCGGCCAGCGCCTGCACAGCCGTGGTGATGACCCCTAGCGGGACTCCGGGAATCAGAACAATGCCCGCGCCAACGAGCACCCCCGCCGCATAGACCCCGTGGAACAGAGGGGCATCCCGCCACCTGCGATGCAGCGAATGCTTGACCCCGGCGAAGTCCCCGATCGCGTACGCGCTGGATAGCGTCACCGCTGCAGCCCCGAGAATCGAAGCGTTGAACAGCACGATCGCGAACAACGCCCCCGCGGCGGACCCGCTGATGAGCTTCAGGCCGGCCGCGACCGTGCCAGCGTCACGAAAGACCGGACCCACGCCATGCAAACCCGACGCAATGACCATGACCGCCCCGGCGCCGAGCAGGACAACGAGCGCCCCGATCGCGGTGTCGACTCGCTCGTAGTGAAGCCACCGGGCCGTGATCCGCTTATCAACGACGTTCGATTGCTGAAAGAACAGCTGCCATGGCGCGACTGTGGTCCCGACCAACGCGATCACCAACAGCAGTGCACCGCTGCCTGCCGGCAAGCCCGGCACCAGACCGCGGGCCACACCTGCGCCGACACCGATCCGAGAATGCGTGAGCACCACAAGCGGGACGAGCAGCAGGTTCGCCGCGATCAGCAGGTACATCACTCGTTCCCAACGCCGGAAACTGCCAGTACCCGTGGCGGCCAGCAAGACGACCGCCGCGATCGGCACAGCGAGATATCTGCTCACGCCGAAGTAGCCGAGGGCGAGCGTCACGCCGATGAACTCGGTCACGATCGTCAACAGGTTGACCACCAGCAGGTCCCCGAGCGAGAACGCGCCCCATAACCGTCCGAACCGCTCCACGATCAACCGCGCGTGGCCAGCCCCGGTCACTGCACCCAGGCGCATCGCCATCTCCTGGTTGACCATCAACACCGGTGCCAGCAAGACGAGGATCCACAACAGCTTCATCCCATGAACCTGACCTGCCTGCGCGTACACCGACAACCCACCCGCATCGTTGTCGCCAGCCATGACGATCAACCCCGGGCCCATCACCACCGCGAGCGTCACCAAACGACGCCGCAGGGACCCGCGCGGGGCTGTGTCATGACTCGAAACCGTCCCTAGAGCGCCGACGATGTCGCCAACGTGAGCGCGATCGGTAGCCGAGCGACGATCAGCCGAACTCCGAAATGAGGCCTCGATGACAGGCATGGCCAGATAGTCGCAGCCTCGCGCCACAACGCGCCCGCACGCGCGTGATTCGTAAGTACACCGCGCCTCGCGCACCAAGCTCGTTGGTAGCGCGATCTAGCAAGAATCGATGGCTCGACAACGTGGAACCTCGCGAACGCTCTGCCGGAAATCGAAGTGACGCGCAACCCGATTCTCGACGCCGCATGGAACAGCTTCCCGTTCCCTGAATGAGGGCCGGCACCCGGATACCGGTTGCAACCGAGCTGTGCGAGCCGCTCCGGCCGAGCAGTCGGTGTCAGCTCACAGCCGCGGCCCGGGCAGCTCGCTCCCAGGCTTGTGCGCCGGCCTGGATCGTGTCCCAGGGTGATCCGAGTGGTGGGGTGTAGGAGAGGTCGAGGTCGGAGATCTCGTCGATGGTCATGACGTTGTGGATCGCGGTCGCGGCGATGTCGACGCGTTTGGCGATTTCGGATCCGAGGTGGCCGAGGAGTTGGAGTCCGAGGAGCCGGCCGTCGCGTTGGTCGGCGGTGTAGCGCATCTGGATGGGGTGGCTGCCGGGGTAGTAGGCCTTGTGGTCGTCGGCCTGGGAGGCGACGGTGAGGGGTTGGAAGTCGGCGCTTATCGCTTCGTGGTCGCGGAGGCCGGTGCGGGCGATGACGAGGTCGAAGACCTTGACGACTTGGGTGCCGAGGCTACCGGCGAAGTCTCGTTCCCGCCCGAGGATGTTCTCGGCGGCGACGCGTCCTTGTTTGTGGGCGGTGGTGCCGAGCGGCCGGTCGGTGGTGCCCAGGAGTTGGTGGTGGGTGACGACGCAGTCGCCGGCGGCGTAGATGTTCGGGAGGTTGGTGCGCATCCGTTGGTCGACGACGATCGCGCCTTTGGTGCCGAGCTCGGCGCCGGCGCTGGCGGCGAGTTCGGTTTCGGGGCGGACGCCGACGACGACGAGGACGACGTCGGCGGGGTAGGTCTGTGGTTCGCCGCCGGGGCCGGTAGCGTGCACGATCAGCGGCCCGGCGCCGTTTTCGGCTTGTTCGATCGCGTCGACGCGGGTGTCGCATGCGACGGTGACTCCGTGGCGTTCGAGTTCGGTGTGGACGAGCGCTCCGAGCTCCGGGTCGACGGTGGGGAGGACTTCGGGGAGCTGCTCGATTTGTGTGACCTGCAGGCCGCGGGTGGTGAGTCCTTCGGCCATCTCGAGGCCGATGTACCCGGCGCCGACGATCACGGCTCGGGTGATCCCGGCGCGTTCGAGGGTGCTGGTGAGCGCGAATGTGTCGTCCATCGAGTGCAGCAGGTGAACGCCCTGCTCTGGGCCGAGGTGATCAAGGCCAGCGATTGGGGGCTTGATCGGGACGGCACCTGTGCCGACCATGAGGGCGTCATAGGACAGTGTTTCCTCGGTGCCTTCGCGGTCGCGGACGACGAGCTCCTTGGCGTCGACGTTGATCTGGGTCGCGAGGGTGTCGAGCCGCAGCTGCATGCCTGTGGCTTCGAGGTCGGCGTAGGTGCGGTGCGCGAGGTTTCGCCAGTGTGTGACCTCGCCGGAGATGTAGTAGGGGATGCCGCAGATCGAGAAGTTCGGGTACGCGTCGGCGACGACCACCGTCACATCCACGGTCGGGTCGAGTTCGCGGGCGCGTAGGGCGGTGCTGATCCCGGCGTCGCTGCCGCCGATCGCGATCACATGCATTAGGTGGAGGGCTCCTCGGTCATTGGCTGGTTAGGCACGCGCGCCCTCAGGACGCGGCGTCGCGGGGTGGTGGCCATCGGCCTGGTCGTGTGGCACGACGACCTCGGCGGCCTCGGCCGCTGTCACGTCGGGGTACAGGATGCGGATCACGGCGATCGCCAAGCCGCCGCCGACGAGCTGCGCGATCACGTACGCGGGGACGGATGCTGGGGCAATTCCGGCGAACGTGTTGGAGAACATCCGCCCGATCGTGATGGCCGGGTTCGCGAAGCTGGTGGAGCTGGTGAACCAGTAGGCGGCGCCGATGTAGGCACCGACGGCGGCGGGGGCCATCGCCGCGCGGTGGCTGCGTACCAGCGCGAAGATCAGCAGGATCAGCCCGAGGGTCGCGACGACCTCGCCGAGCAGGTGCGCGGGGCTTGCGCGGTGGTGTGTGGAGATGCTGATGGCGGTCAGCGAGAACATCAGGTTTGCCACAACAGCCCCGAAGCTGCAGCCGGCGATCTGGGCGGGGATGTAGGCCCGGGCATCGCGCCAGGAGAGGCCGCCGAAAGTCGCGTCGACGAGCGACACGACCGGGTTGAAATGCCCGCCGGATATCGGGCCGAACATCAGGATGATCGCGAACAGGCCTGCCGCGGTCGCCGCGGAGTTGTAGAACAGCTGAAGGCCGACATCGTTGGGGGTGAGCTGGACGGCAGCTATTCCTGATCCGATCACGAGGGCGGCGAGGAACGCGGAGCCGAGGAACTCGGCGAGCAGCCGCCGCGGCAGTGGCGGAGGTGTGTTCACGTGACGCTTCCCGCGGGACTTTGCGTCTCGGTGGGGAGGCTGGCCAGGAGTTCCTTGACGTGGACCTCGATCTCTTTGCGGATGTCGCGCACGACGTCGATCGGTTGCCCGGAGGGATCTGGGACGTCCCAGTCCTCATAGCGCTTGCCGGGGAAGATGGGGCAGGCGTCGCCGCAGCCCATTGTGATCACCACGTCAGCAGCTTGAACGACGATGTCGGTCAGCGGCTTGGGGAACTCCTGGCCGAGGTCCAGACCGATCTCGGCCATCACGCGGACGACGCCGTTGTAGATCTGGTCGGTCGGCTGTGAACCGGCGGATCGCACCTGGATCCGGCCTTCGCCGAGATGATGGGCGAGCGCGGCGGCCATCTGGCTGCGCCCGGCGTTGTGCACGCACACGAACAGCACCTCAGGGACTTTCTTCGGAACCAGCCCCTCGACCTGTGCGGCGGCACGCAGCTGGTCCTTGGCGAAGCGCTCAACCAGGGTCGGCATGAACGGCGGGATCAACGTCGCCTGCTCAACCAGCCGATCCCAGGAGTCATATACCGCCTTTGCGCATGTCTCGTGCGAGAAGACGCCGTGGTACTTGCTCGAGAGGCGATCGATGATGCTCTCGATCGCGCTTCTCATCGGTTCCAGACCATCGCTGCGATGCGGATAAGACATGACTCACCTCCCGGTAGACACGGGGAGTCTATCCATTGACAAACGTGACTTCAATCGATAAAAGTAGATTGATGAGCGTCGATTTGGAGCTGTCACCGAAGACGAAAAGAGCGCCGGGGGAGCCGTGCTGTGAGCCGGTTGTCTACCCGGATGTGCAGCGTGAGCAGGCCACACGGATGGCGCAGGTAGCCAAGGCACTGGGGGACCCGGTGCGGCTTCAGCTGGTGGATGTGCTGCGCAAGCACGCCGGCAAGGTGTGCGTCTGTGAACTGGTGCCGCTGTTCGATATCGCGCAGCCGACGGTGTCGCATCACCTCAAGGTGCTGCGCGAGGCCGGGATCGTCGGATCAGAGCGCCAAGGCCTTTGGGCGTACTACTTCGTGATCCCGGACGCGCTGAACGAACTCGCCGCCTGGCTCGGCTAGGACGGCCATCGTGCGCCGCTCACTCAGTGGGCTGCGACCGCCCGGCCTAGTCGCGGCTCTCGGAGTCGTCGCGCTCGTCAGCTACGGCGTCGCCTATTACTCATACGGCGTTTTGCTTGAGCCGCACGGGACCGGTTGGTCTGAGACCGGGCTGGCCGCGGTGTTCAGCGTCGTGCTGGTGGTCGGCGGGGTGGGGTGCGTTCCTGGCGGACGGCTGGCGGACAGGTTCGGGACGAGGCCCGCGTTCCTGCTTGCCGCCACCCTGGGGGCGGGGCTGATGTTCGCCTCGTCGTTCGCGGACCGGCTGCTGTTGTTCGGCGGGCTGTATGCGGTTGGGGCGGGAGCGATCGGTGCGCTGGCGTTCTACCACGTCACCCAGTCCGCGACGGTGCGGATATCCGGGCCGCGGGCGACGTCGGGGTTGGTGTGGCTGACGTTGTTCGGGGCGCTTGCCAGCCCGATCTTTCTCCCCGTGACCGCCGCACTCAGTAGCGCGGTCGGGTGGCGGCAAACCGTCCGTCTTGAAGCGGTGCTGGTGGCCGTTGTTTTGTTGCTGGGCGGCCTGCTGGTGTCTGTCAGCGATGAGACCTCCAGGGATCCTGCGGAGCGTGCGGGTGCGAGGGCGGCGATCGGGCGGGCGTGGCGGACGGCGGGGTTCAAGCGCTGGGTGCTCGCATCGCTGATCGCCGGCGCCGCAGTCGATGTGGTGCTGGTCTTCCAGGTAACGATCATGGTCAGCGCTGGCCTCTCATTCGGGCTGGCGGCAACGATCGGTGGTATGCGTGGGCTTGCGCAGCTCGCGGGCCGGATCGGTCTTGGGCCGGTGCTGCGGGCGTTCGGGACCCGGGTGACCGTGATCGCGTCGTTTCTGCTCGGTGGCGTCGGCGTGCTGTTTCTCTTGCTCGCTGGGAACGTGGTTGCGGCGATCGTGTTCTGCGGGCTGGCCGGGGCGTCGTTCGGGGTGATCTCGACGCTGCAGGGCATCTACACGCATGAGCTGGTCGGCGACGCCGACCTGGGGCTGCTGCTCGGCACGCAGCAGGCGATCTTCGCCGGCGGCAGCGCGCTTGGACCCGTTCTGGCCGGTGTGCTGATCACCGCCACCGGCTCGGACACCACGGTCGTGATCCTCGCGAGCGTCGGGTTCGTGGCGGCGGCAGCCACGATGATCCTCCCGCGGCCGCGCCCCGGGCTGCGAGTTCCCGCCCCGGCGGTCGGCCCGCGTTGCTGCTAGTTGCCGGCCGGCGCCAGGTCGGCGGCCAGGTCCCGCAGTCCCTGGAGACCAACGGGCGGGTCGGGCTGCCAGCCGACAAGGAAAAGTGTGCGCGAGGCCAGCCCCTCGACGCGGTCGATCTGGCGTCGCTCACCCGCCGCTCGGCCGCGCAACACCGGATGTGTCGTCGCTGAACCGGTGAGAGTGGCGTTGATCACCCACGCGTAGGGCTCGATCGCGGCGCGTCTCAGATCCTCCTGGAGCCGCTGCGCCTCATGTACGGGTGTGGATTCGGCCAATGTCAGGACCAGTACGCGGGCGAACTCCGGGTCGCGCAAGCGGGCGAGTAGTTGGCTGACCTCGTCGGGGACGTTCGCGTTGGTTCGCTGGATCTCGCGCTGGTAGCTCTGGGCTGCGTCGAGCAGCAGGAGTGTGTGGCCGGTCGGGGCGGTGTCGAGCACCACGATCCGGTCATTGGCCTGGTCTACGGTGCGCGCGAAGGCGCGGAATACCGCGATCTCCTCGGTGCACGGCGAGCGGAGATCCTCCTCAAGCAGCGTCCGGCCCTCAGCATCCAGCCCCTTCGCTGAGTCCAGCACCTCGCGGGTGTAGCGGTCGGTCTCAACAGCCGGGTCGATCCGTTCGATGACGAGGCCGTCCATCTCCGCGCCGGCCAGAGCGTCGGTGATGTGCGCCGCCGGATCGGTGGTCGAGAGCGTTACCTGATGGCCGCGATCGACCAGCGCCACGGCCAGCGCTGCCGCCAGGGTCGTCTTGCCGACACCGCCCTTGCCCATCGTCATCACCACACCGCTGGCGGCCGCGTCGAGCTCGGTGATGAGCTCACCCAGGCCTGGCAACTCGGTGGACGAGGACTCTCCAGGTTCGGAACCGTCGGCATTCGGCATGGTGAGAGCACGGAGTGCCGCGGTGCCGGTTAGTTCACCGGCGACGAGCGCGACCGCTGACGCCGGCATCGTTCTCAGCGCGGCCGGTTCGCTTGCCATCGCCTCAGACTGTCGCCGCGAGAAGGCGATCGCTGTTGGGTCCTCGCCCGGGTCGGCCAGGACGCCGTTGACCACGAGGTGCTGGTTGCGGACGCCGAGGTCGGCCAGTTCCGCGCTTGCCCGTGCGGCCTCCCGCAGGGCGCCGATTTCGGGGCGGGTCACGAGCACGAGTGTCGTCGCGCTCGGATCGGCGAGCAGCTGGACCGCGCGGGCGTACTGCTCGCGCTGCTGATCAAGCCCCGCCAACGGTCCCAGGCAGCTGGCGCCGGCCGGGTGCTCGGCCGCGTAACCGCTCCACGCGCTCGGGAGCGTCAACAATCTGAGGGTGTGGCCGGTCGGGGCGGTGTCGAAGATCACGTGATCAAACGTGGTCGTGAGCGCCGGCTTGGCGAGCAGGCCGGTGAACTCGTTGAACGCGGCGATCTCGACAGTGCACGCACCAGAGAGCTGCTCCTCCATGCTCGCGATCGCAGCGTCCGGGAGCACCCCGCGGTAGGGGCCGACGGCGCGCTCCATGAAAGCCCGCGCGGCCGCCTCAGGGTCGATGTTCATCACCGACAGTCCCGGCACATCCGGCACTGGTGCCGGGTCGCTGCCTGCGTCGATCCCGAACACGTCGTCGAGGTTTGACGCCGGGTCGGTCGAGACGATCAGCACCCGCCGGCCCTTGTCGGCGAGCGCGACCGCGACCGCCGAGGCGGTCGTGGTCTTGCCCACGCCACCCTTGCCCGTGAAGAACAGATGCCTGGTGCCCCAGCCCGTCCAATCAAGCGCAGGGAGGGTCTGCAGGCGGCCGGCTGTCATCAGCAGCCGCCGGGCCCGCAGCCGCAACCATCCTCGGCTGAGGTCGCCGCGACCGGCAACTCCTGCAGACTGCTGGCTGCGCGCAGCAGGCCGGAGAGCTCCTCACGGGACGGGTAGCGGCCGTGCACGGCGATCTCGCCATCGACCAGCATTGCCGGCAGCGCCTTCTCACCGAACGCGGCCATCAGACCCGTCACCTTGCTATTGGCGACGAATGCGTCGGGGTTTGAGGTGAGGTTGTGACGGGCGACGGTCGCGCCCTGGGCCTCAACCCAGCGGAGATCCTCGCGCACGTCGATCAGCTCCTGATCCACGGACGGGCCGCATACCCCGGTCTGGCAGCACATCGCGGGCTCAAACAACTCCACCCGACGCCCCAGAGAAGCCGCCGGGGTTGTGGTCTGGGGTTTGCGGGCACGGATGATCGCCGAGGTCGCGGACTCGTGCACACGGTGGGTCTCGCGGATCTCGATATCGGTCAGGCCGACAGCGGCGAGCCCGTCGCGGAACTCCTGCTCAGTCAGGGCACCGGCGATGCAGCCGGTGTAGGCGGCCATGCTTGCGCGGGTTGCGTCATCCATGTCCGGGGCAGCGATCACATCGGAGATCGCGAACCGGCCACCGGGCTTGAGCACCCGGGCCGCCTCCGCGAACACCTTCGGCTTGTCGCCGGAGAGGTTCAGCACGCAGTTGGAGACGATCACATCAACCGAGCTGTCAGCGAGGGGCATCTCCTCGATGTAGCCCTTGACGAACTCGACGTTCTCGACACCGGCCTCGGCAGCGTTCGCGCGGGCGAGCTCGAGCATCTCATCGGTCATGTCCAACCCGATCGCGCGGCCGGTCGGTCCGACACGCCGGGCGCTGATCAGCACATCGGCGCCGGCGCCAGAGCCGAGATCAAGCACCGTCTCGCCCTCGCGCAGGTCAGCCACCGCGGTCGGCACACCACAGCCCAACGACGCCGCCAACGCGGTCGCGGTCGCGCCCTCGGTCTCCGCGCCCTCATACAGGCTCGAGCCGAACACCTTGTTGCGATCGGCGTCGGTCAACTCAACCGGACCACAGCACGACCCGGTCTCCTGCGCGGCGGCGGCGCGTGCGGCCTGCGCGTACTTCTCGCGCACCACCTCACGAATGTCAGTCTCGGCAGCGGTCGCAGTCGGGGCCTCAGTACTGCCGGCCGAGCAGCCGCATCCACCCGAGGCGGTCGCGGTCTCCCCGCAACAGGACTCCTTCTCCGACGGCTCACAACACGAGGCCTGCGCCTCCGTGGAGCAACAGGACGAAGCCGTGGTGGTCGTTGGCGTCTCGGTGCTCAGTTCAGCCATGAGGTCAGCTCCTTTAGAGCCTCGAGGGAAGGGGAGTAATACGCCCAGCGGTGACGGCGCTCAACATTCACAAGCCCGGCATCGACAAGCTTGCGCATGTGATGGGCCAGCAGCGACTGCCGCATCTCAAAAAGCGCGATCAGCTCGCACTGACAAACGCTCTCGCTGCTGCGACGCAACACGTCCAGGATCTGCACCCGCACCGGCTCGCTGAGCGCCTTGGCGACCAACGCGATCCGCTCAGCATCCAGCGCCGGCTCAAGCCCAACGCTGGGGGCGCAACAGGCCTCGGCACTCGGGCCGACAGGAAGAGTCTCAAGCATCGTCATAACACCAATCGTTGATACGAGTCCGGTAACCGTAGCACCCAACCCGACTCATATCAATGATAGTTGTTGCGACGACGTGTCCGGTGTGCGACGCCCTCTCAGGTGAACCTGCTCTTGGAACAGGGCACGGATCGCACAACCCCGCGTTCTCGCGCGTGTCTTAGGATCGGGCGGCTGGCTCTGGCTTGGGACCGGATGGCGGTCTCTTTGAGGCGAGGCGGATCACCGCAAGGACCGTGAGTGCGAGGATTAGCACTCCGCCGAGGGTGACTGCGACGATCGCCGCCGCGCCCCAGCCGCCCCCGGAAGTCGCGACCGTGCGCGGCCCGAGGAGGCGTTGCTCGACGCGTCGCCAGTCCTGGCGGGTCATGCTCTGCCAACCGCCCGTCATCCAGCTCCAGTCTGAGTGCATCATCCCGCCCAGGCCGTTATTGCCGTAGTAGCCGCCCATCATTCCCGGGCCCATCCAGCCATAACCCTGGGCGGCGGAGCTGGTGTGGCAGCCGGTGTAGCGCTGGCCGAGGAGTTGGTGCATGCGCGACTCGCCTTGCGCGCCCATCATCGCGCTCATTCGGTTGTTCATCGCTTGATGCAGCTTCGTGGAGCCGAGCGCGCGGAACATCACATACTCGCCGATGTGGTCGAAGTCCTCGGACGAGAGCTGATGGCAGGTTTTCGTTCCGGCTTGCAGCTGGCCGATCAACCGGTGACCTTGTCGCTGCTCGCCGGCAAGCGACCCAAACGCCGCTGACGGGATGAGCAGGAGAACCGCGATGGCAAGAAGCGGGACACGGCTTCGCATGACCGTGACGGTATGTGCTGGCGCGAGCGGCCACGACCGTATGTGTTGCGCATTTGGGCCGGGGTGGACTACGCACCCATACGTTCTTACGAGCGTTAGAATGATCGCGCGTGGCTGACGACACCTGCGATCTGCTGTGCCTGGACGTTCCGCGTGCGGAGGCCTTGCGGCGCTCGCGTCAGCCGCTGGCCGAGCTCGAGCTGGCCGCCGGGACCGCGAAGGCGCTGGCCGATCCGACCCGGCTGGCAGTCGCCCTGGCCTTACGTGATGGCGGCGAGCTGTGCGTGTGCGATCTGGCTTGGGTGTGTGAGCGCTCGGACAAGCTCGTCTCACATCATGCGCGCATGTTGCGCTCCGCTGGGCTGGTTGCCTCTCGCCGTGAGGGAAAGATGGTTCTGTACACGCTGACGGAGCGAGGCGAGCGGCTTCTTTCCGCGATCAGCGAGGCAGACACGGGGGTTGTCGCGTGAGTCCGGCGACTTCTCCGGCGTCGCTTCCGGTTGTGTCGGCGCGTCCGGGAGGGGAGCGCGATGACGGTTGGTTGCGCGCCGCGCGGCAGGCGAAGCTGCTGGCCTGGGCGAGCCTCGTCTGGATGACGCTTGAGGGCGCGCTTGGGGTGCTCGCCGGCGTTGAGGCCAACTCGATCAGCGTGCTGACTTGGGCGGCGTCATCGGCGGTCGAGGGGCTCGCCTCGGCGATCGTGATCTGGCGCTTCACAGGGCGGCGCAAGCTCTCAGAGCACGCCGAGCGCCGAGCGCAACGGTTGGTCGCCGCGAGCTTCTTCCTGCTCGCCCCGTACTTCCTGTACGAGGCTGCCGACCGGCTGATCAATGGCACCCGCGCGAATGCGGCCCCGCTCGCGATCGCGCTGACCGCATCGAGCATCGTGCTGATGCCGCTGCTGGGGTTCGCGAAGCTGCGGCTCGGGCAGCGGCTCGACTCCGGCGCGACCGCGGGCGAAGGGGTCCAGAACCTGCTGTGCGCCGCCCAGGCGCTCGCCGCGCTGATCGCCGTGATCGCCGCCGGGGCCGGTGTCGCCTGGATCGACCCGCTCGCGGCGCTGGCGATCGCTGCGATTGCGGCCAAGGAGGGGGTGGAGTTGTGGCGCGGTGAGGAATGTGAGTGCCACACCGTTCCGGGGCTCGAGGGATCGGCTTCGGACTGCGGCGATGACTGCTGCGCCGGTTCGTAGGAGAGCTTCATGGCTCACGACCACGACCACACGGGTGGACACGGCCACTCCCACGGCGTGTCCGCGAACGCCGATACGAAATGGCTTGCAGTCGCGCTGGTCATCAACGCCGGCTTCATGCTGGTCGAGGTCTTCGCCGGTGCGCTCGCGCACTCGCTCGCGCTGCTCTCCGATGCGGCGCACATGCTCACCGATGCCGGCGCGATCGGTCTCGCCCTGGTGGCCGCGCGGCTCGCGCAGCGACGCGCAAAAGGGGCGATGACCTATGGCTTCAAGCGGGCAGAAATTCTCTCTGCGCAGGTGAACGGCCTGACGCTGCTGATCCTCGCCTGCTTCATTGTCTACGAGGGAATCGTGCGGCTGATCCACCCGCCGGCGGTCGACGCGTGGCCGGTGCTCGTGCTCGGCCTGGCCGGCCTGCTGGTCAATGGTGCGGCCGCCGCCGCGCTCGCCCGCGCGAACCGCCAGAGCCTGAACGTCGAGGGTGCGTTCAAGCACAACCTGATAGACGCGTTCGCCTCGCTCGCCACCGCTGCGGCAGCGGCGATCGTCCTGCTAACCGGCTTTGATCGCGCCGATCCGATCGCCTCGTTGGTGATCGCGATCCCAATGCTTCGGGCCGGCGGCCAGCTCGTCTGGGCTTCGGGCCGCATCTTCCTGGAGGCCGCACCGGAGGGTCTCGACCCGGATGCGATCGGCCAGGAGATGGCTGCTATCCCGCATGTCCGCGAAGTCCACGACCTTCACGTTTGGGAGGTCACGAGCGGCTTCCCTGCGCTCTCCGCTCACGTCCTCGTCGGCCCCGAGCACGACTGTCACGAAGCCAGGCGGCAACTCGAGCGGCTGCTACACGACCGCTTCGACATCGAACACACCACTCTCCAGGTCGAGCACGAAGGCGGCGAGCTGCTCAGCATCGAAGCATCCGAACAGCTCACAACCAGGACAACGCCCTAGCCCCTAACCAGGGAATCACGAAGCGACGCCGGGAAAGCCGGTCGCAGCCGAGCCGGCTTGTCGGGCTACCGCCCTGCGGATCACAAGCATCTGCTCAGCCCATCATCGGCCCGCCCCAACCGTCGTGGCTCCAGCCAGGCATGTCACCCCAGCCGCGGTCGCCCCATTGGCCCCAGTTCTGCATCCGCGAGGCCATCCAATGCCCGTGGGTGCGGTATGCGCGGACTTGCACGTGGTATCCGTGACCCATGTTCCCCCAGTCGCAACCGTGCCAATAGGTGGCGGCAGTGGCGTAGATACGGACGTTCTGATGCGTGGTCGTGCGCATCATGAACCAGCCGTGCGAGCGGTCGCTCGCGCTGACTCGCCCACGGAACGTCGTGTACTGCCTGGCAGTGTGGGCAACCGTCGCGCTCGCTGCGTTCGCGTGCGGCCGTGCGCTCGCCGTACCCGGTGCGGCAGATCCGGCCACCACAATCGCTGCGAGGAGCGTGCCAGCGATACGTGACCTGTTCGCGGTCATGGTCTGCTCCCTTCACGTAAGGATTCGCAAGCCACCCGATCGTTGAACACTGGCTCGCGTGAGGCATCGTGCACACCCCGCACCCTTGATCCGTGTAAACCACCGGCGGGGGCGTTGGAGGTCCGGTCAGCTGTCACGACCCGCGGCCTTCTCAGCCAAGCGCGACCGGGACGGCGGCCTGTCAGGTCGCTTGCAGGATCGCTTCGAGATCCTGGAGCTGGCGTCGGACCCCGCCGCAGACCTGGTCGCAGAGCTCGAACACGGCATGGTCGGCGATCGCGTAGCGGCTGTGCGTGCCGTCCTTGCTGCGGCTGACCATGCCGGCACTGTGAAGGATGCCGAGGTGCTTGGAGACGTTCTGCTGACTGGCGCCGAGCGCCTCCTGGAGCTCACCGACGGTGGCGTCGCCCTCGCGCAGACGGTCCAGGAGCTTGATCCGCATCGGCTCGCCGAGCACGCGAAAGCGCTGAGCGACGAGCTCGATCAGAGGCTCTGGAAGTGGATGAGGCACAGCTGGGTTCTTGCTCACGACCGCATCGTACCACAACTCAACCGTTGTGTAGTTGACGAGTTCGTGCGAAGCTGCTAGGCTCATCGCATTCACCACTTTACAGTTGTGCAGTTGCCACGAAGAACGAAGAGAGCAGCGATGGAGACACGAATCGAACATCTGACCGAGACCACGTTTGACGGCTCGACGGCTCACGGGATCGCCGTCGTCGACTTCTGGGCAGGCTGGTGCGGCCCGTGCCGAGCGATGGCCCCCCAATTCGAGAAGGCGGCGGCGCAGCGGCCGCAGTACCGCTTCGCCAAGGTGGACGTCGACGCCGAGCCCGCGCTCGCCGCGCGCTTCGGCATCCGCTCGATCCCCACGCTGTTGGTGCTGCGGGATGGCGAGCCGGTCGCGTCTCAGGCGGGTGTGGTCGGCGCCGACGTGCTCGTCGAGGCCCTCGACCGCGTGGCGGCCTCAGGCGCCGACGCCGCCACCGAGAGGAAGGCTGCGTGATGACTCGCCACTCTCCGTGGCCGCTGGAGCGTGTGCTGTTCGCGCTCGCCGGGACCGTCACCCTCATCTCCGCTCTGCTCGCGGCAACAGTCTCAGGCTGGTTCCTGCTGCTGACGGCGTTCGTCGGAGTCAACCAGTGGCTGTACGTCGTGCTCGGCGCCTGCCCCGCCTCCGTGGTCCTGCGGCGCGCATGTCACCTGCGGTCGGTCATCTACTCAGACGCCGCAACCCGGAAGGGAGTGGAGATCCGATGAGCACGCTCGCCAATCCGCGGCTTGGGGTGCCCCAAGCCGCCGAGGAATACCCGCACGCCCCCAATGTCGGGCCGATCGGCCGCCTCGGCCGGTACATGGCAACCCACTTCCGGATGGTGCTGGTCGGCTGGCTGGTGGTGGCTGTCGGCCTGGGCGTCTTCGCCCCGAAGGTCGAGACCGCGCTCTCGGGAGCCGGCTGGGAAACCAGCGGGTCTCAGTCCGTTCAAGCCCGAAACCTCATAGACAGGAACTTCCATGGGCTCTCCAGCTATGGCCTGATGGTGGTGCTGCACTCGCGCTCGTCAGGCGTCACCAGCCCCGGCTTCGCCGCGACCGTCGCGCGGGTCGAGCGCACCCTGAAGGCAAGCCCGGCCGTGCGCAGCGTCGTCGCGCCGAGGCCGGGTGTGTCGATCTCCCGCGATGGCCGCACCGCCGTCGTTCAGGCCGGAGCGGCGAGGAGCTCCAACGCCATGGTCAAGGCGGCCGACTCCCTCAAGGGCAAGCTCGCTGCGCTTTCCACGCCGGCCGTGCAGGTTCACCTGAGCGGCGCCTCCGGGATGTGGTCTGACTTCAACGCCGCCAACCGCACCGCGATGATGAAGTCTGAGGTCATCTCATGGCCGGTCACGCTCGGCATCCTGCTGCTGGCCTTCGGGTCGCTGGTGGCCGCTGGGCTGCCGCTGATGCTGACGATGATCGGGCTGGCGTCGGCGGCCGGGCTGCTGTATCTCGGCACGCTCGTGATGCCGATCTCGATCTGGGCGATGAACTTCGCGTTGATGTTCGCGCTGGCCCTGGGCATCGACTACGCATTGTTCGTCGTACATCGCTTCCGCGGCGCTTTGTTCGGCCATAAGTTGAACGCCACCGATGCGACCGCGGTGACGATGGATACTGCCGGCAAAGCCGTCCTGTTCTCCGGTGTCACAGTGCTGATCTCGCTCAGCGCCGTCATGCTCGTGCCCAGCCCGGCGTTCCGGTCGATGAGCCTCGGGATCATGCTCGCGGTGATCTTCGTGCTCGCGGCGACGCTCACGTTGCTGCCCGCCGTGCTGGCCAAGCTCGGTCCGCGTGTGGACAAGCTCGCTCTGCCGTGGGCCCATTCCGGCGAGCACCGCTCGGCACGCTTCGAGCGCTGGGGCGAGCGGCTTTGGCGCCAGCCTGTCCGCTACGGAGTGGCTGCACTGGTCGTCCTCGTCGGCCTGGCGATCCCGGTGACGCAGCTGAAGACGGCGATGCCGTCGATCAAGGTGGTCCCGACTGGTGACTCGTCGAGGATCGGTTACAACCAGGTGCAGGCGGCTTTCGGTCGGGGAGCGACAGGCCCGCTCCAGATCGTCACCCCTGCCGGACAGGCCGCCACGGTGCAGCGGATCGCCGCAGCCGACCGCGGCGTGGCTGCGCTGATGCCGACGCAGGCCGGCGGTGGCTACGCGCTGATCACCGCGGTCCCGAAGCAGGATCCATCGAATCCGGCGGTCGGCCAAACGATCGACCGCCTCCGCGCCAAACTGCCCCGCGGCTCTGTGATAGGTGGCGCGGTGGCAGAGAACCACGACCTCCAAGCGGCACTCAGTGCCAAGACACCCCTGGTTATCGGCGTTGTGCTCGGCCTTGGGTTCCTGCTGCTGCTGATCGCGCTGCAGGCGCCGCTGCTTGCGGCCGTTGGTGTGCTGACCAATCTCCTGGCCACGGGAGCGGCGTTCGGCGTCGCCAAGTGGGTGTTCCAGGATGGCGCGCTGCACTCACTGCTCGGGTTCCAGCCGCAGGGCTTCCTGGACGCGTGGGGGCCGGTGTTCTTCTTCGCGATGATCTTCGCGATCTCGATGGACTACACCGTGTTCCTGCTCTCGGCTGCCAAGGAGCACTGGGACCACACCCACGACGCCCGCGCGGCGATGGTCGGCGGCGTGGCGCACTCAGGCCGGGTGATCTTCGCCGCCGGGGCGGTCATGGTCGCGGTGTTCTTCACGTTCGCGATCTCAGGTCCGCTCCCTCCGAAGGAGATGGGAGTGATCCTCGGTGTCGCGGTCCTGCTCGACGCAGCGCTGATCCGCCTGCTGCTGCTCCCGGTCCTGCTGCGACTGATGGGCCGCCACGCCTGGTACCTCCCACGCTGGGCCCGCCGCGTGCTTCCAAAGGTCACGTTCGGACACCAGTGAGAAAGGAGCGATGGCCATGTCTCAAACACCCACACTCGAGCTCTGGCAAACGGAGTGGTGCCCGGCCTCGCGTCGGGTCCGCCAGCGGCTGACAGAACTCGGCCTCAGCTACACCATCCATCAGGTCCCGGTCCACGGGAGGCTCGCATCGAGTTGAAGCGCGGGACTGGCACCGACGAGATCCCCGTGCTCGTCGCCCGCAGCGCCCCCGTCCTCGGCGAGCAGGCGATCCTCGCCTACCTCAACGAGAACTACATCGAACCATCCGACGCCGCCGAGCAGCGCGCCAAGGCAGCCAAGATGAAGCAGAAGGAACTGGAGGCAGCATGTCCAGAGTTGACACCGGCTACACCCTGAGCACCACCACCGATCTCGCGTTCGCAGATGCCGCAACGCGCGTCCGCGAGGAGCTCGCCACGGAAGGATTCGGTGTGCTGTGCGAGATCGACGTGCAGGCGACCCTGAAAGCAAAGCTCGGAGTCGATCGCGAGCCCTACGTCATCCTGGGGGCATGCAACCCGCAGCTCGCTCGGGCAGCGCTCGACGCGGAGCCGGAGCTCGGGACTCTGCTCCCCTGCAACGTCGTCGTGTACGAGCAGGGAGGCGAGACTCACATCTCGGCCATCGACGCGGAGCGAATGCTCTCGATCGTGGGTAACACCCAGCTCGGTGACACCGCGAGCGAGGTGCGCCGACGCCTGAGCAACGTCGTACAACGGGCGGCAGGCATTGACGCGTGACGCGGACGCCGCCGCACCGAGACCTGGCTTGTGTCACGGTCAACATCACACGCTCACCGTGTCGCGTTGATGTCGTACAGGGTCTTCGGTCGCCCCGTCGCCCCGGGGGTTGCCTGCGGGAAGGAGATCAGCACCTCGGCGCGCTCGAGGCTTTTCAGGAGTTGGGTGAGCCTCGCGCGGGTCACACCGAGGCTTCGCTGCAGCTCGGGGTCACTCGCGCTGAGAGCGCCGCGTCCCCAGATCTCCGATAGAAGGCCCGCACCGGTCGCTCCGGCGGTCCGCTCGGCCAGACCGGTCAGGTGCGCCTGGAGTGCGCGGTCGTGGCGGCGGCCCACGGGGCCCGCTTGCGCGTCAAGCAGGATCGCGCGGGGGTGCATCGCGCGCGTCGGCCACAGCACCTGACCGGGGATCTCGCCGCGCTCCTTGCGAACCCGCAGGAGCTCGAACGCTGCGTCTACGTCGAGCGGCTCAAGCTCAACGGTCGTGTCGAAGAACACATCAGCCGGCGGCTTGTTGATGCGTTGAAACGTGGTCGCGGTCACGGTCACCGCGAAGCGGGTGGTGATCTGGAAGAGCTCGTCGCGCAACCGTCCGAACAGGGTCAGCGCCTGCCCGGGGTCGGGGTCATCTATCAGCACCAGGCTGCGGTCCGGGGCGCCGGAGAGTCGTCGGATCTGCGCGACCGGACCGAACAGATCATCCTGAGCTGGCCGAGCGGCTGCCTCGACCCAGCCTTCGTTCTCGGCTTCGCGAAGGATCAGATCGACAAGATCGCGACCCGTGTCGGCGTGCTGTGCGTTGACCATCAGCACGGCCGGTGACCGTGAACTCTCGCGCGCACCGGCGCGGACTCGGTAGAGGATGCTCGTCTTCCCAGAGCCCGCCTCCCCGACGATCAGCGTGTTGCGATCACGCAGAGCCTCCCTGACCGCCCGACTGCGTGACCCGTCTGAAACGAACAGAGCCTGATCAGCGGCGGTATCCAGAAGCGGCCGTTTCGTAAGCACGCTAACAAAACTTACAGTAAGTTGTGTTAGCCGCCTAACAGAAGACAGGTGCTCCGTCGTCGTCGCGCACCCGTTGGTTCTCGCGTGTAACTCCGCAGGGTTCCCGAATCAGCAGATAGCCCGCAGGAGCATCGCTTAGGCTGAAGTGGATGAGTGAGGACGAGGCCCGAGATCTTGAGTTTGACCTGCAGGCGCTTTCCGGTCGGTTGCGCGGGGATGACGGCTTTGCCGATGAGATGTATTGCGCGCTCTGCAACACGGACTGGACCCACATCGACGGCACTGCGTGGCATGGCTCCTGGCGCTACTCCGCCGGTCTGATTGCGAGCTTGCGGGGCCGCGGTGAGGACTACTTCGACTTCTATTGCACACGTGCGTGCGAGGAGGGGATGGTCTCTGACCGTGTCGCCGCGGCGATGGCAGAGCTCGGCTGGACAGGTGAGGGCCATCGGAGCAAGGCGATCTACGCCTTTGAGCCAGCCGGCAGGCAGACTGTCTGGGTGAACGGCGACTGGGTCGATGTCGAGGAAGCGAGGCGCGATCATCCCGAGCTCTTCACCGGCAGCGCCGCCGACGATCCCGAGAGCGACTGATCAGAGGACGGCTGCTACGTCCTCTCGGCCGCGGCCGGCGTGGATGTAGCCGGCGAGCACGGTTTGGTCTTTGTGGCGTGTGGTGTTTGCGATCTGCTCGGTGCGGTGCCCGTCGCGGGCGGCCTGGGTGGCGTAGCCGGAGCGCAGGGAGTGCCCCGCGAACTCACGCGGATTCAGGCCGGCTGAGTCGGCGCGGCGTTTGATGATCAGCGCGACAGACTGCGCGGTGAGCGGCTTGCCGATCGCGCCCGCCCGGCTGAGACGACGGAACACGGCACCGTCGACGACCCCCGAGGCATCGAGCCACGCCCGCAGCGCCCGGACCGGGCACGGGTTCGGGGACTCGGCGTAGGGGAGAAGAAGGGATGCACCGCGGCCTTGCTGGTCGGTTTTTGAGCGTGCGATCCTGATCGTCACACCGTCCGGGGAGGGGGAGATGTCCTTGATCTCGATCGCGACGAGCTCGGAGCGGCGAAGCCCGAGCGCGAACCCGACGAGCAGCAGCGCGCGATCGCGCAACCCGGCGTTCCCGGACGTGTCGATCCGGTCAACGAGCTCGAGTAGCGGGTCGCGCAGCAGAGCCGTCTTTTTGTTCGGGGCTGTGCCGTGGACGCGCGCGATTCCTTCGAGGACTGTCATGACCGACGGGTCGGCGGTCGGTGAGGCGTAGCCGGCGATCCGGTGGGCTCGTGCGATCGCCGCGCAGCGACGCCTCACGGTCGACACCGATCGACCGGCCTCGGCGAGCGCGGTGAGATGCAGCGCCGTGGCTGTCGGGCTCGCCGGGATGCTCTGAAGGCCGTAGCGGTCACACCAGCCCTCGAACTGCCGCCAATCGCTGCGGTACGCGCGCGTCGTGTTAACCGACTGCGCCGCGCGTGCATACCGGTCAGCCTGATCAAGCAAACGCTTCAGCTCGGTGTGCAGCGCCGCCGGCAACTCCACCGCCAGATCAGGCGTGGGCACGAGCGTGAGCATCAGCTCGCCGTCGAACGTTTCAGCATCCTGCTCATGCGGGTCCTCAGGCAACAAAATGTGACCCCAATTTTCGGCGGTTTGTCGCGATAAGACGGAGTATCGCTACAAACTATTTGAGAGTCAAATCGACGCGCCGGGCGTGTCTGATCTCATGCGGTTGCGACGGCCGGAACCTCGTTGAGCGCCCGCAGGTTCGTCTCGCGCCCGTCCGCTCATCCTAATCGGCGTTAGTATGAGTGCATGGCTGATGACCGCTGTGACTTGCTTTGCCTCGACCTTCCCCGGGCGGAGGGGATTCGTATGCGGCTTGACCTCGACGCTGTCGACGCCGCTGCAACTCGCGCGAAGGCGCTGAGTGACCGGACGCGTCTGGCGCTCGCGGTGGCGTTGCGCGAGGGCGAGGAGCTGTGCGTGTGTGATCTTGCGTGGATCGTCGGGAAGGCGGAGAACCTGGTCGGCCATCATCTCCGCGCGCTGCGGCTCGCCGGGCTGACCGTGTCGCGGCGCGATGGGAAGGTCGTGTTCTACTCCCTGACCCCAGCCGGATCGCAGCTGCTTGACGCGCACCTACCGGCCGCGGAGCGCGCGCAGTGAGCGCCCCGGTCGAGCTGTCTGTTCTCGCACACGCTGGCCTGTCCCCAGCGTCCCGGCCGACTGTCGGGCCGGACCGCAAACGCGAGCGGCTGATCCGTCGCGCGAAAGTGCTGGCATGGGTCAGCCTGGCGTGGATGACGGTCGAGGGTGCTGTCGGGATCACCGCCGCAGCGGCGGCCGGGTCGGTCGCGCTGCTTGGGTTCGGGCTTGACTCGGTGATCGAGGGGATGGCGTCGGTGATCGTGATCTGGCGATTCACCGGCAACCGTCGCCTCTCCGACAGTGCCGAGCAGCGGGCACAGAAGCTCGTCGCGATCAGCTTCTTCCTCCTCGCGCCCTACATCGCTCAGGACGCAATCCGCACGCTCGCGAACACAGAGCACCCGTCGACGAGCTGGGTCGGGATCGGGCTGGCGGTCTCGAGCATCGCAGTCATGCCGCTACTCGGCTACACCAAACAGCAGATCGGTGCCCGGCTCGGGTCCGCCGCTACGGCGGGTGAGGGCGCGCAGAACCTGCTGTGCGCCTACATGGCCGCAGGTGTCCTGGGCGGGCTGGCCGCCAACGCGATCGCAGGCTGGTGGTGGCTTGACCCGGTGATCGCGCTGGCGATCGCCGCACTTGCCGTTCGCGAAGGCCTCGAGGCATGGCACGGCGAGGTTTGCGGCTGCGCGACCGTCCCCGGACTCGATGTTCTGGGCGATAGCTGCCAGGAGGAGTGCTGCAACTGATGGCAGACACCCGACCGCACGATCACGATCACGCCGGTCATGAGCATGGTCATGGCAGCCATGACCATGCCGGGCATTCTCACGGCGTCAGCGCCGATGCTGACTTCGGGAAGCTCGCTGTCGCGCTGGGTCTGATCCTTGGGTTCATGGCCGTCGAGGTCACGGTCGGGATCCTCGCCTCATCCTTGGCGCTGCTCTCAGACGCGGCGCACATGCTCACCGACGCCGGTGCGATCGCCTTGTCGATGTGGGTCGTGAGGCTCGCCGCGCGCCCCGCGAAGGGCGCGATGACCTACGGGTTCAAGCGCACCGAGGTGCTGTCCGCCCAGTTCAACGGCGCGACGCTGCTGGTGCTCGCGTTGTTCATCATCTACGAGGGCATCCGCCGGCTGATCAACCCGCCCGCGGTCGCCGGTGGCGCTGTGCTGATCGTCGCGCTGCTCGGGATCGTCGTGAACCTCGCAGCGACCTGGACGCTCAGCAGAGCCAACCGCCAGAGCATGAACGTCGAGGGCGCGTTCCAGCACATCCTCACTGACCTGTTCGCGTTCATCGCGACCGCGATCGCCGGCGCTGTGATCCTCATCACTGGCTTTCATCGTGCGGATGGGATCGCCTCGTTGCTGATCGCCGCGATCATGCTCAAAGCCGCCTACGGACTGTTGCGCGATTCCGGCCGCGTGTTCCTCGAGGCCGCACCGCGTGGCCTTGACCCCGACGAGATCGGCCAGGCAATGGCCGCCGTCGCGGATGTCGTGGAGGTCCATGACCTGCACGTGTGGGAGGTCACCTCCGGCTTCCCGGCCCTCTCCGCACACATCCTCGTTCGCTCCGATGGTGACTGCCACGACACCCGCCGCGAGATCGAACGGATGTTGCACGACCGCTTTGACCTTCAACACACGACCCTGCAGGTCGACCACCAAGGCGGCGAGCTGCTGCAGATCGAAGCCGCCGAGCAACACAACGCGCCGATCACCCACGCGCACTGAGCGGAGCATGGCCAGGCGACCAATGCCACGCTGCTGCGCTGTGAGACCGTCGCTGTCCGCCACCGATCCGGGCTTTGCTGAGGACCCCCTGCAGCGATGAAGCCGCAGCCTTTACCGATGGCACTGTCGGGCTGCGAGCTCGACGATCGGCAGCTGGCCGAACAGCTGTCCCGTTACCGTCAGCTGAGCGGCAGCGTGCTAGGTGTCCAGCGACAGAGCTCCACTGCACGCATCCTTTTCACGAAAGACGTCGACACCCTCCTGCTGCAGGAGACATTGGCGATCGAACGTGGCTGCTGCGGCTTCTTCACGCTCGATTACGAACCGTCCGAGCGTGTGTTGTCGATCGGCACCGACGGCTCGCATGCCGACGCGTTGTCGGTGTTGCTGAGCGCACTCGCGCCGCCGCGCTCCGGTCGGTGATCAAGATAACGCCTGGCCGCGACCAGCGACCAGATCGCCTCAACGACCCCGAACGGCCACGTGCCCGCGAGGAATCCATAGGCGCTCGACAGCGCGCACCCGACAGCGAACGCCAGAACGAAACCGTTGCCGCGGCGCTCAAACGCATACATGACCATCATGAACGTCACCGCGCACGCACCGAACACCGTCAACATCGCCGCACCCCGGTCATGTGCACAGGGTGCCAGCCGCAGCAACCGCGTGGCCGCTTGCGTGGGCGCAAGCGCAACCTCCGATCAGCATCGAGGCGCTGACCCCGTGTCCGTCAAGCTGATCGCTCTGGTGCTTCCGCTCGGGCTCGACACCTTCGCCGTCGCCGCCGCGATCGGGATGACCGGGATCACGCCAGCACGGCGACGTCACATCACCGTCCTGTTCACCGGCTTTGAGACCGTGATGCCGCTGATCGGGCTTGCGCTCGGCGCCCCGCTGGGACACGCGATCGGGGGGACCGCCGACTACCTCGCTATCGGTGTGCTGATCGCCTTCGGCCTCTACACCGTTCTATCTGGCGAAGAGGACGAGCAGCGCATCAACGAACTCGCCAACCCACACGGCCTGCGGTCGCTCGCGCTCGGTGTCAGCATCAGCCTCGACGAACTCGCGATCGGGTTCACGCTCGGGCTGCTGCGCCTCCCAATAGTCCTCGTGATCGTCCTGATCGGCGCACAAACCATGCTCGTCACACAACTCGGACTGCGGCTCGGACATCGCCTCAGCGAACAGTTCCGCGAACGCGCCGAACAACTCGCCGGCATCGCGCTAACCACCCTCGGGGTCGTGCTGCTCGCCGAACGACTCCTCCGCTGACCAATGCAAACCAACCAGGACATGCTGCTGCGTCGCGGACTTCTCCTCGAATACGCCACGCTCGGCTGGAACGTGATCGGCGTCATCATCCTCGCGATCACCACGATCACAGCCGGGTCCGTCGCACTCGCAGCATTCGGGCTCGACTCACTAATCGAGATCCTCGCCTCCACGATGGTCATCTGGCAGCTCACCGGCACCGACACCACCAGCCGCACCACTCCAGCGCTGCGTGTCATCGCCATCGCGTTCGCCGGCCTAGCCCTCTACATCCTCATCCAGTCCACCATCGTCCTCGCCACCGCAGACCATCCCGGCCGCTCCCTCGCCGGCACCATCTGGCTGGCCGTCACAGCGCTCACGATGTTCGCACTCGCGCGCGGCAAGGCAGACACCGGACGGCGGCTCGACAACCCCGTCCTGCGGACCGAAGCACGAATCACACTCATCGACGGCGCCCTCGCCACCATCATCCTGCTCGGCGTCCTGCTCAACACAGCGCTGCACTGGTGGTGGGCCGACCCAATCGCAGCGCTCGTGCTTGTCCTCTACGCCGCACGAGAAGCCCACCATGCCTGGAACGAGGCGGCTACCGCCAGCGCGCACATTGGTGACTAACGGGCCTGCCGCAACCCCATGAGCCGCGGCACGCAGCTGAGAAGGCGACAACCAAGGAGCCTCAGGCCGACTCAGCCGTGTGGAGCAACGGTTCGCTGGCGGAGCGAACAAGCCGATATGCCTCGTCCAGCACGCTCACGTTCGCGTACAAGGTGTCGTCGATCTGGATTCGCCAACCGCCATCGGCGTGCACATGTCCGAAGACAACCAATCGTGGGCGTGCTCGGTGGATAGCGTGCTGAAGTTCCCGAGAGCCGATGTGCCGGTAGTCGTTCAGGTGGCCGAGAAGAGGGTCGGGCGCCGCCGGGGCGCGATCACCTTTCCCGAACGGAGGCGTGTGCGTGATCAGCACATCGAGACCATCGGGAATGTCTTTGAACGCTTCCCTCAAAGCCTGTTCGTCGCTGCTGAACGCCCAGTCGGAGGTGCCAGGCGACCATGGCGTGCCCCAGACGGAGAGGCCGCACTCGAGTCTCACGCCCGCGTCCTGCAGGTAGGTCCAGTTGGCGTCAAAGAGCCAGCGATGCACCCCGCGGCTGAGATCCCAGCTGAGCATGAAGTCGTGGTTGCCGGCAACACCGACCACCTCGGTGGCCGGGACGCCATCGAGCCACGCGGCAAACACGGTCGAGAACCAGTTGCGTGAGCGGGTCGCGTCGGCCTGCAACTCGAGCGGGACCAGGTCACCGGCGAGGACCAGGACGTCGCAGGGCTCGATCTCGGGCAGGGCACCATGCAGATCGCTCACGCCCCGCACGATCGGCGGACTCGGCTGCTCGGACACCAACAGATCATCGAGAGCGGGCCGGACAGCCGCGCGAGGTTCGGATCCGGGAGCCGATCGCCCTTCTAGACAATTTGAGACTTCGCGCCAAGTCTAAAAAAGTCTCAAAACTACGCACGGTTGCTCCGCGAAGGACCGCCCGGAAGTGTGGCGTCGTGGGCCGTTGGGCTTTCCACTGGCGGACCGTGGGCATCTTCTCCGGGGACAGGGGCTAACTTCTCCCGCGCTGACTTGCCTACTCTTAGGTCAGAGAGGGGGTTTCTTCTCCGGCGTAGCCCGCTCTTCCGCCGCAACGGCGCCTAAGGTGAGTGCCATGATCCGCCCGCCGAAGGCCCCAAATCAGGAGAAGGCACCGGTGGTTTTGCGGCGTCTTTTCGACGAGCACAAGACAACCTTGAGGGCGGTTTCGGCTCGGACCCGCGAGATAGATGAGACCGGTAAGGGGATCGACTACACCTACATCTCGGGTCTCGTCAACGGGCGAGAGGTGCCGAGCCCGCGCGCGCTCGAGTTGCTCGCCGGGGTGTTCGACCTGGCCCCGGAGTTCTTCATCGAGTACCGCATCCTCAAGTTGCGCGGCGAGCTCGATCTGCGAGCCAACGGGTCAGACGCAGCGATCGAGCGCTATCTCACTGTGACCGGCGAAGGCACACGATGAGCGCCGTGCCGGTCGCCGCGGACTAGCGCACCAGGCAGTCCCGGGCGTTCGGGTCTCCGCGGGTGAGCGCCTGCGTCTTGCGAGGCTTGTGCAGGAGACGGGTGTTGGATAGGGAATCCAACGCAACGTCCAGGGATGTTGGGTTGTAAAGCCAACCCACATCCGATGTTGCCATTGCAGGTCCCAGGAGGTAGACGGTGAATCCGTACGTCGTTGAACGGCGCAACGCTGCCGTGTTGCGTTTGCTCGCCCTCAAACAGCAGGGGAGGCTTCCGAAGGGGGCGGTCCGGCTCGCCGCCGTCAGCCTGGGGGTGAGTGAGCGATCCATACACCGCTGGATGGCAGTCGGCGGCTATTCGCCTAAGAAGCGCGAGCCGTGGAGCCTCACCCCGGAGGCCGTCCAGGCGTACTTCATGTCCGCCGGCAATTCCTCGCGTGCCCACAGCATGCTGAGGCAAGCGGGCGCGCCTGTCCGCTCAGAGAGCGTGTACCGGCGCGCGATCAAGCGCCAACTGTCGGCGGCCACACGCGGGTACGCGCGGGACGGCGAGGAGGGCTGGCGGCGCAACTCGATCTACCTGACCTGGGAGCCAGAGGCACGCAACGAGGTCTGGGAAGCCGATCATGCGCAACTCGACCTCCATGTCGTGCCGCTGCGCGGCTCACGTCTCCAGAGTCCGTGGATGACCGTGATCGAGGACGGCTTCTCGAGGCTGATCATGGGCTGGGCTCTGTCGCTGTACCCGTCCTCGGCCGAGGTGCTGGCGGCGCTGCGCGAGGCGATCGTCATCGACCCGGAGCGTGGGCCGTGGGGCGGGGTTCCGCACGTGGTCAGGTTTGATGGTGGCCGGGATTTCCTGGCGACCGCCGTCACGCGGGCTGCTGCCGAGGTTGGGTTTGTGGTGAGCAAGACGGCCCCGTACTCGCCGTATCAGAAAGGAAAGGTCGAGAGGCTTCATCTCACGATCCGCGAGGAGTTGATCGCGACACTCCCGCATTACCTCGGAGGACCACGACGCGCCGATGGAAAGCTCTACGCCCAGCGTCGACCGCTCACTCTGGCCGAGTTGCAAGAGGAGATCCGCAGGTATGTCGAGCACTACAACCGCACCCGCATTCACTCCTCGCTCGGCGGCCTGATCCCCGAGCAGAAGTGGGCCACATCAAGCACCGTCCTGGATGTCGTCGAGCCGGAGCGGTTGCGTTGGATGATGATGGCCGACGAGACCCGCATCGTCGAAGCAAAGGGGATTCGGCACGGCAATGAGTACTACGTGGCCGGCAAGCTGCACGACCTCCACGGCAAAACAGTGCAGGTCCGTTACATGCCCCACGACAAGCGATCGATCGAGGTCTTCGACGAAACGGGCCACGTCTGTACCGCCACGGTTGCGGGGCAGCTCGGTCGGGATGGAAAGGAGGAGGTGATCGCGTACCGGCAAGCGGCGAAGCGCACTGCCGCGAAGGAAAAGTCCAAAGCAAGCCGAGCCGCAAAGGCCAGGACCGAGCCACTGACCGGCACGACGCCGGCGGCAGACATCACCGTGATTACAGACAGATCTGCGAAGCGCAGCTCGCGAGTCCGCAAGGGGCTCACGGACCGAAAGTCCGATGAGCTGCTCGGGGCCCTGGGCCTTGCTGAGGAACTGAACACGGCCGCGAAGCCCCGCCGCAACAACGGCGGCCGGGGCATCCGATGACCGGTCACTTCCTCAACGTCCCGGAAGCGAAGGTGCTGATCACACGGAATTTCCTGCTTGCCCGCGAGGCCGTGCTGGACTCCGTGACCCACCGGTCGATCGTCGCAATCCATGGCTTGGCCGGGCTCGGGAAGACGTTCGCGATCGCGGAGGCCCTGGCCGGTGTCTCTGTGCCAGTGGTGAAGGTGGTGGTGCTGCGCCGTCCCACGGAACGGTTCGTCGTCGCAGCACTGTGGGAGGCGCTGACCGGACGGGAGACCCGTGCGAGCAGGTCACAAATCGCTCTACGGCTGTTGCCAATCCTCGCCGAGGAGCCGCGGCTGCTCATTTTCGAGGAGGCACAGAACCTCGCGCCGACATCGTTTGACGATCTGCGGCTCCTGCACGACGACGATCGCACCCAGTTTGGGCTCGTCTTCGACGGGGGCAATGGTGCCTGGGAGGTCATAGACCGAGAGCCGATGCTGAAGTCGAGGCTCGCACGAGCCGTGAGGTTCGCGCCGCTCAGCCAAGAAGACATCCTGAAGCTGATCCCGACCTATCACCCGATCTATGAAGGGGTGAAGCCGGAGCTCTTGACTGCTATCGACAACGAAGTCACGCGTGGATACATGCGGTCCTGGGCCGTGTTCACTCACAACGCGCTGCAGCTCTGCGAGCGCGCTGGCAAACCGAGAATTGACGATGCCGTCGTCCGGCATACCATCCTTCAGCTCGCCGATCTCGCATGAGAACCGGGTCGACATCCTCGTCGACCGCAGCGACGATGTCGCGAACGTGCACGCGCTGCAGCGGCTCGCGCGCTCATGCACAACGGTGCTAACAGTCGCGATCGCGCCAGGGGTCACGATGCCGCCAGGCGCCGGGTTGGGGACGGCAGAGCTCCTATGGGCCATGGGCAAGCGCGCATCCACCAGGTGGAAAGATCCACGCCCGCACCAGGGGTACGCCGACGTCTGGCTGGAAGCGAATCAGATCCGTGAGCTTGTGATCCTTCAGGCCCAGCACCTACCGGCAACCGCGCTAGAACAGCTGCGCCCGTGGGCCGAGATGCGCGATCTCGATCTTGCCCTGCTGTATTGCGGCACGGGCTCTCACGTGCAGCCGACCACCACGATCGAAGCGTTCATCAACGGACCCCGACGACCAACAGCTCCCGAGAGCCCACCAATCGAGTGGCCACGGATCGAGCCAGTCAAGCTGCTCGACTTCAGAACACAATGCTTCTGCCAACTCAGTGACGCCGAGTACTTGCGCGTCGACCGCGCCTTCCATGGGAGCGCAACTCGCATCGGCTGGTTCTTCGATGGCTCGTGGGCCCAGGCATCACGCGACGAACTCGGCAGAGCACTCGCCCTCGCCGCAGCAACACACGATGACCACCTCCGCGACATTCTCGCGAAAGGAGCCCTCGTCGGGCTCTTGCGGCACGGGAGAGCACTTCCCGACCCGCCGCCGACCGGGCCGCCATTTGAACCACAGACAATCACCCAGCGGCTACTCGACGAGCTGTTAGAGGACATCGATCCCTGGCGCGCGGCGGTCCGGTTTCTCCGGCATTGGACGCACCTCTCCGACCGGCACCTGGCCGTCCTCGGGCCAGAACAGCTGACCGCCACCAGGGTTGCTGGCATCGAATTTCCGACCGAGATCCGGCCGATCATTAGAGCCGTAATCCGGAACGCCACCAGCGATTGGGCGTGGTCGCCGTTCTCTGGGGGAGTGTGGGTGTCCACCCAACGGTGGAAAGCACCCGAAACAGATCCTCCGATCGATGACTCTGATAAGCCGTGCTCGGAGGCGCGCTACACAGACCCGCCTGAGTTGATCGCGGGGATCCTGTCCAGGGCGCTGACCGGGCCTTTCAGACAGGGGCACTGGGCCATCAGCCGCCAGAACATTCCAGCGTCTGTCCGCCAGGACATCCAGGACCTGCGCCAGCGGGGGATTCTTCTTGGGATCTATCCACACGAGTACGAATTGACCACGAAGGCGATCAACGACAGCCACTCGGTATCGACCACGCACCTCAACGAGGACGCCGGCCCCGAGGAGATCCTTCTTTTCCTGATCAAGCACCGCAACCACGAACTGCCGAAGTACCGCGACGCAACGTCCAGCCAAGGACGGATGCATTCCCGGCTTGTCCTGCTCCTCGCCAACCTCGTCTCGCGTGGTCATACCGGTCCGTACGACGCGAGGGGCGAACTGCGAGCTGCGCTCGAGGACCTCAGGGAAGCCGGCTATGTCGCGAACTTCGGGCCATTCGGCTACCGCCTGAGTGACCGAGGCGTGTACAGCCTTTGCTGGGACGAGCGGTTACCCGCATACCCGAAAGACATTCGCGACAGCGATCCACCGCCGAGCAAGCTCACGCTCGATGGAGCATCGAGCGTGTGACACCTCACGACCGAGAAGACTGCCAACAGCCGCCAAGTCCGCTGACAAACGAACGACATTTCACAGCGGTTCCTGCCTCTGGCCGGGTAGAAATGAAACTAGCGATACGTGCTGTTATCGCTAGTTGACAGCGGCGAGCGGACCCGGAAAACTGGCCTGCATGGATGTCGAGGGCGAGCCCGTCGAAACGGTCGAAGGCGAGCTAATGCTCGCGCTCGAGCACCGGCCCGACGGAATCCCGGCCAGGCTACCCGCGCACCTCGCCGCCGAGCTCGAGGAGCTGATCGACGCCGCCAAGCAGTACGCATCGCATGCCCAGGCCGAGAACACCTCGCGCGCCTACGCCAGCGACTGGAAGCAGTTCGCGACCTGGTGCGCGCGCTATGAGTTCCTGCCGCTGCCGGCGCCCGTCTCCGTTGTCACGTGTTATGTCACCTCGATGGCACAGCGCGGGCTGAGCGTCTCCACCATCCGCCGGCACGCCGCCGCGATCGCCCGAGCGCACCGCCAATCCGGGCACCTCCCTCCCACCTCCGACCCCGCGTTCCTCACCGTGCTCGAAGGGATCGCGCGCGTGCATGGCGCCGCCGCTCGCAAGAAGACCGCGCTGCTCAGAGAGCCGATCCTCGAGATGGTCGACCGCATCGACACCAGCCAGACAACCGGGCTTCGCGACCGGGCGCTGCTGCTCGTAGGGTTCGCGCTCGGGTTGCGGCGCTCAGAGCTGGTCGCGATAAAGGTTGAGGACCTCTCCCCTTCTCCAGATGGCGTGACAGTCCGGATCGCAAAATCAAAGACCGACCAGCAGGGTCGCGGAACGGAGTTGCTGCTCGTCTACGGCCAGTCGCCCAACCCCTGCCCTGTGAGGGCGCTGCGGGCATGGCTTGACGGCGCCGGGCTGACCGACGGTCCCGTGTTTCGGCGCGTGACCCGTACCGGCGCGATCAGCTCCCCTCTCACCGCACAGTCAGTCGCGCTCATCATCAAGAAACGCGCCCGCGCCGCCGGCCTCGATCCCGGCGAGTTCGCCGGCCACTCGCTGCGCTCCGGGTACGCCACACAGGCTGCCCGCGATGGCCACAACCCCATCCAGATCGCCGACATCACCCGCCACAAAGACCAGCGCGTGCTAGCCGGCTACATCCGAGCCGGCCGCGGTCGCGACGACATCGCCCACGTTCTGTGACCTAATACGCATTGGGGCGCGGGAATGGCAACGAGCCTCGCCCCGGCTGCCCACGCGAAGACGTCCGGCCGCGTCCGTATCGTTCGTCTGTGGTCACGAACGGGACGAAAAGGGACGCTGATGCCGAAGAACAGAAAGAACCGTAGGAAGCAGCGGAAACATACAAACTGGGGCGGTCGGACAGCTGCGGAAGATCGGCTGCGCGACGAGCAGATCGCCCGCGCTCACGCAACCCAGGCAGCCGAGCGAGCGCGCCGATTGGCGGAGCGGGTCGCCGAGTTCCTAAACCCGCTCGGCGCTGAGGTCGAACAGAACGACGGCCAGGTCCTCATCAACGGCGAGCCCGCAGGCCCTGGCGGCAGCGGCGCGCTGGATGTGATCGACGAGATCGGTGTTCGGCAGTACGGCCAACGGCTCCGTGAGGCAGCTGACAACGAACTGGTCCAGCGGATCCCGGGCCTCAGCGTGCAGATGCGCCCCCGCCTGCTGGAGATCCACCGCGACGGGAAACGCATCGGGCTGATCAAACCGACCCACGCAACCATCGAGAGCGACGGCCACAAGGTCGACGGCAACTTCCTGCTCCTCGGACACCATTGTTGGGAGGACCTTCGAGCAGCGCTCGGCGCCGCCAACCCGCGAACGATCCTCACGGAGCTGCCAGGAACCGCAACCCCG
Organism: Actinomycetes bacterium; assembly: GCA_021820105.1. Lineage (GTDB taxonomy): Bacteria > Actinomycetota > Thermoleophilia > Solirubrobacterales > Solirubrobacteraceae > Palsa-465. The sequence continues at coordinate 21,783 of JAKAED010000004.1, read as the reverse complement.
CAGGAGCGCGAGCGCGCGATCGCTGCCAGCAGCCGGATCCGCGAGAACCGGGTACGCGACTACGCAGCTCGCGCCCGAATCCATCGCGAGATCGACGGCGTCACGATCGCGTTTCACAAGATCTCGACATCGCGGCACGTCGAGGTTTCCTTCGAGATGGCCTCCGCGGACGGCTCATCGGTGCAAGCCGCGCTGCGTCTCGCAGCGCCCGGCGAGATTCTGCCGCTCGCGATCACCCCACCGGTCCCCGACAGCGCAAACCTTGTGACCGCCTGGCTGATCGCCCTGGAGACCTTCGCGCATTTGACCTGCGTGGACCCGAACGCTGCGGACAGCCGCCGCGCCGCCAACGGGATACGCCGAGCTCCGGCTCGCCGCACAGGCATCCCAGTTGGGCGGACAACGGTGCCGCACGCCAGGCGTCTGCGTCCCGCGCCTGCTCCGGGGACCGCGGACAACTCGAAAATCCCCGGTGATCTCGTCCCCACCCTCGTGACGGCTCACGCCCTCACCCAGCACCATGTGGTCGGCCACGCGAGACAGCTGCCCCTAGGCCAGACGCCGGACCCTGAGAAAGTTCGCGCGGCCGCGGCCCTCGGGATCAAGCTCGGCCCGGGTGTTACCTGGGTGGCCTCGCACTGGCGGGGCGTCGGCGATGACCCCGAACTCGAGTTCAACTGGCGGGCGGACACTTCCGCATCAGACCTCACCGAAACCGCTGCCTAGCCCCAAGAGGAGAGAGCAATGTTCGTCTATCACCTCAGACTGCAACCCGATGCACGCGCGATTCACCACGGCGCGCAGCCACTAACCGCCGAGATCGTCGAGAACCTCATCGACGGCGCCAGCGTCCAGCGCATCAGCGGGGGCGAGCTCGGCTATCCCGCCGAGCTTGAGTTCCAGCTCGAACAGGAGCCAAACGACGCCGCAGTCAACACGATCCTCACCGCGGTCGAGCGCTGCGGATACAACGTCGCCGAAGGCGAAATCAGCTCGTGGATCGACGGCCAGGCCCAAGGCTTCATTTGGGGCCTCGGCGCCGGCGCGGGCGCTGGCGCCCTCACCAAGAGCGGCCCACTCATGATCATCGCGGGGCTGGCCGGCGCGCTCGCCGGGCAGCTAGCCGGCAGCAAGCTCCACAAGCACGAAGTCATCTACCAGATCCGCCGCCCCTACCCCGGCGCCAGAGCGGAGCTCGCGCCCGTCAACAACGCCGCCATCCCAAAGATCACGCTCGCTGACTGGTTCGCTCTCGGCGGCCTGAACCCCCAGGCGGGGTAGCGCACACCCCACGAAGAGCGATCAGCGGCGTGGCTCTCAAGGACACTCCGCGAAGCTTCAGCTGTCCTGCTGCTGGGCGAAAGGGGAGGTCTCTGGGGGGTGAGGCCTCTCAGACCTGCATTCGGTTGCGCGCGGGTGTTTGAAGGAGGCGTTTAGCTCCGCGTATTCGGGGAGGGCTGGTTCGGCTGGGTGCGCTATTTCGGCGTGGCGCTGTGCTCCTGCCACAGGAGTCTGGTGCGGCCGTTTTGGATCGACACGACGTGCTGGAGGAACGCGGAGCCGTAGCCCGGTTTCAACTGGTAACCGATCGGACCTGAGTCGGCGGCGTAGAGCGTGCCGTTGCGGTTCATCGCGAAATACAGGGGTAAGAGAGCGCGGCTCTGCAGCGAGTGCTCCAGCGGCTTGTTGATTGCGGTGGCTGCGACGAGCTTGTTGGGCTCGACACGGAAGAGCCCCGGTGAGCCGACGGCCGCGTAGACCACGCCATGCGGTCCGCGCTCAAGCACTGGGTCCGCGCCTCCGTTGCCGTGCGCGTACCGGTTTGCGGAGATGAGCTGTGCGTTGCCATTGGGCGTGATTTGCCACACGCCCCAGCCGCTGGGGCCGCCGGCGATGTCGATGTTCCCGTGACCGTCGACGGCGATGTGATCGAAGCCTGTTAGCGGTTTCCCGATGGCCCTGTGATCCGCGAGGTTGCCGCCGGGGGCGGATGTGACGAGGGTGCGGACGGGGTCGAGGGTTCGGGCCGTTGTGAGTCGGAGGATCTGTGCCGGTGGCGAACCCCAGGGGGAGCCGACCGAGATGTAGAGCTGCCCGCCCGGGCTGAGTGCGATCGAGAGGTCTCTACCGAGAGGCGCGGAGCGTGCCGGTGTGCCCTTGACGATCGTCCTCGCGGGCCTGCCGTTGCCGGCGACCGTGCGGATGATTCCGTCGCGGCTTACGGTTCGCACGCGTCCGCTGTCGGCGATATAGAGCGTGCCGTCGGGGGCTACGGCGAGATCGGTGACATCGGAGAGCTCTGCCCTTACCGCCGGTCCACCGTCGCCCCCAAAGCCTCTCCTGCCGGTGCCGGCGATCACGCGGAAGCGTCCGTCAGGCAGCCGCACGAGCACGCGGTCATCCGGGTGGACGCCGGTGCTCGGATCGTCGGCGATGTAGAGCGCGCCGTCGGGAGCAACCGCCATTGGTCCAGCGATCTGAAGGTTTGTGAGCGGCCCGTTCGGCAGCAAGCCCGCGCTGAGACCACGGCCAACAGCAACATTCGTGGTGGCGGACGGCACGAGCAGCTCAACAACGACGAACGTGCCAGCACCGAGCAGTAGTGCGGCACTGAGCGTTCCGAACAGCCAGCGTCGGCGGCGCAGGCGTCGGGCCTCCTTGATCAGCGCTTCCGGGTCGCCGGTCTCATGTCTCAGCGGTGGTCGCTCCAGCAGTTGCACTGCTGCTCCTCACGACACCGTTTTGATCATCGCGATCAGCTCCTCCGGCTGGTAGCCGTTGCGGCGAGCGAAGGCGACAAGCTCGCGTGCCCTGGTGAGCACGGCGCCGCGCTCTGGTGTGCCGGCGACGGTTATGCCCCGGCCGCGGCGCAGTTCGAGCAGCCCTTCGTCCTGCAGGATGCGTAGGGCGCGCAGCACCGTGTTCGTGTTGACCCCGAGCACCTTCGCAAGGTCCTTGGCCAGCGGCATCCGCTCCCCGGGCTTTGCTTCACCCTCGGCGATCGCACGGCGGACCTCCGCAGCGACCTGCTCGTAGAGCGGGGTCGAATCGGTGAGCATGATCTTGCCTTCCCGCATTGAACTAGTATAACTAGCTTAGGTCGTCACTCGGAGTGAACGCCGGACATGCCACAGCTTGCAGCGCGGCCAGTCGCGCCGGAACATCAGCATGAGGAAGCCCTCATCGAGGAGGCCCGACGCCTGCGTCGCCGCCGCTGGGCGATCGGGAGCGCAGTCGTCGCACTGGTCTGTTTGATCGCCGGACTGCTGATCGCGATCCTCAGCACCAGTCCGAAGGCCTCATTAGGGGCCGGTCGTTCTAAGTCGGACGCTCCACCGGCAGGCCCGTTGACCGCGCTGCATCTCGCAGGCGCGCTAGCGGTCTCGCACACCGGCGAGCTCTATGTGACTGACACTCCGCTCAATCGAACGGATCCGCAGAAGCTCGACCCAGACCGGGTGATTGTGAGGCTCGCGGACGGGCGCTTCCGACTCGTAGTCTCCGGCCTCCCCTACATCTCCGACCTCGCGGTGGCACCAAACGGAGCGCTATATATCGCTGATGCCGGCTGGGTGCGCGAGGTCGGACACGACGGCGTCGTGCACACGATCGCTGGGAACGGACACGCCCCACCATTCAGCCGTCGCACCGGCCCACTGCCGCTAACTGCCGGCACGCCGGCGCTCGACGCGCCGCTCGGATCGATCGGCTCGCTCCAGAAGAGTGGTAGCCCGCTGCATATCGCGTTTAGCCCCGCCGGCCAGCTTTACATCTCAAACGGAGTGCAGGTACTCCGACTCACGAGAGGCATCCTCGAACCGGTCACGGCGACCGTCGCCCCAGCACACGGGCTCCCCGGCGGACCGCTGAACGGCATCGGATCGATTGCTGTTGCAGCCAACAGGACCATCTACGTCGGGGGAGATATGCGGGGATGGTCGCTGTGGGCGATCGAGCCCAACGGCACAGCGCGCTACCTCGCATTCGCCCGCCAAAGTGGCGGCGGCACCGTTGACGTCGAACCCGGACCTCGTGGCACCGTCTACGCGGCGAACGGCGATGGGATCCGGCACATCAAGAACGGAAGAACACAGACCGTGTTCGAGTTCAACCACGGCATTCACCGCGAGTACTTCGAGCTCACCAACTTCGCCATCGCACCCGACGGTGTCACCTACGCCGACGAGATCCCGGGAGGCTACGGCTTTGAAGCGCATCAGCAGCTCGTCTCAGTGAACAACCATCACGTGACCCTGCTCTGGCAGGAGAAAAACCGGGTTCCACGGTAAAGCTCGCGACGCCAACCCCCGCGCAGCCGCAGGTCCCGAACGCGCATCAACCACGACCCGAGCATCTGGGTCACCACGCTGAGCCACCTGCCTCGCGCGGATGGTGCAACCGCAGCATTGCGCTAGTCCGGGCGCGGGGGTTTGGCCAGAACGAAGCAATAGCGGGTGGTGAAGATTCCTGCGGCCGCTGGCACAATGGCCCGGCGATGGCGGGCGCCTTCTTGGCAAGTGCGGCGGGTAGTCGTTGAGCCGTCTGACGGCCCAGTCGCGGACCCGAGGTGTGAGCGTGCGCGGTCGCACGTGGTGCCGAGCGTGCATGCTTGTCGTCGCAACGATTTGCGCCAGTTCGCTCGTTGCGTGCGGCTCGAGGGTACCTGCCACACGAGACCTGACGTCATTGCGGCAGCAGACCGCCGTGGGTGACCAACGAAACACCACACGCGCGTGCGCATTGCGTTCGGCATTCGTCGCGATCGCGTCAGCGAGCAGAGGGGCAGTGGCGTGTCTGACCTGGTTGCCGCCGCAGGCTCGACCGACATACTTCGACAATGGTGCGAACGGGCCGTGGCAGGTCTGGTTCAGGGCTTCCGCGATGGTTCTCGATGTAGGCCCGGCCTCGACCCCCACACCGAGTGGACGGATCGTCGCGCGGATCGAGATGCCGCACGGCTACCGAGTCGTGGTGCGACAGACAGGACCCACGGCGATGGCGGCAACGGTCGCGGGTGCCGCCGGACCGATCGAGCTGCTGCGGCTCCAAGAACCCCGACGGGCAACTCGGCGACTGGCCGCAACCATGAGGCGGATCGGAGACTCGTTGGCCATCGTTCCCGGCAACGTGCCGGTCAGCGGCAAGTGTCCCTACGGGCCACTCTTTGCCGCCATGGCGACACTAGCGGGAAGCCGACATGCGCTTTGTCCTCGATGGCTGCCCGCCGCCGTCTCGGCACCGACCGGTGTCGGGGGCTATGGAACGTCGGTTGTCGAGTTCTACGGACCTCATGCAGGGCTACCTCACGTCGTGTTCGATTGGACGCGTGCAACGGCGCCCCCAGGCAAACTGACGACGACGGTCCTCAGCAGAGGTCACCGAGTCCCGATCTACTTCAACCCCGGTTTGGGCCAGGCGCTGTTCTCGAACCATTACACCGCTGTGGTCTCATCGAGCCCTCACGGCGCGAGCTTTTGGGTGAGTTGGCATCTCTACTACAACGATCGCGGCAAGGACCTCGGGGCGCTGCTGCACATCATCCGGTCCCTTGCGCCGGCGTGAGTCCTGCATCCTCCCACTATTGCTGTGACCCGCCGCACAGCCCAGCCGGACGAGTGCTCCGCCCCGGCAACGCAGCTCGCGAGGACCCGCTTTGGTTCGCTGGCGCACCTCTAGCCGCCGCGCTCGAGAGACGTGCTTGGCGCGGCGAGGAGGGCAGGCGACGACTGCAGGCTGCACCCTGCAGGTCGCCCTTCGGGCTCGTGGCGAATGCCAGTGAAGTCGCCGGTTCAGGCCAGTGCCCCGCTTTCGCGGCGCGACGGGCTCTGGGCGCACGCACCATCCGACTACCGTCGCTTCGCACCCCTGGCGCACGTGGGGCGCGCACCGCTCTTGTAACGCGGAGGTGCCCGGCGGATAACTTGAGTCATGGAAGGTTTCAGGGATGCTCCTGACAGTGTCGTCGTTGCGAGGATGGCGGATGATCCTGCGGCGCTGGATGAGCTGTTCGGCCGCTACCGCCGGGTCGTGCTGAGATATGCGGCGCGTCGCTGCGACAGGCCCTCCGATGTTGATGACGTCGTCGCGGCGACTTTCCTCGCAGCGCTTGAGTCAGCCGCTCGGTATGACGTGCGCAAGGGTGAGGTTCGAGCGTGGCTGCTTGGGATCGCGCACAACCAGCTCGGGTTGCTTCGCCGAAGCGACCAGCGTCAGCGCAGCCTCGAGCTTGTGCTGGGCCGCCGGCGAGAGCTGTCCGAGGACGCCCTGAGCCGCCTAGAAGAGCAGATCGCCGCCACCCAGGACGACGCTGTCGTGGAGCGCGCGCTAGCCCAGCTGCCACCGGAGCAGCGCGAGGCTCTGCTGTTGGTGGGAAGCGATGGCCTCACTCCCAGCGAGGCCGCTCGGGTGCTGGGAATCAGCGCTGCGGCGTTTCGGGTTCGCTTGTTTCGCGCACGCCGCCTGATCGCGTCGCTGTTGTCGGTGTCGATGACCGATCAGCCTGAGTACGCGGTTTCAACGGGGGTCAAGAGATGATCGAGGACGCACGAGACATCCCGCTCGATGAGTTCGAGCAGCAACTGCTCGACGAGCTCCGTGAAGCGCGGGCCGCGCTGATCGCCTCTACCGGCGGTCCGACGAGAAGTCCGCTGCAGCGCGCTCGAAGCCGTCGGCAGCGGCGCATGCTGGCCTTGCTGTTGGCCGTGTTCGTCGGCGTGACAGGCGCGGCCGCAGCGGCGATCTCGCTCTCCGGCGGGTCCAGCCCCCCGGTTCGGCTGCCCGGCGGCAACGGCCTGTGCCCGCCCCTGGGTTATCCCTACGTCGCGGACGCGAGCACGAAGCTCTTCTACCCACCGAACTACCCGGGGCTCGCGAAGACACGCCCCACTGGCTGCTTTGCGTCCGCGCAGGACGCCCGCGCCGCCGGCTACACGATCGCGCCACCACCAGCCGGCGACAGCATGCTCGGGCCGCTGTACATCGGTCCAGCTCCGATCGGGGTCACCCGCACCTGCCACACGGCCCAGCACCTCACCCGCCAGATCGTGTACTGCCCAGGGCGCCTCCCGGCCCCCTGGGGTGCCTCAAACATCGCACTCCCCAATTGCCCAAGCGCCGGATGTGCCGGATCCCAGCTGGCAATATCAGGAAGCTTCACCGCCCCGCTCGCATACGTAGGGTCGGCTGCCGGGATCGGCGACGTGGCCATGTGGATGCTTCCCACCAGATGGGTCTTCCCGACCTCCCCGCAACGCAGCCCGGCGTACTTCCGAGCCGGACCGATCTATCTCCCCGCCGTCTACTGCGCCGGGTTCCGCGCACAACTAGTCAGCCACACCACCTTCCGCGGGCACCCCGCCGCCTGGTACAGGGGCGCCCACTGCCTAAACGGCACCACTGCCTCGACGCTGTCATGGCGCATCGGTCGCGAGTCATACGCGATCGCCGCCAACGGCCCCGCCGGCCTGCGCCATCGCCTCATCGAGTACATCGCCGCACACCTCATCGCCCGCAGGTAACTCAGACAAACAACCGACAGTTCCGGCCCGCGCGTGTCGCAGCCGCAGGGGCGAGACCTGCTTGGACGCCACGACGCAATACGAGGCCCCACCCATAGCGCCCCGGCACTGCGCGGAAAACGTTCACCATCGCAAACCGCGAGCGGGCAGCGCAGCTTCGGCGACGAACTCGTCGCTGGGGCGCGCGGGACACATCCGGTACCGAGCCCTGCGAGCATGCCGGCTTGTGTCCTCAGATCCGTTGATGCGGGGGCGAGCACCCGACCCGGAGGCTCAGCCGCACTGCGTCGGACGTGCATGTCCGGCTGCTGATCCACGCGCCCTTTTGCGCGCCATACAGAGTTGTCTCGACTTGGTGAGATGACGACTACACGTACCAAGGGAATGCGCTCTTCCCACTCTTCCGATGCTCCGATTGCCGGCCCGAGCCGCTCGACCGTCGAGCTGCTTGAGCTGCCGTGGGTGTTCACGCAGCTAAAGCCTCTGACGGCCAAGGAATTCTTGAAGCACGCGCAGCTGCGGATGGTTGAGCTCACGACGCACGATCTCGAGGAGCTGCATCGCAAGCGGCTGCTCGTGCCGCTGCTGCGTGCCTCCCGTGACGGCCGGCAGCTCCGCGCTGATATCCGCGCCGACGGGGGCACGACCTTCTATCACGAACACTGGGACCCAACCGGATGGCTTGGCAATCAACGGCTAACGAGCACGACGAGCGAGATCAGCTGGTACGACCCGGCAGCAGAGCCCTTTCGGAGATGGGACGCCCGGACCATCACCGTCAATGACCGCTCGCTCGATCTCGAACAGTATCTGTACTCCCCACACCAGGCCATCGCGCTCCCGTTCTTGAAGCGCACATTCCGCTATTTCGAGCACACGAATACCGAGCGCGGGCAGGTCGCAGCTGTCAGGGCGCCGCGCTTCCTGCTCTCGCAATGGCAGGGACTCGAGGAGCGTATGCGTGGCGCGATCGTCGCGGCAACAGCCTTGGAGGCCCGCTACCTGCCGGACGTCGTCTACTCGTACAGAACAAACGGCGACGGCACCGAATATGAGACCTGGCTGCGCGAGGACGATGACGGCGCATTGCTGGATTGGCTCGATGTCGACACGACCTGGCTGCGCAACACCGCGGAATGGCTACTTCGCCTGGCCGACAACTACGATCCTCTCGGCGACTGGCTCGACGTCATCCGGATCGCGACGCCATCGCGATGGGAGCGTCTCCGAGGTGACGCGCTCGCCGCGATGGACACGCGGATCCTCAGCGAGCTGCTGCTCAAGTGCCACGACGCCGTCTCAACGGACAACGACGCTCGGATCGCCAGGCCGGTTGGCCGAGTCCCCCGTCAATTGCGCGGCCGCCTCGCGCGAGAAAGAAGTGTGGACGACGTCCTGACCGAATGGGGCCTCTCCCCTCATCCACGGTTGGTGGTCGTACTTGAAGGTGCGACAGAGATGTACATGTGGCCGCGGCTGCTGGACTACTTCGGCATCTCCCGTGATGAGGATTTCATCAGCCCGCTCGATCGTGGCGGTGTTGACCGCAATATCGAGGCGCTATTTGCCTATGCCGCGCCGCGCGTAATCCCCACCAAGCCCGAGGGGACGCTGCAGCTAGTCCGCCCCCCGACCCGTTTTCTGATCGTCACCGATCCCGAAGGGAAAATGGCGACCGCTGATCTCCGAGAGCACCATCGCAAGGTGTGGGTGACCAGGCTATTGGAGTCGCTACCGCCGGAATACAGAGACGAAGCGCTCCGTCCCCAATTGGACCAGCTCGTTTTTGTCGAGACCTGGAACGCGAAAGGTGAGGCGTTCGAGTTCGCCAATTTCACAACTCGCCAGATTGCGACCGCTATCCGGCGAACCTCGAGCCCGCTGGCATCAAAGCCGCTGCATGAGATCGAGGCGATCGTCGAGGACATCAGGCGCCGTCGCGTCGGTCTCAAGCGGCTGGGCAATGGGGCACCGAACAAGGGGCAACTCGCGCAGCAGCTCTGGCCGATCCTCAACAAGAAGCTCGACCTTGCCAGCGCGCGAGGCACTGAGGAGAACCTGCCAGTCACGAGGATCGTTTATCGCGCCTTCCACTTGGCGGCCGAGTGGCCACGCGGGGTGAGTACCCAACTGCTTGGGCCAATCCCCCGACCCACCGCCAAGGAGGCCGACGCCGGTAAGGAATCCCCGTAGAAGCGCACCCTCCAGCTGCGAGCAGGCTATAACCAAGGCGAAAGCGACAAGCGCTTGACTCTTGCTAACCAGCGCCTTACGCTTTTCAGTATGGACTCTTCGGTCAGCACCGAACTCGCGCGCAGACGCGCAATCGAGGACCAACTCCTGGCTCTCGGCACTGAACGTCGGCAACTCGCGCAGGACGACAGTTGGAACCGCGAGCGGATCCGCAGGCTGGTGGGCCCAGCTCGAGAAGCCGGAATTAAGGTTCGAGACGTCGCCCGAATGACAGGCCTCAGCACCCAGACCCTTCACGCATGGATGGTGGATCTCATGCGACCCATACCCGAAATCCACTTAGCCATGGTCGGCCCCACCCCGACAACCCTGGAGCAAGCCGTCCTACGGACCATCGGCGAGGAGCCACCAACGCACGAGTGGCACGCAGCGGAAGTGCTACCGAGAATTCCCGCCGGCTGGCCCACCGGATCAGTTGATGAGATCGAGGCAGCGCTCGAACGGCTCGTGCGGTGGCACATGATCTGGGACGGCGAGAACGGCGGCTACCGGGTCGGCGCACCAGACGACGTCGCGACACCAACCGCTCCATAGCGCACGCGAGAGACGAGCACAGAGGGCTTCGACACCGTGAAGCATGTCTCGTATGACGCCTCGACAGCCGCTCTGATCCTGGATAACGGGATCCGGCTCCAACAAGACGACTCGGGCGAAGGGTTTATCGCGTCCCTGTCTGACGTGGAAGACCTCAGCTTGACGTCACTGCGCCATGCGCTGGCGCGTTCCGCTGCCGACTATGGCGCCTCCGACTCGAGGCTGGTAGTGGTCGACATGCCGCGGTCCCGTCTCGACGACGACATCCTGATCGATCCCGTCGAGCTTGTATGGGTCGACGGAGGCATGCGCGTGAGGAGAGACTTCGCCAGCGCCGATGAGCCCGCGTCTGTCGATGAGCTCTTGGCGCGGCTAAGCCCGGTCCTCACGCCTCGCCGAACCGTCGTGTCTCTCGATCGAGAGCCGCAGAGGGACTTCTGGGTCGTCACCGTGGAGATGACCGTGAACACGCACGGTCAAGCCGTGAAGTCGGCGATCAGCTTGGCGACGGATGCTGAGGCACTCATGACCGCGTCAGTCGACGACAGAAGCGGGGTGGCGTCGCTGGTGAGGGCAGGTCAGGCCCACCTCCTCATCGGGTCTTACGAGTCCGATTGGCTCGAGGTCAAGCGGGCGCCGTACCGCGACGAGCCGTCAGAGGATCTCGAACTCGCCAAGGACGTTGCCGCACTCGCCAACGGCATTGGCGGGCTGCTGCTAATCGGTCTCAAGACGAAGAAGGATCCGGAGGGCGACCGCATCCAAGCAGTCAACGAGTGTCCTCTGGATCCGTCGACTGCCCGTCGGTACCACCGGGTGGTCAAGAAGCACATTTACCCAACTGTCGACGGCCTCGCGATCGACCTCGTTCCGGGGTCCAGCACAGACCGTGGCGTAATGATCATCGAGGTACCGGCTCAGGCCGACGGCAGCCGGCCGTTTCTCGTCCACGGCATCGTGCGAGACGGACGCGTGGAGGGCGCGTACGTGGGCCTGCCAACGAGGGCCGGCGCCGATACCGACTTCTTGGATATCAAGGTTCTCCACGGCCGCCTGCGCGCGGGCACGCGCTTTCTCGCCGGCATCGACGAGCCGCCCGCGGCCAAGGAGGGAGCCGCCGATCAGCCAACGGATGACCTCGAAGCGCGCATCGAGAGGCTCTTGTTCGAGGCAAGCGTGCCGGACTTCCTACGCGAAGTCGTCGCAAGTGCCCAACGACACGGATTTAGTGTCGAACGGGCCCGCGAGTCGATCGCCTTCAATGGCCCACGTGGGGGGCCGGTAGTTGTGCCCTCCTCGTCGTCCGGGCCGCTCGCGGACCAAGGCACACGTCAATCCCTCCTCGAGCAACTCCAGACCCTTGGGTTACCTGTCCGAACGACCGCCCGAGGGTTCCTCGTCCCCGTCGACTGATGCCGCTCCCGGTGGCCACGGTGCACCCGCGCCTTCCGATGCATCTCTGACCGGACGCGGCCTGGGCGATCGTCGCGGCGGTTGTCCCGGCCGAGTTCCTACCCAGAGTTACGCAGCGCTCGCATCGCGGCTTCCAGAGCGTTCGTGAACCGGACCATTCCGTCGGCCAGAGAGAACATCCCGTCGGTGGCCACCTTAGCCACCTCCTCTGCCAGTCCCTCCGCGTCCTCGTACGGAAGTTGGCCCATATGCAGTATGCGTTCTCCCGGCGCGGTCGCGGTTGCGGGGACATACGTCCACGGAGACCGCTGTGAGATTCCCGGGAGCCCGTGCGTCTGCGGCCTCCACCGATGGAAGTCCTCGCCTCGACGTTCAACCAGCGCGCGCCACTCTGAGCTACGCCCGTAGCCGACGACGGCTGCGATCAATTCGGCGATGTCTGTGGACTTCGACGCAGCCGCCACCGCAGCGAGCTTCTTACACGCGTGAGGGTTCAACGAAATCCAGTCGTCCCGCTTCTGAGAAAACGGCGCAAATGCATCTGCAGCTTTCGGCTGAAACGATGCCGCGAGGCGCGCCTTGAGGTCGGCCCGGACCGTCAACGCGCGTAGCGCAACATTCGCAAAGGCATGGCCAGCTCCGATGACGAACAGTGACTGAGCCTCAGCCATAGCACGGATGCTCATCTCGCGGACAACAGGCTCAGCCTCGACAGTCGGCTCGAGTTGCCAAAGGGCGACCTCAACGGCAGCTGAATACGCGAGCGCAAGCTGCTCTCCAACCGACGCCATCTGTCCGGCGAGCGCGTAGGCCGCGTTTTCCACGGCTTCTGGGGACGCCATTTCCCAAAACCATGCTTCGCCGGAGAGACACTGCCACTCGAGCGCGCTATCCCGCACCGTCTGGTGGCGATCGGTGCGCATCGATCCCGGCAGGTCAAATGTTGTTTCGCTCACCGCCAAGCGACCAGGCACGATCGCCGCGAGCCTCCTTCCTGGCAGTGCCGAGGCTGGATCCGACGACATGACTGAAAGCTAGCCGCTCAACCTCGGTTTCGCCCAACAGGACGTCGACGGACTTAGATCTGTCGATGGTTCTTGCTAGAGCCGCCCCGAGAGGTCGCACTTAGAGCTCAGAAACGTCAGCGACGAACGCACGTTCGCTGACAAGAACCGGTGTCATTTTTCCGACGCTTCACAGTGTGTGAATGGCGTTCGTTTGTCAGCGTTTTTGGCGCCTTCTGGCAGTCTTCTTAGTCGTGACCTGTCAGTCGAGCAGGTGTCTGAGGACCGCGGGCAGCCGTTCATCCCAGCAAAGGCTGTAGACGCCTCGGTCGCTTAGGCGGTACGCGGGTGCACGAAACTCGTTGTTCTGTATCGCCACGCGTGAGCGCCGTGGTTGGTAGCCCCAGCCTCTTACTCGCTTTCGCGGCTGGAATCGTGTCGTTTGTCTCTCCGTGCTGCTTGCCGCTGGTGCCCGGCTACCTTGCGGCCGTCTCTGGCACGCCTTCCGTGCGCGAGCGGAAATCTCGCGTCGACCTGCCTGTCGTGCTGCGCAGCTTGACGTTCGTTGGGACGTTCTCGCTGATCTTCATCCTGTTGGGCTTGAGTGCTACCGCGGTGGGCTCGTTCCTGTTCTCAAACAGGCCGTTGCTCAACCGGATCTCGGGCGTTGCGATCATCGTGATGGGCGTGCTGTTCGTCGCATCGGTGTTCGTGTTGCGGTTGAACAGGGAGGTCCGGCCGCGGGGGTTGATCGAGCGCGCTGGGAAGGGAGGGCCAGTGGTGGCGGGTGCCGCGTTTGCGATTGCGTGGACGCCATGCGTCGGGCCGACGCTCGGAGCGATCCTTGGCCTGGCGGCGAGCGTCAGCGAAACCGGCAAAGGTGCGCTGCTGCTGGCCTTCTACTCCGCTGGTCTGGCGCTCCCGTTCCTGTTCTCCGCGGTCGCGTTCAATGCCGCCACGCAGGCGTTTGCGTTCTTCAAGCGGCACTACGCGGCGATCCAGATCAGCGCCGGGCTCGTCCTCGTAGCCATGGGCTACCTCGTTCTCACCGGCAAGCTCTATCAACTCAACATCGACGCCCAAAACCTGCTGGCCAAGCTGGGGCTGAACCTGTTTCAGAGCGTCTAGAAACGAAGGTGTGGTGAGGCCCGCGGCGGCGTCGTCCAACCGGGTGGCGGTCAACGGAGAATGCCGACTGCACCCGAGCAACCACGTCAACGGGGTGCGGCGAAGCCGCTCATCTGAGGCATCCGCCAACGCCGCGCATACAGGAGAACTTCTCGGGCAACGGTCCTGAGCGCATCCACCCGGTGGGGTGCTTGCCGCGCGACGGTGCATGGATGCGGCGCCCAAGCTGGGTGGCCTTATCGTCTTGGGCCTGCACTGGTGGGGCTCGACTTCCGAAAGGCTGCCTGCTCTAGCCGCCCAGGGCATAGGTGTTGATGTCTTGCTGCAGGGTTCCCTGCGCGTCGTATTGCCCGGTGTGGACATACACGACTTTGCCGGCGCGGTTGATGAAGATCGTGGTTGGTAAGCCTTCGATGGCGGCGAGCGGGGCGAGGCCGGACGTGGTGGTTTGGTAGCTGGGGTAGCTGACCGGATGCTGTGTCAGGAACGCGCGGGCGTCACCGGGTGAGTCCTCGGTATTTGCGCCAAGGAAAGCCACCCTTGTCCCGTAGCGCGCGGATGCTGAGGCGAACAGCCCGAACTCTTTGCGGCACGGGATGCACCATGAGGCCCAGGCGTTGATAACGATTGGGTAGCCGTGCAGAGCACGCAGCCGCGCATTGAACGCCGCTTGGTCGCCCAGCAGAAGGCTTGCCTGCTGGTGAAGCGCAGCGAGCCGGGCGGGCGATCCGATCAACTCTTGAGCGATCAGCGTGTCGGTCGGTGCTTTTCCGCTGTGCGCGAGCGCTGCCTGCACCCGGGCGATCAGCTCGGGGGTCTTGAGCCATCCGAACGCTGAGATGTCGTAGTACCACAGGAATTTGCCTGTGCCCGAGATCAGCACGTACCAGGGCTCGTCGTGCACCTCATAGCCGTCGGCGATACGGCCGCTGCGGTCCACCGCCAGCGGGTAGGCGAGCGGGTGCGAAAGCCGGTCGCGAAAGTCGGAAAGCGCCTGTGGTGATGGCTCCACGCTGCCCTCGTCAACCGCGGTCAGCGTGGGGAGCCGTTGGTCATGCGCGGCAGCGGCCGCGTACCCGTTCAGCGCCGTCAGTTGGGTCGAGAGGTCATTTACCTGCTGGTCCCAGGTCGCGAAGAACAGATACAACCTGGGTGCGCCGCTTGCTCCGAGCGTGACGGTCCCTCCGCCTGCACGCGGAATCACCGCCTCGGTGGCCGGTGAGATTCCGGGAATCTGGGAGTACGACAAGTCTGTGCGGATCCGGGGATGACCAGGCAGCAGTTTCGCGGCTTCCGCGGCCAACAGCTGCCCGAGCTGTGAGACGGCGTCGTAGGCCATCACCGTCAAGTAGAGCTTTCTCTCCCGGCCTGCCGCGTCGATCACATAGAGGGCGGGGGTGTGGTCGATCTGTCCCTGCTGGATCTCCGCCGCAACGTGGTAGAGCCGCCAGACGTGCTCGAGCTGCGCCCGTGAGCCGGTCAGAAAATGCCACTGCCCGAGCATCCCGTGAACGCTCGAGTAGGCATGGACATCATGGATTGATGTTGCCGCCGGGTTCGCGTTGATCCCCAGCAGCTGGACCCGGGCGCCGGCCGCGCCCAGCATCCGCTTGGCGTCAACCATCGCCGCGGTCGTCAACGGGCACACGGTGGTGCACTGCGAATCGGTGAAGGCGAGGATCACCACTCGCCCACGGAAGGAGTCCAGAGACACGCGCCGCCTGAGCTCATCGGTCAACGCAAAGTTCGGTGCCGGCTGGTGAAGGGGCGTGCCGGGATCCAGGTTGAAGTTGGCAACAAGTCCTCGTGGAGCGGATGCCGCGGGCCGCGTCGCGACGCCAACCACTGCGACTGCAACTAGCAACAACGCCGCGCCCGCCAGCCAAACCCAGATCGAGACCGCCGCCAGCCGTTGCCTCATCGAGCCCGCACCGTCACATCCTCGCCGCTTGCGGCCGTGCAGCGATGCTCCGCGACGATCGCGCGTAGCCCAGCCTGACGCGGGCGCCCGTCAATGTCAGCCAGTGTTCGCTTGCGAGCAGGCGCGCAGCAGACCGATTGTCGCCCGTGGCGATTAGACCACCACACGTGCAGCGGGCACAGCAGCCCTGCAACGTCGGCAGCCCCGAGCAGGATCGGGTTGTTCATCGATGCGGACGGTACTCCGTGGCAGCCCGGCCCTCGAGCCGCTCGATCTCCTGACCCAGCCGGCGGTACTCCTCTCGCAGCAGATCCACCGACGTCGGACCGTAGTCGGACGAGTCGCGATCGTCGGTGTGGCCGCGTTGGGGGCCTTTCCTCATCATCCACATCATCGCCCCCATCCCTACCGGGCAAACCAAAACAGCCAGCGGGTAGAGGACGCTGCTGATCGACGCGATCTGCATGGGAGCCGCTCCCTTCGCTCGTTGGTCCCTACGACCCATTGTAGTAGTGTGACGGCATGGCTGCCAAATCAAGTCACCTGCGGTGGGCGGTCGCGGTTCTGATCGTGGCGAGCCTCGCCACGGTCGGGCGCTTGGACAGCGCAGCAGCGAGCCTGCCGGCGGCCACCCCCGGCCACACGCGGTCCCGAGCGGGCGCATCCGGCCTGACCGGCACGCGGTCACGGTTTGTGTTTCTTGCTCGTCAGCGCAGCAACAGCTGCACGCTTGAGCCGGCGGCGCTCGAGCGAATGCCGGACGCGACGCGGTTGCAGGGCTCGTGCTGCTCTGGGATGAACTGGGATTCCTACCGTTTTCAGGTCAAAGGTCTGCGCGCCTATCCGAGCATCGGGCAGATCCCGAAAGACCCCTACGACATTTCCGTCCAACTGGCCAAAGAGCTGCTCGGCTACGACCACACGCGCAGGCTGACCCGATTGCAGGCGCAGGTCTACGCGCAGGCGATGCGGTCATCCCGAGAGAAGGGTCCGTGCTGCTGTCACTGCTGGCGCTGGAACGCGTTTCGAGGGCTCAGCAAGTACCTGATCGCCGACCGTGGGTGGAGGGCTCACGCGGTGGCGACGGTCATCGACCTCCTCGACGGGTGTGGCGGGCCCGCGCGCTGAGCCACCAACCGTGTGCCTCACTTCGCCGCTAGGCTTCTCACCCGACGATGAGCCAACCACAACCAGGACCGCCGCGACTGCACGAGCTCGAGGCACTGGTGATGGAAGAGATCTGGCGACAAGAGAACGCCACCGTTCGCGACGTCATGACCGCTGTCAACCACGGGCAAGCCAGGCCGCGGGCCTACACAACAGTCATGACGATCATGGATCGCCTGCATCACAAGGGGCTGCTTGACCGCCGGCCGGGGCCGGGCAACTCCTATCTGTACACCCCGCGGCTTTCCCGGGATGAGTACGCCGACGCGCGTGCCCGAGCCGAGGTCGACGCGGTGTTGCGCGACTGGGGCGAGGTGGCGATGGTGCACTTCGCAAAGCGTGTGGAAGCCCTTGATCCCGAGCGCCGCGAGCAGCTGCGGCGCCTCGCCGGCGGTGCGTAGCGCCCGAGCCTTTTTTCGGCTGAACCTGGCGTTCGGGGCGCTCGGCGCGCTCGGCACGCTCGGCGGTAGCGTGGTCGCGCTACAGCATGTCCGGCTCACGTTCGGGCCTGTTCACGGGTGGTTGCTCACCTGCGGCCACTTCCTGCTGCCCCACCTCACCCTAGGCCACGTCGCCGTCCTCGGACTCGGCTTGCTCGGTGCTGCCGCGCTCGTGCGTGGCGTCCGTTCGGCGACCCGTCAGGTGCGCGCGACACGACGAACGCTACGAGCTATCACCGTCACCGCCGAGCACGAGTTGGCAGGCGAGCGGGTACTGATCATCGCCGGCACCACCTCCCAGGCATTTTGCATGGGCGTCGTGCGCCCTCGCATCTACCTCTCGCGCATAGTGCTGGAGCGCCTCGGCACCAGTGAGCTCCATGCCGTGATAGCCCACGAGGCCCACCACGCTCGCCACCGCGACCCTCTGCGACTAGCGGTGCTGTCAGTGATGGCCGATGCACTGTTCTTCCTCCCCGCTTTGACTTGGCTCCGGCGCCGCTACCAGGAGCTCGCCGAGGTCGCGGCTGACGAGGCGGCGGTGACCGCGGTGAAAAGCACGGCAACTCTCGCCGCAGCGCTTCTGCAGTTCGATGACGGCAGCGTTGCCGGAACGGTGGGTGTGGCTGCCGAGCGGGTGGATCACCTGTTGGGCGTCCCGCCCCATTTGAGGTGGCCGGTATCGATGCTCGCCGGGACCGTCGCGATCGTCGGAGGGCTGTTCGCCGTGGTCCTGCTGGCCGGCTCCGCCGCCCCGGGACGTGTCAGCCTGAGCGCGCTCGCCATGCAATCGTGCATGATCGCAATGGTGCTTGTCCCGCTGTTGCTCGGCGCGTCGCTGGCGATCGCCGGCCGGCGCGTGCTCGCAACAAACCGGTAGCGCCAACTGGGTGCTCCCCACTTCCGGCAACGCCACTACGCTTTGTAGGAGGATGCGGGAGCAAGCCCGGCCAGAGCAGCCTGACGACGTCACGCAAGACCGGTCCCGGTGGCCGGCGCGGGTCGGCTCGGGGCTCGCTGTGGTGATCGTCGCGCTGTTCATCGGCCTGCTGGCCTTCGGGCTCGCCGCACAATCCCCCAACAGCACGATCGACAGCCGCCTGGCCGAGGGGCGAACTGCTCCCGCACCAGCCTTTGATCTGGCCATCCTTCAGCGCGGAGAACCCGGTCCGGTCCTGCGGCGAGCCCTCACCAGGGCATTCTCGACTGGGCGGCTTACGACCTGGGAGCTGCGAGGCACCCCGGTGCTGCTCAACATCTGGGCCTCGTGGTGTGAGCCCTGTAGACAGGAGGCACCGCTGCTGGAAAGCGCTTGGCGCAAACTCGGCCGACCGGGTCGCGTCCTGTTCGTCGGGCTCGACCAACAGGACGCCACCACAGACGCTCTCGCCTTTCTGCACACTTACGGCGTCGACTACCCCAACGTTCACGATCCCGGAGACGATGTGCCGCGCAGCTACGGCGCGACCGGAGTGCCGGAAACGTTCTTCATCAACGCCGACGGGCAGGTCGTCGACCACGTGATCGGGGTCATCGCCCCCAAGCAACTGCGCGAGGGGCTATCAGCCGCTCAGACCGGACGGCCGGTCGGTGTGCAATCGGGCGGCGCGCGGCGACAGACGAAATGAACGCCCACCGCTCGAACAAACGCCCACAGCTCGGTCTCCTATCGGCTGTAGTAGCCTGTCGTCGCGATGGCGAGCCGCAAGGAACAGAAAGCACGTGCACGCGAAGAGCGTCTTGCCCGCGAAGCGGCCGCGCGCGACGCAGCACGACGCAAACGCCAGCTCACGGTCGGAGGAATCGTGGCCACCGCAGCGCTCGCGGCAGCCGTGGTGGTACTGGTCGTGATCCTCGGAGGTGGCTCTGACACCTCACAGCCCCTGGGCTCCACGCCGAAGCTGAAGCTGAGCCGGCTCGCGTCACTCGGCCATCTGAAAGCCCCGCCGCAGCCCACCTCGCTGAGTCCTGAGGCGATCCCGCTACCCAACGGCCCGGCCCTCGCCGGCACAGGCTCGATCGCCACCGGCGCTACCGTCGACGGCATCCAGTGCCAAAGCAGCGAGCAATCCCTGTTCCACATCCACGCACACCTCACCGTGTTCGTCAACGGCACACCCCGCCAGATCCCCTACGGCATCGGCATCCCCAACGCACAAACCCAGGCAACCGCCCAGGGCCCCTTCGTGAACGGCGGGAGCTGCCTGTATTGGCTCCACACCCACGCGGCCGACGGAATCATCCACATTGAGTCCCCGGTCCGGAGGACATTCACGCTCGGCGACCTCTTCGACATCTGGGGCCAACAACTCGGTCCCGACCGCGCCGCGACAGCGACCGGACCGGTTACCGCGATCTACAACGCCAAGCTCTACCGTGGCAACCCACGGAACATCCCGCTGAACGCCCACGCACAAATCCAGCTCGACATCGGACAGCCGCTCGTCGGGCCCACCACCATCACCTTCGCCAACGGCCTTTAGCGTCACGGGACGGACCAGCACGAGAGCCAGCAGCCTCGGCCGCTCGGGACCGGCACTGCCGGAGATCAACCAGCTCGCGCACCAACCACGCCAGCTTCGCTCGATGCCTCTCGAGCAATCCGGTCGTGACCGCCGAAACGCAGCGCAGCCTCGTAGCCGTGGTAGGTCGCCAGCTCACAGAGCTCTCCCGCACCCTCGGCAGTCGCTACGACGTTGAAACCACCGACGACGGCCGGTTCCCCCCTGTCGCCGAAGCAAACCGCGACAGCAGCCCTAGCAGCGCTCGGCGGACGCGACCTCACCAATGAAGAGTTCGACCGCGCGTTGGGCAACTTCCCACCGGCCCAGCCCGAAAAGCTTCCTGCGACCATCGGCTCTCCTAACCGTTCTCGCGGGCCGACCCCGTCGAGCCGGGGCTGAGACCGATCGAGCCCGGTAGTGGCGCGAGCGTAAGACCTCAGCTCTGCCAGGAGCGGATCGGTCCACAGGAGCTCGCGCGTGCCGTCTTCCTTGTCGCAGCTTCGTAAGGATTGTCGGAAAGCGGCTGCATTGGACGAGGAACGCGTCGGTGAACTTGTCGATCACTCGATACACACTGGACGATCACGACGGCGGCGGGCGCCGCCAAACGTACCATCGCCAACGTCAGCCGCGATCGAAACTTCCCTGTGCTCCGCGTTAGCCGTTCGTGACCATCCGTGCCAATGAGCGTCTGGTGATCAGTTATCGCTGGGAGCAGTCGAAATACTCAGCTATCGACTCCTGCCGATCCGGATCCTGGCCTGGCGTGCTCACACACTAAGCATCGGACCACATGCAACGGGGTCGCGGACGGCTGGGACTGTCTCCAACCACACGCACTGATCCGCTTGTACAACCGCGTGTCCTGCTCGGTGAGCTGCCTGGTTACGTCTGGCCCGGTGATCTTGCGCTGAATCGAACGACGCTCCGAACACACGTTCGCTGACAGCAGTGCAGTGTCGTTTTTCGGCGGCTTCACAACAACCAGAGGGCACCGACGAGTCCTTGAGCGCGCCGAGTTGTTGATCGTCTTCCCACAGTCAAGCCCTAGGACGATGGGGCGGCGGAAGACTCTGTCTGACTTCAACACCCCACGCTGTGCGTGAGCACAAATGGTCTCGGACCTCACAGCAACCCCTGGGTCTGCCGGAGGCATAGGGATCCGGAAGTTCCAACAGCCGCAAAACCGGGGGTATGCTCCAGCGAACGGGATGTCGCAGTTCTCTCGAAAGAGGGAGGACGAATGAACAGGTTCGTTCGGGTGACGGTTACCGGCCAAATCTCCGACAGCCTTGAGACGCGGGCGCTGTCGTTAGTTAGCGTTCCCCGGATTTTCGTGCTGCGCCGTCGGGATCTCGGGTGGATAGCGCTCCTGGCGGCCGGTTACTTCTCGGCTGCGCAGCTCGGCTACACGCTACGGTTTTCTGGCCCGGTCGCCGCGATCCTATGGCTGCCGGTGGGGGTCGGCGTCGCGTTTCTGTACCTCGGTGGGTTGAGGTTGTGGCCCGGGGTGGTGATCGGGGACCTGCTGGTCAACGACTACTCCGCGCTGCCGGTCGGCACCGCGCTCGTCCAGAGCCTCGGCAACCTGTTGGAGGTGCTGGTGGCCACGGTGCTGTTGCTGCGGCTCTGTCCGCGCAGGGAGCCGATCGGGACCCTGCGCGGCGTATTCGGGGTGCTGGCTGCAATCGCGTGCGGCACGTTGCTCAGCGCGACGGTCGGCTCGATTGCGTCCTGGCTCGGCGGTGTTATCGACGCCCGCACACTGCCGTATGCGTGGCGAACCTGGTGGCTGGGCGACTTCTCCGGAGCTTTGATCCTGCTGCCGTTTGCGCTGGCGTGGTCGACACTCCCGGCGCGCCCCTGGTCGTGGGCACGCGCCGCGGAGGCATCGCTAATGGT
>JAKAED010000109.1 GCA_021820105.1 Actinomycetes bacterium | reverse complement strand
GAGCAGGCAGAACCCTGACGGTGCCGCCCTGGCGCTCAACCAGCCAGGCGTCGTCGGTGGCGGCTGCCAGCAGTTCAGCCGGCGCTGCGAGCGCCGCCTCAAGCGCTCCCCGGCGGAACACCTGCGGAGTCTGGACGGCCCAGAGGCTCGAACGGTCGAGTGTCAGCTTGACCGACCGGCCGTCAACACCGACCTGCTTGATCGTGTCGCTCACCGGAGCGGCCGCGACCACCGCATCGGCGTCGCTCGACTCCAGTTCCGCCACGGCGGCAAGAAAGAGACCGGCGGTGGCCAGGACTCGAGCCGCATCGTGGACGATGACCACGTCGTCGGCTGGCGCAGCCGCCAATGCGGCACGCACCGACTCGGAGCGGGTCGCACCTCCGGCAACCGCCGTCACACCCTCAGGCGCGGCATCGATTCGATCGGCCGGTAGCGCAACGATGATCGTCTCAACCGCCTCCACCTCTCGCAATGCTGCCACGCTCCACTCGAGCATCGGTCGGCCCGCAACGCTGACGAGCGCCTTGGGTCCCCCGTGCCCAAGGCGCTCGCCTCGCCCTGCGGCCACGATCAACGCGACCGCCATCGTCTCGGGAAGCTAATCCGCAGCGACCGAAGCCGCCGGGGGATCGCCCCCGCCCTCCAGGATCACGCTGGCCAGGTGAATCTCCACCTGCTCCTCATCCATGTCCAGGGCGTACATCATCTCGGAGGCAAGGACCTTCTTTGCCCGGGTGTACATCTGCTTCTCACCTGTGGAGAGACCCTTCTGGTGCTCCCGGAGCGCGAGATTACGGACAACCTCGGCCAGCTCATAGATGTCGCCCGTCTTGATCTTGTCGCGGTTGTGCTTGAAGCGACGGTTCCAGTTCTTGGGCATGTCAGAGGACTCATCACGGAGCACGGCGAGGACCTTCTCCAGAGTCTCCTGGTCCACGACGCGCCGCAGACCCGCCTTGGCGGCGTTGGCGGTGGGCACCATCACCGTCATGTCGTTGTGGAGGATCTTGATCGTCAAGTACTCCCGACTCTCACCAAGGACCTCCTTGAGCTCCTTCTTCAGCACCTGCCCAGCTCCGTGGTGCGGGTAGACGACGCTGTCTCCCACCTCGAACTCCAGCTGCGGCAGTGGCTCTATCTCGAGGTCCTCAAACTCCACCTCGTCGTCAAGCTGATCTTCGATCATCTCAGTGATGATGTCCTCCCTCTCTCCACCTGCGGTCACACCGTCTGCCCGCTTCACGTCTGCAGGTAACGGTCGACCAGATTGATCTCCTGCAGTCGCCGGAGACCTTCACGAATGTCCTTGGCTCGGATCTCGCCGACGCCATCAACCGTCTCAAGCTCCCCGTCCGAGGCGGCCAGCAACTCCTCAAGACCGCCGAACTCCTTGACGATGCGCCTCACGACCAGCTTTGGCAGACGCGGGATCCGCCCCAGGATCCGCAATCCGCGTGGTGAGATCGGGTAGTCAAGCGTGTTCAGCTTGCGGTCGTAGCCAAGCAGCTCAGCCAGCCTGCCGAAGTCCAGCAGATCCTGGTGTGAGAGCCGAACCAGCTGGTCAAAGGCGGTTGAAAACGCCTCGTCCGTATCGTCGAGCATGTAGTCGTGCACGAGCGCCGCCTTATCAGCTGAGACGCCGACCATGGTCTCATCGAGCTGCATCTCAATCAGCCGTCCCTCAGTGCCGAGCTCAACGATGTAGCGCTCGATCTCGACTGCCATGCGCGTCACGAGCTCCGCCCGCTGAAGCACGGTCAGGACGTCATGCAGGGTGACGCCCCCCTCGAACTCGAGCGCGGTCAGGCGTGTTGAGACCTGATCCAGCCGGCTGCGGTACTTGTCCAGCGTCGCGAGTCCCTGGTTGGCCTTTGCAAGCACAACGGGGATGTCCTCAAGCATGTACTTCATCGCATCCACGTAGAGCGAGACGACCTCACGCCGCTCAGAGATCGCCACGACGATCGCATCGGTCTGCTTGGCGACGCGCTCCGCCGTGCGGTGCCGGGTGCCGGTCTCGAGCGTGTGGATCGTGGGATCCGGGGTGAGCTGAACGTTCGCATGCGCGATCTTCGTGGCGCTCGAGCTGAGCACGATCGCGCCGTCCATCTTCGACAACTCGTAAAGCAGCGCCGGTGAATAGTCCAGGTCGAGTCGGATTCCTCCGGAGAACAGGAAGGCGAGATCCTCGACGTCGCCGATGACGATCAGACCGCCCGTGTGGGCGTGAAGGATGTTGTCCAGCCCCTCCCTGAGGGCGGTGCCGGGTGCGACCATCTCAAGCGCCCTGACCATCCGAGACTCCTGTCGAGATTCGAGCTCCTCTTTGAGCTCTTCCCCGGATCGCGAAGCCATAAGAGACCTAAGTTTACGCGCTGCCTCAGCAATGCCCAAACGGCAACGTCAGGAGCGAGTCAGCGCTACCCGGTCGGCGGCCGCGCGCTCATGCGCAACCACTGCACGCACAGCGTCGCGCAGACTCCGGAAGCGCTGCGGCTCCGCGACGTCACCCATGCCGAATCTGGCTGCCTCAGCCAGCCGGCGGTCGCCGTGCGCAACGCTGCGCAATTCACCGGTCAACCCGAGTTCACCGAAGCAGGCCAGCGGTTGCCCGGGCGCCGACTGCAGCGCGATCCCGCGAGCCGCGCTGGCGACCGCCAGCGCCACAGCCAGGTCCGCTCCCGGCTCGTCGATGCGGACGCCGCCGACGACGTTCACAAAGACGTCCGCATTGCCGAGCCCGATCCCCGCGTGGCGCCCAAGGACGGCCAGCACCAACGCGAGCCGGTTGCGGTCGATGCCGGCCACGACGCGCCGTGGTGGCTCGAGCTCAGAGGGTGAGACCAGCGCCTGCACCTCAACCAGGAGCGGCCGGCTTCCCTCCATCGCACACAGCACGACGCTGCCGGGAGCACGCGTCGCCTCCGCCACGAAGCGCGCTGAGGCGTCGAGCACCTCCACCAGGCCGTCATCTCGCATCTCGAAAACACCGGCCTCATTCGTTGAACCGAAGCGGTTCTTGATCGCGCGCACCGTGCGGTAGGTGCGCTCCCGCTCCCCCTCAAACTGCAGCACGCAGTCCACGAGGTGTTCCAGTACCCGAGGACCAGCCAGCGCTCCGTCCTTGGTTACGTGACCAACCAGCAGTACCGCGATCCGATTCGCCTTTGCCACGCGCATGATCTCCGTCGCCACCTCCCGCACCTGAGCGACCGAGCCGGCCGCGCTGGTCAGCTCGGCGCAGTTCAGTGTCTGCACGGAATCGATCACACATACCTCCGGCCGCTCACGCTCGAGCGTCGCCAGGACGGTTGTGAGGTCGGTCTCCGCGATCACCGGGATCCGCAGCGGCGCGCCTGCGCTGAGCCGCTCTGCCCGCAGCCGAATCTGCGCCGGTGACTCCTCTGCCGACACGTAGAGGGTGCGCCGCCCGCCAGCCACCAGGTTGGCCAGCGCCATGGTCGTCAACGTGGACTTGCCGACACCGGGCGAGCCGCCGATCAGCACCAGCGACCCGGGGACCAGGCCGCCGCCGAGCACGTTGTCAAGCTCACCGATCCCCGTGCTGAGCCGCGAGTGGTCCTCAGCTGCCACGCTCCCGAGCGGCACAGGCGTTGCACCTGCGCTTCCGGCCCGCTGGCCGGAAGCGCGACCTGACGCGCCGGCCGGTCGCGTGCGCAACTCCTCCACGAGCGTGTTCCACTCACCGCAGCCCGGACACTGCCCAGACCAGCGGGGCGACTCATGCCCGCAGGCTGAGCAGACGTGGATTGTGGTCGGACGCGGCGACATGCTGGCCACCCAGGGTACGGGCGGCGACCGACGACACGCTGAAGACGCTACGGGAATTCGTCGGTGGGCAGGCCCAGGAGCTCACGTCCCTTACGCAGATACTCCAGCCGAGCCGCGCCCGGGCCGTGGCCATCGACGCGCTCCTTTGCTTTGGCCCAGGCGGTTACTCGGTAGTTGAGCATGAAGATGACCATCGCGAGACCGCGCCAGCCGCCGCTGAGTGCACGATGGCGCACGATCAAGCTGACGGGCTCGACAAGTACCCCAAGAGCGAACCTCAGACTCGGTAGCGGCCGGCCCAACACGTTGGAGACGATCCAGTCAGCTTCGGCATCCGTGTACCGATCGGTTTTCACGAGCCACTGCGAAACCGACTCATAGCTGAAATGGTGGAGGTAGCCGTCCTGCGGCTCCAGTGCCCGATAGCGGGCGCCCTCGGCCAGACCGAGCTTCTTGTGGATACGTGTCGAGGCATGGACCGCGCCCTTCTTGAAGAGTCGAACCTGACTGTGATGGACGTTGGTTGGTTCGTATCCGGCGCACCTGAGGACCTCTCCAAAGAAGTAACTCAAGAGGCAGACACTCACGACATCAGCACTGTCCGCCGCAATGATGTTCGCCAGGCTGCGCAACAGGTGCCGGTCTGGCACCTCGTCGTCATCGAGGATCAACAGCCAGCGTGCCTCTATCGAGTCGATCACCTCTTGGCGCAGAGCTTCGACCACAGGAACCCACTCACGTTCAATTACCCTGGCGCCGGCCGCGAGCGCGAAGCTCACAGTCTCGTCAGCGCTCCCGATGTCGCAGACCACCACCTCGGCGACGAGCGGCTTCAAGCCCTCCACGAGGACGCGTACACGCTCTGCCGCGTTGTGCGCAAACACGACCACTGTGCAGTCAAGCCGTGGCAGACTGTCGGTTCCGGCCTCAGCTGCTGAGCGCTGTCGATCCACGATGCGCATTCTGACGCCAGCCTTCAGATGTTGACAAGCTCGCGCGGCTCGATGCCGATAAGTCCCAAATGAAGAGTCTGCGTATCGGGGTATTGACCGCCACGTTCCCTCCCTACCGCGCAGGCACGGGCAACGTCGTGTTCAGCCAAGCGGAGGAGCTGGCTCGGCGCGGACACGACGTCACGGTGATCACCGCAACCTACCCTGGAGTACCTGAAGACCCTGAGAATGTCCGAGTTCGGCGGATCGAGCCCATGCTGCGAGCCGGAAACGCGCCATTCCTACCCGAGCTCCTGCTGCTCCACGGCTTTGACCTTCTGCACCTTCATCAGCCGTTCATTTTCGGTGCTGAGCTTGGGACGACCGCGGCCCTGCTCCGGCGGACACCACTGGTCTCAAGCATCCACAATGAGCTTGTGGCGAGCGGCCTGCGCGGAGCTCTTTTCACGGCTTACTCGCGGACAGCGTTGCCGCTCACGCTGCGTGCTTCGAGAATCATCACGTCGGTAACCCCAGGACATGCGCAGGCCGTGACTCAGGTTCGGACCGAGACCAGCCGCCGTCCAGAGAAGCTCCGGATCGTTCAGAATGCTGTCGATCACCACCGATTCTCCCCAGGTCCCATCGACCAGGACATTCGCGATCAGCTGAGGATTCCGCCCGATGCGAAGGTCGCGATCGTGTGTGCGGCACTCGACGAGGCCCACCTGAGCAAACGCGTCGACGTGGCTATCGAGGCGGCAGCTCTGGTCGAAGGGTTGCACCTGATCGTCGTTGGCGACGGCCCGCTTCGCGCAGCCCTGGAGCGCCAGGCTCAGAACCTGAACGCTCGTCATCGAACGCACTTTGTGGGCTTTCAGGATGAGGACCTTCCTGCTTACTACCGCGCTGCAGACGTGTTGGTGCTCAGTTCCGAGCTCGAGTCGTTCGGCCTGGTGCAAGTGGAGGCGATGAGCTGCGGGAGACCCGTGATCGTGAGTGACCTTCCCGGCGCCAGGGACGTCAGCATCCCAGGCCGGCATGGCTGGCATGTCACTCCAGCGAATGTGTCCGCTGTTGCCGCCTCGCTGAGAGAGGTGTGCGGTATGCCAGATCGCCTCCTCAGCCAGATGGGCGATTCCGCGCGCCAACATGTGCTCGCAAATTTCACCGTGGCGAGTTGCACAGACGCGCTGGAGGCCGCCTTTGCAGCAGCGCTTCGCTGACCGCCACCGCGAGTCAGATGTGCGTGCTCGCTCTGAGCACCAGGCTTCCGTACCCGGACAACGCTCTGTTGAGCGCCCGCAGATACCGCGGGAGCGCTCGCCCGGGCGCCTCAAGTTCGAAGCGCAACCGCGGGAGAATGTCGCTGTCCGGCAGGCGCCTCAAGGATGTCATCTCGCGCCGCTCGCGCAGCAGCCACCCGGGACGCGACGCAACTTCGAGGTAGGCTCTCAACTTGTACCTCCACCAGCCACCGCTGAGTGCCATGGCCCAGGAGCCAGCCTCGATCACCAGTAGGCCTGGCAACAGCAGCAGGAGTGTCGGCACCTCCGTATTGGTCAGGAGCATCAGTAGCCGATTCCGCTCCACCCAGAGCCAGCGATACGCGCCTTTGTCGCTGTAGTCATGGATCGCGGTGGCCTTGGGGACGAACAGTGTCTTGAGCCCGGCAGCGCGCGTGCGCCAGCACAGATCGGTGTCGTCGTAATACAACCCGAACCTCGACCGAAAGCCGCGGAACCGCTCAAAGGTTCCCGCGTCGACAAGGCAAGCACAGCCGGACACGGCAAACGCATCGCGTGCATCGCCGTCTTCCGGAGTCCCTCGATAATTTCCACACCAGGCAAGACCACTGAAATGGACCGCGGCCTCTCCAGCATTGACCTTCCCATCCGGCAGAAGAATCTGTGCTCCAGCGATCACGGCCCTGGGATCTGCGGACAGCGCATCGTTCAGAAGCTCGAGACAATTTGAGGAAAGCTGTGCGTCAGGGTTCACAAAGAGCAGCTTCCCGCAGGTCGCGGCATGCGCTCCTGCCCACGTGCCGCCGGTGAACCCTTCGTTGCGCTCATTGCGCACGGTGATGAGCCCGGCGGAGCCAAAATGCGCGGCGAACCTACCGTCGGGGCTGTTGTCCGACAAGATCAACTCCGCTGGCGGGAGACTCTGCGCACGAAGCGAAGCGACACACTTCTCGACACTGTGTAGGTCGCCGTCGTAGGTGACGATGATCGCCGAGATCCGCGCGACCGCGTCCTCAGACCCGTTCTCCATCATGCTCGCAGCGTGTGGTAGGCATAGCGCACGTCACCAATCATCGCTCCACGGGAAAACAGGTTGGCGAGCGCCAGGAATGTCACCGAGCAGATGGCCAAAGCCTCGACCAGCGTGAGCCAGCTTCCGTGGTTGGGACGGAACACGAGGCTCCCCAGGACCACGGTGACCAGAGCACTGAACGCGATCCCGAGGTTCGACCAGATCAGCCGGCGTTCCAGTGGATGCACCCGGGTGGTCTGGCTCCACATCAGAATCGTGCTCGCGAGCGCGGCCACCAGCACAGATCCGGCATAGCCGGCGATCCCCCAAAGCCCAGCCGCTGGGAGGCCAACGGCCACGACCAGAGCGAAGAACAAGAGTAGACACCTGATCACCACCGCGGTTCGCCGCTCAGCAAGCGCAAGGTTGATGAACAGTCCCAGCACCATCAGTGTTGCCAACGCTGGGAGCAGCAATCTCAGGCCCAGCAGTGCAGGAATCCAGCGAGTCGTGAACACGGTCACAGTGATGGGACGGGCCGCGCCGCCGATGACCGCAACGACTGCTCCCACATAGAGCACCAAGAGCTGAAGGGCGCGGCGCAACGCATGCGGAATCACCGCTCTATCGGCGGTCTTCGCGAACCCCAAGAACAGCGTGTGTGTGAGCACCGCAGCTAGTCCAAGGCCTGCGGATGTGACCCCGAACGCCCAACCGTAATAGCCGGCGATACCAGTTCCAAAGACGACGCTGAGGAGTGGTGCCGAGGCATTGTCTCGTAACAGCATGAGGCTATTGGCAACGAACATGTCCCGCGCCTCAGCAAACCATGGACGCAGCGGCCGATAGATCGGCCTCGGCGGGTGCCAGCCCATGAGCACCATCGAGAGGCCGGAGGAGACACACGCGGCCGCGACAATTGCGTAGGCGAAAGCCGCGTTCCCAACGCCAAGCAGCACCAGCACGAGGGCTCCCACCTGCAGCACGATGAATTCCGATAGGTCGATCAACGCCAGACGGCCCATCTGAAGCCGCCGCCAGCAACGGACCATCATCGGAAAGCGCAGCGGAGCAACAACCAGGAAGCCGGCCATCCCGCGCAGAATGACGTGCGACGTGGCGCTGGACAGTTCGAATGAGATTGCAACCAACGCCCCGGCTGCCAGGATGTACACGCTTTCAAACGTCCAGAACGCAGCATTGACAACTTCTGCGGGCACCTCACTTTCGGCCCGCGTGAAGCTGTAAGCGAAGCCCGCGGTGACCAGTTGATAAGCGAGCAGCGACGATGCCACGACAGTGGCATAGACCCCAAAGGCACTCGGGCTCAGACGATGGGTGAGGATCAGCATCACGACAGCGGAGACGACGTAACCCACGATGGTTCGCAGGCCCGAAACTGCCGCGCTGCGGGCCACCCTGCCGGTCAGCGAACGTTCTGGAGCGGCCCCGGTTGAAGCCTCTGATTTGTGCTCGGTCAACGATTCGGTCACCGGCTTAGGGGCGAGACCCTAACGTTGGACGTACATGTTGTGGTCTGCGGCTGGCTGATGCCGCCTGTCACGACTGAGGAGCTTGAGGAGATGCAACGCGAGGCTCCAGTAGGCGCGCGAACCGTGCTCCACCAGTGAGTCGGCATACTCGCCCAAGTAAGGTGAATCGAGCTTGGCCGTCAATGGCTCCGCAAAGCGAAGAGCGTCGATCCTCCTCCCAGCTTGAATTTGCCGCCGCTCCCGCATAAGTCTGGGGAGCGCCCGCACCACGTCCGCGGCGGCCTGAGCCTTCATCCTCAGCCACCCCTGCCTGGCAGCCATCACCCAGACGGCAAGTTCCACGACAAGCAACGCAGGCGCTATCACGACGAGCACCAACGTCGGATAGCAGCGCAGGAGCGTGGCCCAACGGTTACGCTCGAGCAGCCGCCACTTCGATGGCCCCTTGTCGAAGGTGTAGTCATGGACCACGCGTGCGGCCGGAGTCAGCCCAACAGCTCCGCCCTGCAGCCGGATTCGCAGGGAAAGGTCCACATCCTCGCAATACATGAAGTACCAGTCTGGAAAGCCGCCCGCTTCGCGCCAAACATCGGCCGGCACAGCCAGACAAGCTCCGGATACAAAAGCGACCGAGGCGGGCTGATCAGGGCTCTCTCCCACCCGCCGGCCAGCCTGCCCTGCCCATCCGATGCCGCAGAAGTGCAGCATGCCCCCGCTGGTGTTGATCGTGTCTCCGGTGCCCATCGTGATCAGTGCCATCCACGCGTCCCAACCGCTTCCCCAGGCAGCTCGCAGCGCGGTCGCCCACCCCGGCTGCACGACTGCGTCAGGATTCAGCAGGACGATCAGTTGACCCTGCGCCGCAGCGGCTCCCAGATTAGCCCCACCCGCGAAGCCAAGGTTGCAGCCAGCATCTATAAGCGTCGCTGTCGGTGCTATCGCGGCAAGCTGAAAGCCGAGGTCGTCAGTTGACCCACTATCGACAACGATCAGCTCATCTCCTGGTGCCAACTGGCCGATAAGTGGAGGTAGCGAACGCCTGAGATCGGATAGTGAGTTATGCGCTACGACGACGACAGAGATGGCAGGTCCTTCGACCACGTCGCGGATCCTACCGCGCGCCGGAGCGCCGGTCGGCTGCTTGTCGTCGTGCCCGCCTACAACGAGGAATCCTCGATCGCTACCGTTGTCAGCCAGATCCGCGAGTGCTCCACTCCCTGTGATGTGGTCGTCATCGACGACGGATCCACAGACGCAACCGCCTCCGAAGCTCGCGCCGCAGGAGCGCTGGTCGTCACCCTGCCGTTCAACCTCGGGATCGGAGGAGCTGTGCAGACCGGCTTCCTCTTCGCTCAGGCGAATGGTTACGAATACATGGCCCAGGTAGATGGCGACGGCCAGCATAGTCCCGAAGCCCTGGAGGTGTTACTGCGCGCTCTGGAGCGCGATCCGAATTTGGACATGGCGTGCGGATCGCGCTTTCTGACCAGCGATTACGCCTACCGTGCGTCGACGGCCCGAAGACTGGGAATTCGTCTGTTCGCGTTCTCCCTGACACACGCTCTCCATCGAAGAATCACTGACCCGACCTCAGGCTTTCGAGTCTGGAACAGGCGCGCGATCGAGCTCTTTGCGGCCGGCTATCCGCACGACTATCCAGAGGTGGAGTCGCTGCTGATGCTCCACTTGAGCGGGCTCAGCTTTGCTGAGGTCGCGGTCCCCATGCATCGGCGGGCGGGTGGACGTTCATCGATCACGAGTGCGCGGTCCGGCTACTACATGCTGAAGGTGTCGTTGGCTCTGTTCGCTGGGTTGCTGCGCCGCCCCATCGCGGTGGCTCCGGCCAGGTTCGAGCCCAAGGTCTGATCGGAGATGCATGCTCGAATTCAGATCGCGTCGATCTGCTTCGCGATCGGCATGGTTGTCCTCGTCGTCGAACTGGTGCGCAGGCGCCGCCTGAGCGAGAAGTACGCGCTGCTGTGGATGCTCGCTGCTTCTGCGCTTCTTCTCCTGGCTGTGTGGCAGCACGGCCTCGCATTGATTTCGCAGGCCGTCGGCATCTACTACCCGCCGACGGCTTTCCTCGTGATCGCATTCAGCTTCGCGCTGCTGCTGCTGCTCAACTTCTCGATCGCCGCTTCGAGGCTCGCGGAACAGACGCGCATGCTCGCGCAGCGAGTCGCGCTGCTGGAGACAGAATTGGCCACGCAGCGTCTACGGGCGCCGGCTGTTGAGGTGCCGGAGCCCTTGGTCCCCGCGACCACCGTGGCACGGCACTCCAGCAACAGGGCTTCGGAACAACACACACTCTGAGTCTGAGTAGCGGAGATCCAAGCGTCATGGTGGTACGTCCACTTGTCCGTCAAGAACTGGCTGCCGCCCGCGTGGGCTCGTACTCCAGGTGTTTCGGCGAACTTCTGCGGAGCATGATCTCTGCGAGAGGGCTCGTTTGGGCGATCGTTGCCTCCCGCCTGTTAGTGCTGGCGGCGGGCGCCTATGCCTCGCTGTTCACCCGGCGCCTATCCAATTGGAACCTCTTTGATCCAACCGGGTTGACCACCAGCCTGGGCACGGTCGGCAACCTATTGACTGCGGCCTCCGTCCGCTGGGATTCACTCCACTACCTGAGCATCGCTGCCCACGGCTACAAGCCTGCTGGCGACACCGGCTTCTTCCCGTTCTACCCGCTCCTCATCCGCGTCACGGGTTGGCTGGTGGGCTCTGACGTGATTGCCGGACTGCTGATCAGCTTGGTGTCGTTTGCGATCGCCCTGTCGTTGTTGCATCAGCTGACCCGCGAGCAGCTTGGAAGGCGTGCAGCAGATGCCACGGTTCTGCTGCTCGCGTTTGCGCCGCTCACGCTGTTCTTCTCGGCGATCTATACGGAGTCACTGCTGTTTGCGCTCTCGGTCGGCACCTTCTTTCTGGCTCGTCACGGACATCTGAGGTGGGCGTGTCTGACAGCCGCGTGCGCCACGGTGACGCAGGTGGAAGGAGTGGCCCTGTGGGCTCCGCTCGCGTTCATGTTCTGGGAGTCTGATGGCCGCAGGCTTCGCTTCCACAGACTCTTCTCACTTGATGGCGCCGCGCTGCTGATGCCGCTGGTTGCCCTGTTGGGCCTGCTGCTCTATATGCACCTTCTCGGCTTCGGCTGGCTTGCGCCGATAACCGGATCAAAGCCGATCGGCCACGGCTATTCGATCGCGCCTTACCGCATCCCGAGCCACGGTCCTGCACTTCTGGTCCGCAGCATTGACGGACCGTTCGTGACGATCTGGCGCGCGATCCTGGCAGGAGCCTGGGGTCTCTACCAAACACTCCACGGAGCGGTCCCGATCGCACCCAACCTGTCGGATCTCTTCACGATCGGTTTCCAGAACCTCATCTACCTGATCGTGCTTGCAATCAGCCTCTCGGCACTCGCCGGCGCTTGGCGTCTACTGCCAACGGCATACGCGATCTACGCAACGCTGGTGATCCTCGTGTTCACGATGAGCGTTGTCACTCTGGTCCCGTTGCGAGCGTTCGATCGCTACATGCTGCCGCAGTTTCCGCTCTGGATGGTCGCCGCCAACTGGCTCGATAAGCACAGGCTTCTGCGTCCAGTGCTGATCGTCAGTCCGATCTTGACGGTCTTTTACACGATCGAGTTCGCCCGCTGGGCGATGATCGCCTAGTCGGGAGTAGCGCTTGGGCGCAGGTGGCACCGCGCCCAAGCAACAACCCCAGCTTCAGGATTCGTCGGCCGGGCCGGCGGCGTCGTCCGCAGGACCGGCCTCATTGGCCTCAGACTCATCTGACCCGCCGTCAGCGCCAACGCCCACGGGCGTTGGCTTGGGTGCGGGTTGGATCACCGAGAGTTTGACCTCGGGGCTCTCCTCGCGATCGCCGTCCGCGGCGCTCTCTTCCCGTTCGACAAGCACTGTCGAGCCCTCAGGCACCTGTGAACGGAGCACGAAGTCCGCGAGCGGATCCTCGATGTAACGCTGGATCGCGCGGCGGAGCGGACGGGCGCCCATTGCGGGATCCCAACCCTTCTCGACCAGCAGATCCTTGGCGTCCTCGGAGAGCTCGAGCTGGAGCTCGCGCTCCGCCATCGATTCGCGGATGCGCCGCAGCAACAGGTCGACGATCTCCTTGATCTCGTCCTTGGCCAGCTTGTGGAAGACGATCACATCGTCGATGCGGTTGATGAACTCGGGCCGGAAGACGCGCTTGAGCTCGCCCATGATCCGGCTCTTCATCTCGTCGTAGCTGACGCCGGTCTCGTCCTCAATCGTGGAGAAGCCGATCTGGAAATTCTTGGCGATCTCCGATGCACCGATGTTGGAGGTCATGATCACGATCGTGTGGCGGAAGTCCACCGTGCGCCCCTGGGCGTCCGTCAGCCGGCCGTCCTCGAGGATCTGCAGGAGGATGTTGAAGACGTCCGGGTGAGCCTTCTCGATCTCGTCGAGCAGCAGCACGCTGTAGGGCTTGCGCCGCACGGCCTCTGTCAGCTGACCGCCCTCGTCATAGCCGATGTATCCGGGAGGCGAGCCGACCAGACGACTGACCGCGTGCTTCTCCATGTACTCCGACATGTCGATGCGAATCATCGTGTCCTCGTCCCCGAACAGGAACTCGGCGAGCGTCCGTGCAAGCTCGGTCTTGCCGACACCGGATGGACCAAGGAAGATGAAGGAGCCCGTTGGGCGCTTCGGATCCTTGAGCCCCGCACGGCTGCGACGGATCGCCTTGGAGATGACCTCCACGGCGGCGTGCTGGCCGATGACGCGCTTGTGGAGCTCCTCCTCCATACGCATCAACTTGGCGGTCTCGGCCTCGGTCAGCTTGAACACAGGGATGCCGGTCCACATCGAGACGATGTCGGCAATCTCCTCCTCACCGATCGAGGGACGTTCGGTCGCCTCACCCGCCTCCCACTGGTCAGCGAGCTCACGCTTCTTCTGGGTGAGCCGGCGCTCCTGATCGCGGAGATTCGCGGCCTTCTCGAACTCCTGCGCCTCGATCGCGGCCTCCTTGGCACGCCGCGTCTCCTCAATCTGGTCCTCAAAGATCGGAA
>JAKAED010000108.1 GCA_021820105.1 Actinomycetes bacterium | reverse complement strand
GGGATTGAGTCGTTCATGCGGTTCAGGCAGCGCAGGACGGTGCTCTTACCGCAGCCCGACGGGCCGATGAAGGCGGTCACCTGGTTGCGGTAGATCTCCAGGTTGATCGCGTCGACGGCGCGCTTCTGGCCGTAGTTGACGGAGACGTCGATCGCTTTGAAGACGGTCTCCTGGGTGACCTGCTCCGTGTGCTCGCGGGCCTTGGGGCGCGCCAATGCCGGCCCGTCCGAGAGGCGCAGTCGCGGCCGGATCCGGGCCGAGCCGTTGGCCGATGCGGTGGAGTCAGCCAGTGGGTCGGTGTAGGTCATAGTCCACGTTTCCTCTCGGTGCGGCGCAGCCACACCCGGGCCGCTACGTTGGTGACCAGGATAAGGACAATCAGTAGGAAGGCGGCGCCCCAGGCGTCGGAGATGGCCGCCGGGGAGGCGGAGTCAACCAGCTGGAAGATCTCAAACGGCAGATTCGGGACCGCCTGGGTCGGGTTCAGCTGGTACTGCTGCTGGAAGGCGCTGGAGGTGAAGATCATCGGCGCGGTCTCACCCGCGGCACGCGCGATCGCCAAGATCGTCGCGGTCACGATGCCGCCGGCTGCCGTTGGCAGGATCACGCCGGTGATCGTGCGCCAGCGTGCGACTCCCAGCGCGTCCGCGGCCTCGCGCAGCGTGTGCGGCACGCGTGCCATCGACTCCATGCTCGCTCTGGCGATCAGCGGCACCTGGATCAGGGAGAGCGCCACCCCGGCTGCGTAGGCTGACTGGCCCAGGCGATCGACCAGCAGGCCGGCC
This sequence comes from Actinomycetes bacterium, assembly GCA_021820105.1. Taxonomy (GTDB): domain Bacteria; phylum Actinomycetota; class Thermoleophilia; order Solirubrobacterales; family Solirubrobacteraceae; genus Palsa-465. Next base: position 12,948 of record JAKAED010000108.1, on the reverse strand, counting down.
ACGAACAGGCCGGTGATGATGGTTGGCAGTCCCGCCAGCAGCTCAAGGGCCGTCTGAATCGGTGCGGCGATGCGGGGATTGGCAAATTCCGTGAGGTAGATGGCCGTCAGCACGCCGACCGGCAGCGCGATCGCGGTCGAGATCACCACAATCTCCGCCGAGCCGGCGATTGCGGGGCCGATGCCGCCGCCGATGCCCGTGTAGGAGGGCAGCTGCGCGGTCAGGAAGGTCAGACTCATGTGGCTGGCGCCGCGCTGGGCCACGTAGTAGACGAGGATGAACAGCACCGCAACCGCCAAACCGGCGGCGGTGACCGTCGCGCCCACAAACACGCGGCTCACCAACTCGCGCCGGCGCAGGTTGCCGCTCGGTGTCAGCGCGTGCGCTGGATCCGGGGCCACGACGCTCATCGCATCCTCCCAAAGTGCCTGGAGATGTAACGGGCCAGCAGGTTGGTCGTGAGACCAACTACCAGCAGGATCAGGCCGCAGTAGAAGAGCGACTGGGTGTGCAGCGCGCTGACCGGGGTGAGCGCCTGGTTGGCGATCGTGGAGGCGAGGGTCGCCCCGGGATTGAATAGGTTGGTTGAGACCTTGGTGATACCGCCGATCACCTGCGTGACGGCGATCGCCTCGCCGATCGCCCGCCCGAAGCCCAGCACGCAGGCTGCGACGATCCCGGATTGCGTGGTCGGGAGCACGACGCCGCGGATCATCTCCCAGCGGGTCGCTCCCAGCGCCTCGGCGCCATCGCGGAGCTCCTGTGGGACCGTGAGGAAGAGGTCGCGCGTGAGCGCCGCGATGATCGGGACGACCATGATCACCAGCACCAGGCTGGCGGTGAAGATGGAGTTACCGACCGTGCCCGTGGCGCCGAACAGCGGGATGAACCCGAACACCCCGTGCAGCCAGCCCTCCAGGTCGTGCAGCACGAACGGGGCGATCAGGTAGATGCCGACGAGCCCCAGCACAACACTCGGGATCGCGGCGAGCATCTCCACCAGCGGCCCGACGATCGCTGCCACCTGCCGCGGCGCCATCAGACTCAGGAACAGGCCGATGGCGACGCCCAGGGCGGTGGCCATGACCAGGCTCAACAAGCTGGTCACCAGCGACCCATAGATCAACGGCCAAGCGCCAAAAACGTTCGCGGACGGGTTCCACTCGGTGTGGTAGAGGAAGGAGAGTCCGTATTTGCCGATCGCCGGCGAGGCCTGGTTGATGACCTGGTAGACGATCATCAGCAGCGCCAGCAGAACCAGTACGGCACCGATCAGCGCGAGCCAGCGCAGCGCCCGTCCTGCGCGTGCGTCAAGTCGGTTGAGCCGCGCCAGCCGTATGCGACCGGGGTCTACGGCTGGATCAGAGGCGAGCGATGACACCGGCGGCGGAGAGTAGACAAACCACGCGCCATGATATTTCGCAGGGACCCCCGCGTTACAAGCTTTCAAAATCTCGGTAACAGCCTGATAACAAGCCCGGGGGCCCGCTGCCACATCCTTCTAGCCAAGGCGTGGACGGCCGGACACGCTCGACTCGCCATGGCGTTCCTGATCGGCGAGCTTAGACCTACTTATGTCCGAAAGGAACTTCACCTTGCATCTGAAGAGGATGATCTGCATGGGCGCCGCCGCGTTTGGCCTGGTCGCGTCCACCGCGGCGGCCAATGCCTCCGCCACCACGATCAACGAGGCTGGCTCCTCGCTCGTCTACCCGCTGGTCGCGCGCTGGTCGCAGGCCTACACCGGCGCGACGATCGCTCCGGCTGCGGGCGGCTCCGGCACGGGCCAGAAGGACATCATCGGCAACCTCGTTGATATCGGCGGCTCCGACGCGCCAATGTCGTCAGCCAACTTCGCGGCCGATCCGTACGGCCCTGTTGAGATCCCATGGGCGCTGACCGCCACGGGCGTCGGCTACAACATCCCGGGCGTCAAGAACGGCCTGCAGCTGACCCCCACGATCCTTGCCCAGATCTTCACCGGCAAGATCACCAACTGGAACAACAAGGCGATCATCAAGCTCAACAAGCGCTACGCCAAGGCCCTGCGGCACGGCGGCAAGATCACCCCGGTCTTCCGCTCCGACGGCTCGGGCGACTCGTTCGCGTTCCAGAACTTCCTATACCGCGCGGCTCCGAAGATCTGGACCACGGCGCCCACCACCTCCTTCCCCACCACGGTGGGCGTGGGTGAGAACGGCAACTCCGGCGTTGCCGGCGAGGTGCACCAGAACAAGGGCGCCATTGGCTACATCTCGGCCTACTACCTGCTGCAGTTGCACATCAACGCCGCTGCCGTGCAGAACGCCGCTCACAAGTTCGAGCTGCCCAACCCCAAGAACATCGCCAACGCGGCGCAGTTCAACTCAACGATCCCGGCGCAGGGCAGCGCGTTCACCAACGCCAACGGCGTGCCGATTCAGTACCCCTCCAAGAAGCAGAAGATCGCGTACCCGATCTCGACCTACACCTACGCGATTGTCAACAAGGGCACCAGCCCGCACGGTGGCGTGAGCATGTCGGACCTGCAGGCGTTCCTGAATTGGGCCGTCACCACCGGTCAGAAGTACGGCGGAGCACTTGACTTCGTGCAGCTGCCCAAGAGCATTGTCAAGCAGGACCAGGCTCTGATCAACGGGCTCTAGTCCGAGCGGCAGGTCAGAGCAATGAATCGGGCCCCGGTGAAAGCCGGGGCCCGAGTTCGTTAAGGGTGGGCTTTGAGGCGCTTCTCAGAGGGCTGCGACTAGGCCCTGGGCGCCGACGATGCGGTCAAAGCGCCAACCGAGTAGTTGCTCGCGGCTGCCGGCCAGTCCGACCACCACCGCGCCGGTGCGCTGCTCGATTGCGGCCAGCAGCGGCGCCAGCCGCTCACTGAGCGCGCGGCCGCGCTGGCTCTCGTCAAGCTGCTCGCCAAGTGCGCCGTCCTCCAACAGCACGGTCACACGGTCGGGGTGTCGCAACGCGATCTCATCCAGCAACTGTTGGTCGCTGCCGGCTTGGTCCACGATCGCGAGGATGTCACTCATGGTTCGGAGCATCCTCCCAGTCAGTTAAATGGTTCTTAACGAAATGTAGGAATCCCATCGAAGTTCGCTCTACCCTGACTCGCGGTGCCTGAACTACCAGAGGTAGAGATCACTGGCAGGTTGATCGGTGCGGCCGTGGTAGGCGCTGAGGTCGAGTCTGTTCTGGCGCCCGGGATCAATGCGGTGAAGACCTTTGATCCGCCGCTGCAGGCGCTGGTCGGGGCCCGCGTGACCGGCATTCGGCGCCGTGGGAAGCTCTTCCTGATCGGCCTCCACGCCTCCGGTCCCGCTGGACCGGAGGCTGACCTGACGCTGGTGGTGCATCTGATGTCCGCCGGCCGCCTCCAGCTCTTCGACAAGCGCGCGTCCCTGCGTGACAAGACCTCGCGTGTGCTGCTGCGCCTCGGGGGCGGTGAGCGTGAGCTCCGGCTGCGGGAGTTCGGCACCAAGCAGCGGGCCTGGGTGAAGCTGCTGCGCCACGCTGATGTGGAGATGGAGGAGACGCTCTCAGCGCTCGGACCGGAGGCTTGGCCTGATGGTCCTGCGCCGGAGGCGCTGCGGGCGTTGCTGGACCAGCCGCGCCCGCTCTATGCGCTGCTCCGTGATCAGCATGTGATCGCCGGGATCGGACGCTCGTGGGTGGATGAGATCCTGCACACGGCGATGCTCTCGCCGTTCAAGCGCGGCGCCGACCTGACGGATGCCGAGGCTGCGGTCCTGCGTGAGGCGATCGACGCGCGGCTCGGCGGCGCGGTGCATCACTACGAGCAGACCCTGTCGTTGCCCCTTCCGGACAAGCTGCCGTTGCCGCTGACCGTGCATCGTCACAACGGCGAGCCGTGCCCGCGCTGTGGCACGACGATCGAGGCCGTCTTCTATGAGGAGTACGTGATGTGTTACTGCCCCGTCTGCCAGACGGATGGCAAGGTGCTCAAGGACCGCCGGCTCAGCCGCCTGCTCAAGTAGTCGCCGTGCTCACGCGCCGCCGCAAGCGGTCCACGAGGCTCGTCAGGGCGCCGGTACGATCCATGGCATGACTCTTGATATTGGCGATACCGCTCCCGACTTCACGTTGCCCGACCAGAACGGCAACCCGGTCTCCCTATCCTCGCTGCGCGGAAACCCCGTGGTGGTCTACTTCTATCCCAAGGCCAACACGCCGGGATGCACCACCCAGGCCTGCGGGGTCCGCGACCATCGGGCAGACTACGAGAAGCTGAACGCAACGGTGCTGGGCGTCTCGCCCGACCCGGTCAAGCCGATCACCAAGTTCGCTGACAAGTTTGAGCTCGCCTTCCCGCTCCTCTCCGATGAGGATCACAGCGTCGCGGAGGCTTACGGGGTGTGGGTGGAGAAGTCCATGTACGGGCGCACCTACATGGGTAACGAGCGCACGACCTTCGTGATTGACGCCGACGGGATCGTCACGCACGTGTTCCGCAAGGTGAAGCCGGCTGAACACGACCAGAAGGTGCTGGCCGCGCTGTCGGCTTGAGCGGAGCTCGTAATCCGCCAAGTTCGCGGGCCTAATCCGCCAAGCCAGCGGGCCTAATCCGCCAAGCCAGCGGGCCTGATCCGCCAAGTTTGCGGGCCTGATCCGCCAAGTCAGCGGGCCTGATCCGCCAAGTTTGCGGCTCGGGCCCAAACTTGGCGGTTTCGTCCCGAATATCCGCTTGTTTTCGACAAGTTCGCACCCTCGGGTCTGAAGTTGGCGGATTTGTCCCGCCTCCCGCCTCCCGCCTTCCGCCTTCCGCCTCCCGCCTTCCGCCTTCCGCCGCCCGGCTTTCCGCCGCCCGGCTTTCCGCGGCCCGCGAACCCCGCCGCCTGCAACCCCCAACCGCACGCCCACCGACCACCCAGCCCTCAATCGAGCCTGAGCTCGCTGGGCAATCCGAAGCGCGCAGCAGGTCGGCAATCCCAACCGGGTCAGGCGGTGATCTGGGTGCCTCCACGACCAGAAAACGAACACCCCGCGCCCGTGCGCGATGCCGCTTCCGGTCCGCAGCTCCATCTCCCAGTACGCCTTCGATGATCCGCGCCGGCCAGGTCTGGTTGACGCAGAGGAAGGTTGCCTTCAGCTTGCGCCCGCTGTCGGGCTCACGACCATCACCTCGGAGGTTCACGACATCGGTGATACCCGTTGCCTGATCGTTTCTAGGTACGACCGACGCGTTGATGCCCGGCCGGCTGATGTTCCTCCCGACCATGCTCTTGATGAGCATCACGGCCAGCCTGTTTACCCCGTGCCAATTCGCATCCATCCGGAGGACATGCTGCAGGCGCTCGGGATCGACTCAAGCGACAACCAGGGTCGGATCAAGTACGAGCGTCACGGCGGGCCCACGTTCCGTCACGTCGCCGAGGCGCTGAGCGCCACAGCTGAGGACCCGCCGGTCGAGCTTGACGTGCTTGTGAGGACGATGACCTTCAACGTGTTGATCGGGAATGCGGACGCGCACGGCAAGGACCTGTCGTTGTTGCACGACCCGCTCGGCACGGTCCGGCTGGCGCCTCTGTATGACACGGTCCCAACGATGCTCTGGCCCAATCTGCGCGCGTTTAGCGCCATGCGAATAGACGGGAAGGAAGACCTGCGCGACATCACCGTCGCCGACCTGGTTGCCGAAGCCGGGCGGTGGGGGCATGGAGCACAGCGTTCAGCGCGTGCGGCGAGGGATCTGATCGCGGCGGTTGTTGAAGCTACTGCGGCTGACACGGTGCCGCCCAACGTCCGCGAGCTGGTGCGGCACCGATCGAAGCTGCTGCTCAGCCGCCCCTGAGCGGATGGGGCCGCCACCCGGGTTCATACTCAGCGGCGAGCCGAGGCTGCTCCGCGCGTAGCCGCCGCCTCGGCGCGGAGGCGGCTCGGGCGCACAGCATCGCTGCCGTAAGCTTCCGGCATGGCTTCGGTCGCCCACCGCCACGGCTCCAAATGGCATACGCATGAGTACAGCCCAAGTCACCGGCACCTGCTGATGCCGCAACGGGCCGTGCTGCAGGACGTGGACCAGCAGGCCCCACACCGCCACGAGCACGGCCACAGCCACGACCACGAGCACGGCCACAGCCACGACCACGAGCACGGCCACAGCCACGACCACGAGCACGGCCACAGCCACGACCACGAGCACGGCCACAGCCACGACCACGAGCACGGCCACAGCCACGACCACGGCCACGGCCACGGCCACAGCCACGGCCTGATCGACCCGTCGATCAAACGCTCCCGTGACGGTGTCCGCACCGTCCTGATCGCGCTCGCCGTGCTGGGCGCTGGCGCGCTTGCGCAGACGGTGATCTTCGTGATGTCAGGCAGCGTTGCCCTGCTCGCCGACCTGATCCACAACTACGGGGATGCGCTCACGGCCGTCCCGCTGGGTGTCGCCTTCCTGATGCGGTCGGAACGAGCCGAGCGCACAGCGGGGCTCTTTGTGGTGGCCGCGATCTTCATCTCCGCCTGCGTGGCCGGCGTCGCCGCCGTCAATCGGATCATCCACCCGTCGGCGCCGAACCACCTGGCGATTCTGGCTGCCGGTGGCGCGATCGGCTTTCTCGCCAATGCCGCCGCCGCGCGGGTACGCATCCGCGCCGGCCGCCGCCTGAACAGTGCCGCCCTGATCGCCGATGGGCAGCACGCGCAGGCGGACGCGGTGGTCTCGTTGGGGGTGATCGCCTCCGCTTGTGTGGTCGCGCTGGGGGCGCCCATAGCCGACCCGTTGATCGGCCTGGCAATCACGCTCGCGATCCTGCGGATCACCTGGTCCTCCTGGCAGACGATCCGCGGCAACGACCATCATCACTGACCGGCGCCGCTGGCGACCGCAGAGCGGCCGGCGCCACCCGGCGGCCAGGCGCACTCCGGTCAGCTGGTACAGCTGCCGATAACCAGGGTGTGTCCTCTCCCGCGATCTCTCCCGCCTACCAGCAGATTGTTCAGTGGTACCGGCGCTGGCAGGCTGACGAGCAGGCCAAGCCGATCCCGCTGCTGATCACCACCGGCGCTCCCGACGAGGAGGCCAACCAACCCAAGGAGACGGACCCGACCACGCAGACGCTTGACGTGATCGCCTGAGCCGCCACCACGCCCGCGCCGCCACCACGCCCGCGCCGCCACCACGCCTGAGCCGCCACCACGCCTGAGCCGCCACCACGCCCGCGCCTCAGCACCACCTCAGCGACCTCTCAGCGAAACCAGTACCGCCGCTTGGGCTTGTCGTCGCCCTCCGCGATCGACTCGAACTCTCCGCCGCAGGCCTCGATCACGCGCGCCGAGGCCACGTTGTCCACGTTGCAGGTGACGAGCACCTCGTTGATCCCCTCGGCCCGGGCGACCACCAGTCCCTGACGGAGGATCTCGGTTCCGTAACCGCGCCCCCGAAACCCGGGAACCACCGCGTAGCCGATGTGCCCGCCGTAGCGCGCGAGCCACGCGTTGAGCTGGTGCCTGATCGAGATCCGGCCCACGAGCTGATCCTGGACGGTCGCGGCCAGGACGGTGGTGGGAACCCAGCGCAGCGGCAACTGCTGGCCCAGGCGGTTGGCCTGGCGCCGCTGCAGATAGAAGCTCCATGGCTCGTTCGGCACGTAGTCCAGCAGGAAGGGGAACTCCTCCGCCTCCATCGCCCTGTGCGCTGCTCGGGCGGCGGCCTCGTCCTCCGGCCGGAACGGACGAAGTCTCAGCACGCGATAGAGCAGCGCCCGTTCGAGCAGCATTCGGTCCATTGCGGCAGCCTACACCGAGTCGACGCAGGTCTGCGCCGAATCACCGGTGCGTGAGCTGTGCCCTAGGCGAGGGTGCTCAGGACAGGCCCTCGCGCGCCTCGCGCACGAGCGTCACTGCCTCAGGAAACACGGTGGCCATCACGGCCCGCAACTGTTCGGCCTGCTGATCGGTTGTGCCCTGGATGTTCACGCGGTTCATCGCCGCCACGGTCAGGTCGACCGCGAGCTTGATTGCGTTGTCCGCCCAGGCCAGCCGCTGTGCTCCCTGCATCTGTTCGGCGAACTCACCGAGCCGCCTTTGAATCTCATCCGGGTCTCCAAAGAGACCACCAAAGCCGCTTCCTTCCATGTTCCAATCGTACTCCCTGCTGCGCACTCTCTAAGATCGCGCTCAATGAGCACCGTTGCCCAGCAGGTCCAATACGAATCGCGCCTGCGTCCGCGTTACGCGGTGATTGCCTTCCTCGCCGCGCTGCTGATCGTCGGCGCGCAGTTGATGCAGCTGTCCGGCGCGCACGCTCCCGTCAACGAGGTGACCGTCACGCTGATCACGGAGAACCAGCGCGCGGGCCTTGACATCGTCGGTGCCGTGCTTGATCTCTTTGGCCTGGCTGGGGTCGGCACGCTGCTGTTCTGGCTGCACCGAAGCGCCCAGGCCAGGCAGCCACAGCTGAAGAGCGCCGTGCGCCTGACGCTGCTCGTCGGCGCCGCCCTGGCGTCGGTGATGGCGGTCATCTACGTCGTGATCTTCACCCAGAAGGCGCACCAGTTCGTGACCACGGGCAACCAGAGCTACCCGCAGGCGACAGCGCTCTTCAAGTCCTCGGTGGTGCTGATCCCCGGTCTGCTGCTGGACCTCGGCAACCTGCTGCTCGCGCTTGGCGTTGTGCTTGCCAGCCTGAGCGCGATGCGCGTCGGCCTGCTCACGCGACCGGTCGGCTATGCGGGCGTGGTCTCCGGCGCGCTCTTCCTGATCGTCGTGCCGGTGCTGACGCCGATCATCCAGGGCGGCTGGCTGGTCGCAACCGCTGTGATCCTCGCCCGCCGCTGGCCTGGCGGCGATCCCCCGGCCTGGGAGTCGGGGGAGGCAATGCCCTGGGCGCCGATGCAGTCTGCGCCCCCGGAGCCCCGCGGGACACGCGCTCAGCGCCGCCGCCGCGTCTCCGACAAGGAGGTGCTGGCCGCGGTCGATCGCAGCCGCAAGGAGCCGCCGCCCAACCCGCGCGCCGGGCGCAGCAAGCGCAAGCGCCGTAAGTAGCGGGATCCCGTGGGTTGCGGTCCGCTGACCGCAACCCACGCTGAGATCCCTCAGGCAGCCGCTCCTACTCCTCTGCGGCTGCCTGCTCGGCCTGGATCTTGTGCTCCAGGGCCGCCATCACCGTCGGGTCACGCAACGTCGTCACGTCACCCAGCGCCCGACCCTCTGCGATGTCGCGCAGCAGGCGGCGCATGATCTTGCCTGAGCGGGTCTTGGGCAGGTCATCGGCGAAGATGATCCGCTTGGGCCGGGCGAACTTCCCGATCCGCTCGGCCACCCCGGCGCGGATCTCATCCTCGACCTCGCCGGAGCCCTCGATCGTGCCCTGCAGGGTCACAAAGGCGGTGATCGCCTGGCCGGTGAGCTCATCCGACTGGCCGATCACCGCGGCCTCCGCCACCGACTCACAGGCGACGATCGCCGATTCCACCTCTGCCGTGGACAGCCGGTGACCGCTGACGTTGACGACGTCGTCGATCCGGCCGATCACCCACAGGTAGCCGTCCTTGTCCCGGCGGGCGGCGTCGCCGACCAGGTAGGTCTCCTTGCCGAACCGCCGCCAGTACGTCTCCACAAAGCGGTCATCCTCCTTGTAGAGGGTGCGCAACATGGATGGCCACGGCCGCTTGAGCACCAGCAGTCCCTGGCCCTCCTCGACCGGCTTGCCCTCATGCTCGTCAACCACGTCGGCCAGGATCCCCGGCATCGGCTGGGTGGCTGAGCCCGGCTTGGTGGAGGTGATGCCCGGCAGCGGCGAGATCATGATCGAGCCCGTCTCGGTCTGCCACCACGTGTCGACGATCGGGCAGCGGCCGCCGCCAATCACCTTGTGGTACCACAGCCACGCCTTGGGGTTGATCGGCTCACCGACCGTGCCGAGCAGCCGCAGCGATGAGAGGTCGAACTTGTCCGGGTGCTCCGCGCCCCACTTGATGCAGGCGCGGATGGCGGTGGGGGCGGTGTAGAAGATCGACGCCTTGTAGCGCTCAACCAGCTCCCACCAGATCCCCTTGTGCGGGTAGTCCGGCGCACCCTCGTACATCACGCCCGTTGTGCAGTTGGCCAGCGGCCCGTAGACGATGTAGGTGTGGCCGGTGATCCAGCCCACGTCCGCGCAACACCAGTAGGTGTCAGTGTCGGCGTGCAGGTCAAAGACGTTCTGGTGTGTGCTCGCTGCACCGGTCAGGTACCCGCCGGTGGTGTGCAGGATGCCCTTTGGCTTCGCGGTTGAGCCGGAGGTGTAGAGGATGAAGAGCGGATCCTCCGCGTCCATCTCCTCGGCCGGGCAGATGTCGGCGGCGCGCTCCACTATCTCGTGGTACCAGACGTCGCGCCCCTCCTGCATCTCGCAATCGGTCCCCTTGGACTTGACCACGATGATGTGCTCCAGGTGCGGCAGGTCGCCCATGACCGCATCCACGTTCTGCTTGATCGGCGCGATGTTGCCCTTGCGGGCTGCGCCGTCGACCGTGATCAGCGCCTTGGCCTCCGAGAACTCCATGCGCTCACGGACCGACTCGGCTGAGAAGCCGCCAAAGACGACGTTGTGGACCGCGCCGATGCGCGCGCAGGCGAGCATCGCGACGACAACCTCCGGGATCATGCCCATGTAGATCCCAACGACGTCGCCCTTGCCGATCCCCAGGTCCTTCAACGCGTTTGCGAACTTCTGCACCCGGGCGAGCAGCGTTGAGTAGGTGATGTCCTCCTCAGCCCCCTCCTCACCGCGCCAGTGATAGGCGACGCGATCCCCGCGACCTGCCTCCACGTGACGGTCCAGGCAGTTGTAGGAGACGTTCAGCTTGCCTCCGACGAACCACTTGTAAAACGGCGGGTTGGAGTCATCCAGCACCTGGTCCCACTGCTTGAACCAGGTCAGCCGCTCTGCCTGGCCGGCCCACCAGCCCTGCCAATCCGCGTCCGCCTCCGCATAGATTGAGGGGTCCGTCAGGTTCGCTGATGCGACGAACTCCGCAGGCGGATCAAAGCGCTCGATATCGAGCATCGCGGCGAGCTCCTGCTCCAACTCATGCTCGTCGCGGGTGGTGTGTCCTGTTGCCATCTTCACTCTCCTCGCTGTCAAACGCGTGACGCGCCCGGCCCACCGGCCGGACGCGTCACCTGGTTGGGAGTTTTTCTACGGCGTGAGTGCTAGCCGACCGGTAGCACTGACCGCTTGTAAACCGCCTGCATGATGTCGGCGCAGGCGATGTACAGGGCCAGGGCGCCTGTGGCGATACCGACGTAGCCACCGGCGTGGACGATGCTGGCGTTACCGCCTGAGTTGCCGATCCCGAGCAGGATGAACGTCACGGTCAGCAGCAGGAACAGCAGCTGCAGGGCCCGCGGCGACGCGAACGTGCACAGGAACAGCATGGCGGTGAAGATGCCCCACATCCACAGGTACAGCCCGAGTGCGGACCCGGTTCCGGCGCCCAGTCCGCCGATGTTGAAGTTCACGAGCGCCCAGAATGAGAGCCAGAACGCGCCGTATGACGAGAACGCCACCGCGCCGAAGGTGTTTCCGGTGCGGAACTCCCACATACCCGCCAACAGCTGGCAGAGACCGCCGAACGCCAGCGCCATGCCCAGGACCACACCAAGGTCCTTGGGGCTGACGAGGTTCGCGTTCATGAAGCTCAGCACTAGGGTCGTCAGACCGAAGCCCGACAGTCCGAGTGGTGCGGGGTTTGCCGGCATCCAGCCGGCACCGCCGGTCATGGATGATGCGCCCGCCTGCCGCCCAGAGGCCAGACCTTCTTCACTTACTGTGGCCAACTTCTCTCCTCTCCTAAGAGATCATGTGACGAAAGTCACATTACCCCCGTGGCAGGTCGGCTGGAAGCTCCAATCTCCGGACGGACGCATAACTGCGCCAAACGGCGCAATGAGCAAGATGAACGGCGCGCGCTCATGGTCTGAGCGCGTCGGACGGAGACCATCACCGGGCGCGGGTTATGCTCTCTGATCGAGCGTGGGGTTCTTAATCGGTGTTGTCGTCGGCCTGGCAATCGCGGTCTCGGTCTTTGCGGCGATCCGCCTCCTGCGGCCGCCGAAGGTGATCTCCAGTGAGGTGCGCGCCATGCAGACGGCGCTGCACGCCGCCAACGGCATGCTGCCGGACCTGCGCCGCGGCCTCTCAGCTGACTCGGCGCGCAAGGTCACCGGCCACCTGCTCACCCTCACCCAGGCCTCCGCGGTGGCGCTCGGTGACCGCGGGCAGGTGCTGGCGTTTGAGGGCGCCGGGCATGACCACCACCACGCCGGCGACCCGCTGATCCGGATCACGGCTCCCCCTGATGAAGATCGACTCCACGTCGAGTCGCAGATTGAGTGCGAGTCGGCTGATTGCCCGCTGGGGCCCGCGGTCGCGGCCCCGCTGGTGGTCGCGGGTGAACTCGTTGGTTCGTTCGTGGCGCTGTACATGCGCGGCCACCGCGTGACACCCAACGACACCCGCACGGTCGCCGAGGCGGCGAGCCTCGTGGGGGCCCAGCTGGAGCTGAACGCCATGGACGAGCAGGCGGAGCGTCTGGCGCGCGCCGAGCTGCGGGCGCTGCGCGCGCAGATCTCGCCGCACTTCATCTACAACGCCCTGGCGGCCATCGCCGGCTATATCCACTCCAAGCCGGAGGAGGCGCGTGAGCTGCTGACGGAGTTTGCGGAGTTCACGCGCTACGCCTTCCGTGGGCAGCGGCCGTACGTGACGCTTGCCGACGAGCTCAACTACGTGGAGAAGTATCTGCGGCTCGAGCGCGCTCGCTTCGGTGACCGGCTGCAGGTGCGCCTGCAGGTTCCGCCAGAGGTGCTGCCCGCCGTGGTGCCGGTGCTCTCGCTGCAACCGCTTGTGGAAAACGCGGTGCGCCATGGGGTCGAGCAGCGCGGCTCCGGAAGGATTGAGATCGTCGGACGCAACATCGACGCGGACGTTGAGCTGCGCGT